>CAZTQK010000237.1:4746-9731 GCA_964615635.1 uncultured Planctomycetales bacterium
CCCTCTCCGGCCTGCCGGGCAATCCGGTGACGGACGCGACCGGCAACTACACGGCTACGGTGGCCTCCGGTTTCAGCGGAACGGTGACTCCGACCAAGTCCGGCTACGCCTTCACCCCCGTGACTCGCACGTACACCAACGTCACCGGTAACCAGATAACACAGAGTTACGCCGGGACGGCCGCAGCGTGCCCCACGTGGTACCGTGATTCCGATGGCGATACCTACGGGGACGTGGCCGATAGCCTCGAGTCCTGTACGGAGCCGTCCAGCGGATACGTGAGCGATAGCACCGACTGCGATGATCAGGACGCCGCCGTTCATCCCGGTGCCGCCGAGGTTTGCGGGAACGGGGTCGATGATGACTGTGTCGACGGGGACGCGCCCTGCGGCGACACCTGGTATCGTGATGCCGACGGCGACCAGTACGGCAATCCCGCCGACAGCACGACATCCGAGCTGCAGCCCGCGGGGTACGTGTCGGACTACACGGACTGCGACGACAGCCGCTCAGATGTGCATCCGGGTGTGGCCGAAGTGTGTGGGGATAGTGTGGACAACAACTGCAGCGGCCAAGTGAACGAAAACTGCACCGATCCACCCCCGTCTGGCAGCGACACAGACCAGGATGGGGTCACGGACGGGGCGGACCTGTGTCCGGGCACTGCCGCCGGCGCCGCGGTTGATGCCGAAGGCTGCGCGGCCGGCCAGCGTGACAACGACAGCGACGGTGACGGAATAGCCGACGCCAACGATCCATTCCCGGACGACCCCACGAACGGCAATGGCACCAACAGCATGACGGGTGCCGGACCCGGCTGCGGTACCGGAGCGGCGCAAACACTGCTGTTCGCAACAGCAGGCTTACTGCTCCTGAACGGCCCAGGCGCCCGCCGCTCGAGATCTCGGCAGGCCTCAGGCCCGTGTCCGTCCAATCCCATCTGCGGACAGGGTCCCGTCGTAGGCGCTGCCTCGATGTCTGCTTCCGCATGGTCCGCGTATTCCGTGCTCGACAAGAAGCGGTCAGTTCGCCACGGCCGATCCTGACTCATCCTTCTTCCCTCAACCTTCATCCTTCGGTGTCGTCATTCGGATTTCGACATTCGGGCTCGCCACGCCGTAGCCCTGGCGAAGGCGGGGCATTGACTGGCCATTGGGCCTTGGTCGTTGGTCATTCCCCGAAAGCCGCCTGCTCGGCAATCCTCCCCCGAACCTGAACCCCCTCCCGTGTTCTCCCCCTCGTAAGGCGGCCCCAGCAGGTAGGGCGGGCTCCGCCCGCCGAACGAATGGCCAACGGCTAAAAGCTAAGAGCTAACAGCTTTCCTGCAGAAGCAGCATCGGTAGGGCGGGCTCTGCCCGCCGCCCCGTTCTGTCGTGTTCACGATTCAATAGCGGCAGTCTTCGCGCGCCCCAGCTTTCGCCGGCGCCGTCTCTGCCATCGCGTGCATTTCTTCGCAAGAGCCGGAGATAGAAACACCGTCGTGGCCAAAGTCGCCCAAATCGCGCCGAGGCAGAACGCCAACATGCCAAAGGCTTCGAACGCGCACATTTGTCGAGCCTCAGGTGGGAGCGTCAGCATCAGCAGGCCTCCGACGACACAGCCCGTCAGACAGTAAAGGCCGATCCGAACGGCCTCGGACCTTGTCAGTTCGCCTTCGTGGCCTGCCGGCTTTTTCAAGACGTTCTCGCTGATCGTATTGAGAACAGGACGCAGGACGAGTGCACATCGCCCCAACGGCAGTCGAAGGGGCGTATTCGTGCCGAATCTGAGCGGTAGCGAGCCGAAACTGAAGCCGATCGATGTCAGCGAATCCCACAGCCGCAGAACTGTCGAGCCGTCTTTCAACGTGGCCGTAACGCCCGTTCGCTGCAAACGGATCCAGGTCGTGTTGATCTTTGAAACGGAACGCCACAACGTACCGCAGAACAGGCACGCCGCCAGGACGCAGATTACCCAGAAGAACCACATCAGCGATCTCTTATCGAACCATACAAACACGGGACTGTCGCCTTGCCAGAATGGCGGGCGTGCCGGCGTTCGCCAAATCGACCAGAACATCATCGTGAGTATTGCCACCCAGAAAAGTGCAAGCACGACTACGGGCCATCGCGGAGACAGGTCCCGACTCAGATCGGCAGTGACAGACAGCGTCCCGTCGTCCCATGCGTGCCGGAGGTGTCGCTTCTGCAGTCTTTTGGCAACCCGTTTGGCGTGCCATCCTTTGACTTGCAGGGACACGGGTCGACCGTCGCGTTTCAAAGGCCGGCCATGCTCGTCCAGCACCGACCAGAAGCCATAGTCGCCGTGGGTATGCAGCTGTTGCCAAGGGAAGAACTCGGCTGGGCCGGAGCCAGGATCGCTGGAGTCCTGGACAGCAAGCAGTCCTCGCAAGGTGGGGCGGGCCCGCAGAGCGGTTCCCCACAGAATCCGAGACAGGCGGGAGGGCGGCGGGCTCGGACGAAGCTGGCCCGTAACCGCCGAGGTGGCGGGGAGACTGTTCTCTTCGTCGTCGGTTGGAGCCATCGATGCTTCCAGTGCAGCTCTGTTGCGTGTCGGCACCGCTTTTCTTGTATCGTCGAGTGATGAGGTTGGGCAATTATACTTCGCAACGGATTCTATAATCGCCCACGGTCTGGTCGAAATCTGCCCTCCCTTGGCTCGCAAAGGCTCCGCCGCCTACTCCTGATCTGAAATCTGAGATCGCAGATTTCAGATCCCGTTGCTGACCCTGCCTGCCCTGCGAGGCTCGCAGAGCGAAGCAGGGAACGCCGAAACCCGAATCCTCACTCGTACCCGCCGAAATCCTGGATGGCATCGAACATCGCCATGACATTCTCGACGGGTGTCTCTTCGAGGATGGAATCGTGGCTGGCCCCCGCGATGTAGCCGCCGCCGGGTTTCATGATATCGAGTACTTCGCGCGTCTTGCGGCGGACGAATTCCGGCGTCCCGTTGATAAGGATGTGGTGCGAGTCGATGGCTCCGTTGAAGACCATCTTGCGGCCGTACTTCTTCTTGAGCACCGCCAGGTCCATGCCGTGGCAAGACGGCTGGACCGCGTGCAGGCCGTCCAGGCCGATCTCGATCATCGCCGGAATCAGAGGGGCAAAGCCGCCGCAGCAGTGCAGCATGACCTTCAGGTCATACGAGTGGCCCAGTTCGATGAGCCGCCGCAGGGGGGGCAGGCAGAATCGCCGGAACAGGTCCTCGCCGAGTAGCGGGCCGGTCTGGCTGCCGAAGTCGTTGCCGATGAAGAAGATGTCGATCGCATCACCTGCGGCCTCAAAGATGCGTTCGCTCACCGCCGCATAGTAATTGACGATGTGCCCGATCACGGCCGCAACAGCGTCCGGCTCGTCGTACATCCGCAGCAGCAGGTTCTCCATGCCGAGCAGATCGATGGCGTCGTGCCAAAAAGGCGACCAGTCGCCGCCGAGGACGGCGTACTGCCGGTCATATGCCAACGCCTCGTCGCGGATGGCCGAGACGTCCATCCAGTCGGGGTTGGGCCATGGGTAATCGTGGATGTGCTCGATCGTCGCGTCGGCGAGCGGGTGGCTCATCGGCTGGCCGTAGCCCATGCCGTGCCGTTGGATGCCGAAGGGCGTCGCATAGATCGCGCCGGGTTGCAGGTGTACCTCCGGGCCGACGTACCTGGCCCAGACGCGCCGAAAATCGTCACCGAAGCGAATTCGCAGGCCCTCGTCATCCAGCCCCAGTTGCTTCTTGGCCTTGGCCCAAAACTCCGCCGACGAACCGCACCAGGCCGGTACGCGATCCGGCTCGACGTGGTCAAAGACCGCCAGCACCCGTTCGCGCGAGGTCAGTCGCAATGAAAGACCTCCTCCATGTCTGCCCAGCACTGGCCCTCGGCCCGTGTCGGCAGCGGCTCCAAGCACGGAATGCACACCGCCCACCATTTCTGTGTGGCCGGGTCGGCCGCCATCTTGGCCATGTCGGCGTCAAAATCGGTGCCCACGTATTCGAAGTAGCTGAACAGGTAGCCGTCCTTGTGATAGATCGAGTAGTTGCGGATGTTGCACGCGCTGATCATCCTGAGCACGTCGGGCCAGACGGCCGCGTGCAGCCGCCTGTACTCCTCGAACCTCTCGGGTTTGACCCTGACGACCATGCCGTAACGCTTCATGTTGCCAATCTCCAAGCATGCCCACGCAAAGCCGTGGGCATGGCACCCGGCACCCGGCACTCTCGCCCAGCGGTCCGGGGCTTGGGATTGGGGGCTGGGGGATGGCGGAAGGCATGCTTTTTCCAGCCCCCAAGCCCCAGTCCCTAGTCCCTAGTCCCAGTACCCTTTCCGTCTCGGCCCGTCCACGGTACCCCTTGTCAAACCGATTCGTCGAACTCCCCGAGCCGCAACGGATATCGCCCGAATTCTCGCGCAAGCTGGACAGCGCAGTCGTAGCTGTCAAACGAGACGCTGTCGGGGACGCTGTGGTCCGACTGCATGATGTACCCGCCGCCCTTGGCCGCGTTGAGTTTGCGAAGCACCTCGCGGCGAATCTGGTCGCGGTCGTTGGTGGCCAGTACCCGCACATCGATGTTGCCGTTGAAAGCCCATCGACGGCCATACTGCCTTCTGAGCTCGACCACGTCGAGGCCCGCCTTCGCTTCCAGCGGGTTGTAGCCGTCGACGCCGGCCTCGATCATGTCATCGTAGACGACCGACGCGTTTCCGCAGCCGTGGTAGATGGTCTTGAGCCCGGCCGTGTGAGCCACGTCGCAGAGCCGCTTGCGCTGCGGCTTGCACGCGCTGCGCCAGTAGTCGGGCGAGAAGAACATACCCCGCGTGTAGGCGACATCGCCCCAGATGTAGAGCCCGGCCAGCCGACCCCTGGCCGCGGCGATCTGAGCCTCAGCAATGCCCACCAGGAAGTCACCCAGCCGTTCGATGAACCGGGCCAGCCGCCCAGGCTCTTCGGCCATCTTGTACAACGCGTTCTCCGTCCCGATGATCCGCCAGAGCA
>CAZTQK010000238.1:0-9725 GCA_964615635.1 uncultured Planctomycetales bacterium
ATCGGCACCGCTTCGGGCAGCCGCGCATGATCTCGATGCTGATCCGGTCGTGAACAACTTCCGTGAATGGGACAATCGGACGAAGCGGCAGGGGGGCGTCGTCAAGATTCTTCGTCGGACAGCGGCCGATCGTCTGGCGAGGCACGAAACCGGCCGGGCAACTGCTCGCGGGAGTCATCGCGGCGATTGTGCCGTCGTCGTGGTATCGAATCTGGTACAGCGAGGGGACGTACAGCCACTCGAATCGGCGAGCTAGTTCGACGAGCCGCTCGAAACGCGATGTGCCGGCTCGCTTGAGTTCAAGGGAGGCGTCGAGAATGGCGGCCATGCTGGCCTCGCCGTCGCCGATCACCACGGCGTCGACGAAATCGGTGATGGGCTCGGGATTGTCGACCTGAGGCCCGCCGACAATGACCAATGGGTGGCGCTCATCACGGTCGCCTGATCTCAGGGGTATGCCCGCCAAGTCGAGGAGCATGAGCAGGTTGGTAAACGACATCTCGTATTGGATGGAGACGGCCAGGATATCGGCCGAGGCCACCGGCTGGCGTGTGTCCCAGGTGAATAGCGGGATGCTCCGCCGGCGCATGACCTGCTCGGCATCCGTCCAGGGGCAATACACGCGCTCGGCACAAACACGGGGTGTGTGGTTACATAGCCAGTAGAGGATCTGGCAGCCGAGATGGCTCATGCCGACCGCGTAGGTGTCGGGGAACGCCAGGGCGACACGCAGATCCGCCTGTTCCCAGTCGCCGGACCGGACAAGCTGGTTCCACTCGCCGCCGATGTACTGGCCGGGCTGCTTCACACGCGGCAGGAGCTCGTCGCTGATTCTGTCACGAAGCGTCATAGGCAATTCTCACGATCGCGCCTGCCACGAGGCGGCCGATGCGAGTCATTCTAGTGTTGGAGGAGGCCGGCGGATAGCGGCACGCAAGGCGCAGCATCTCCTCTGACGGATAAGGCGACCAGAGAGGGTTGTCGATCGAAGTAGGAGAGGGAGACTGAGGGAAGCTACCGCTGGCGATAGACGATGCGGCCGCGAGTCAGGTCGTAGGGTGACAGCTCGACCGTCACGATGTCGCCCGGTACGATCCTGATGAAATGTTTCCGCATTTTCCCGGCAATGTGGGCCAACACCTCGTGCTTGGAGTTGCCCGACTCCGCCTCGACCAGAAACTGGGCGTTCGGCAGAGCCTTGATGACTTTTGCTTCGACCTGGATCTTGTCCGACTGAGCCATAAACTCCCTTGTCGTTTACGACGAAACCACGAACCCGTGGAGGCGGTATATTATCGGCAACACCCTGGGATAAGCAAATCAATAACTGAGGATGGCCCCGGTACCGCCTGGCGTCCTACAAGCCCGGCTGGGCATTGGTGGGGGTCTCGGTCACCGCCGACCCGGATTGGGTCCGGAAAAACAGTCCCTGCCAGGAGGCTCAAATGAACCCCTCCCCCGCCCTTTCCGATACATCGGGTGGACAGGCACCATGCCCCGCAGGGAGGCCGGGCGACAGGGGGTCGTTTTTGATGCCGTTCATGGACGCAAAATCCCTGTTCACCATCTTCTCGATCCTGCTGGGAACCGGGCTTTTCCTTCGCATGGTTGCCAAGGAGAAACGTCGCAGAGAGAAGCACCTTCTACTCCGCTTGTACGAGAAGCAGCAGGCCGACGCCGAACAGCAGAAGCGGCTGGCCCAGCAGGCCGCATGCGAGGCCGGCACTGTCGCCCAGGTCGCCGAGCTTCGGCCGCCAAAACCCTGAGAACCGCTTGAGCCCTTCCTTTCAGGGTATCCTCCTGCGATGGAACGACTGCCGCCGGGTGCCGTCCGCCAAGGACAATGAGAAGCCAGTTGACTGGTTTTGTCTCAGGCCTTAGAGTGAGATTGCCGCGTTCATGGAGTTGTGGTGCCGCGTTGTCGGCCACGTCGGGAGCGAAGGATCGTGCCTGAGACCCCAATCCGAAATCGTTCGATCAGCCTGATGTCGTTTCTGGTTACCGTCGGTGCCGTGATCGGCGGCATCATCCTGGTGATCACCGGCCTGGTACCGTCCGATCTGACCGGGCGGGCGGTCCTGGTCGTGGGCGGCATGTTGTTGATCGCCGTTTCGCTGCTGCTCCACTCGCTGGTCAAGCTGGTGGTTCTGGCAGAGGCGAACATCAACCGCGTTCACCACAACACGCTGGACCTTCACGACACGGCCAGAAGGCTCGAGCCGATGCTGCAACTGATCGCCGACAACAGCCAGCTTTCTGATGCGGCTCGGTCGATCACCCACCGAGACAAGGAACTTGAGGCTTTGCGGCACGCTTTGCGCGAAGAGATGTTCCAGGGCAACTGGGACGCAGCAATGTATCTCATCGAGCAGATGCAGACCCGGTTCGGGTACGCCCGCGAGGCCGAGGCCCTTCGCAAGGAGCTCGGCCAGATACGCGAGATGACCATCGAGGAGAAGATTGGCGAAGCGATCTCACATATTGCCAAACTGCTGGACGAACACCAATGGGAGCGGGCCCGCCAGGAGTCAGAACGTCTAATGAAGCTCTTCCCGCGTCACGAGCGGGTCCTCGGTCTTCCGGCGGAACTGAACCTCCGCCGCGAAGAGCGGAAGCAGGAACTGCTCCAGCAGTGGAACCAGGCGGTTCAGCGAGAAGAGGTGGATCGCGGAATCCAGATCCTCACCGAACTCGACCCGTTCCTGACCAAGGAGGAGGCTCAGAGTCTGCAGGACTCGGCCCGTCACGTATTCAAGGCCCGTCTCGTTGCCCTTGGGGTCAGCTTTGGGCTGGCCGTTTCCGAGAGTCGCTGGCGAGATGCACTGGAGGTTGGCCTGAGCATTCGCCAGGAGTTCCCGAACAGCCGCATGGCTCAGGAAGTCGGAGAGAAGCTCGATACGCTTCGAGTCAGGGCGGGTTTTGCGGCGGGGGCCGAAGTGATCCAGCGAGCCGGTTCTCAGGAGTGAACCCACCGGTCATCTGTTCAGGTGACACAGTCTCCGGTCCTATCGAGGTCTGTGTTCAGGGAGCACTGTCAAGGGGCGCTGACGCGCCGAACGCGCGAGCCGATGAGGGTGGTGATCTCGTAGGGGATCGAGCCCACAATCTCGGCCAGCGACTCAACACTATTGAGAGCAGACGGGATATCGTCGATCACCACAATTGCGTCCCCCACAGCGATAGGGCCAGCGTCGGTCAGATCGACGTTGATTTGGTCCATGCTGACACGTCCGACGACTGGAATGTGGCGGGAGGGGTCTTCGCCGGCTTTCTGGAGTGTCACCGCCGCCTTGTTGCCGAGAAGACGCCTGTAACCGTCAGCGTAGCCCAATGAGACGGTGGCGATCAGACTGTCGCGCGTGGCCTTCCATGTGCAGCCATAGCCAACGGACCCCCCAGCGGGCAAGTGTCGCACTTCTGTCAGGCGGCTGACCAAACGCATGGCTGGGCGGAGCTCGGGTGGTCGCTGGCCGGCTGGCCCGCCCCAATAACCGTAGATGCACAGTCCCGGCCGGACGAGATCGAGATGGGATTCGGGCAGGCGGAAGACGGCGGCAGAGTTGGCGGCGTGGAATGATCCGACAGAAAGCTTGGCACCGGCGATCTGGGCGATGAGCTGTTTGAAATTCCGAAGCTGGTTTCGGGCGAAGGTCAGATCATCCTCGTCGGCGGTGGCGAAGTGCATATACACACCGTCGATGCGGACATCGGGCAGCAGGCCGGTTTGAACGACAACGTCGAGTGCTGTGTCGCAACGGACGCCGCACCGGCCCATGCCGGTGTCAACCTGGATTTCAACATGACCAAGGCGGTGCTGTCGTTTGGCGGCCGTTGCCAGTATGTGGGCCTCGGCGGGAGACGTGATGGTCACGGCGATGCCGCCTGCCACGGCTGCGGCGGCGTTTTCGCCTTGCTCGTGCTCGCTCTTACAGGCGAGTATGGGGCCCAGGCAAAGCACCGGGCGGGTCCAGCCGCGAGTGCGAAGGTCGGCAGCCTCATCAAGATTGGCAACAGCCAGACGCTCGACGCCGGCGCGGGTAAGGGCGGGCAGCACCTGCTCAACCCCATGGCCGTAGGCGTTGGCTTTGACGGCGACACAGATGGGCGTGCCGGGCGGAACACGTCGGCGGACGGCCTCCACGTTGTTCTGGATAGCGGCGGCACTGATGTACGCGGTCGCTGGTTCAGACATCGACGGAAAGACCTCCTGGATCGGTCCTTAAGGCGCGCTTCTTCTGCTTTTTGGCCGGGCCTCATCTGTGTGCCACTGCTCTGTGAGCAGTCAGGGCTGGGCACTGCTGAAACAGCAGTGGCACACGGCGGTGCCTGTTCCGTCTCCCCGCCGCCAAAGGCTTGCAGATGCACCGCTGGTCAAAAGCGGCAGTCGGCGGCATCTGGCTGCGCCGACCGGCATGGTATACAATGACTGGCCGATTGGTACAAACTGAATGGCTTTGGGATAGAAGGCGACATCGTTCGCCTGCCTGGAAATGCACAAACACCACGAACTCCCAACCGCATTTGCCGAACTTGGCATTGAGACTCCGTTTCTGCTTGCCTTGGAGAAAATGGGCTTCACCCAGCCGACGGAGATCCAGCAGCGACTGATCCCGCTGGCGCTGTCGGGCCAGGACCTGTTGGGGCAGGCTCGGACGGGCACCGGAAAGACGGCGGCCTTCGGCCTGCCGTTGATGCAGATGGCCAAAGCCACGGAGGGCCTGCAGGGGCTCGTCCTTGTGCCGACCCGTGAACTGGCGGTCCAGGTCGGGGCCGAGATGCAGCGGCTGGCGGACACCTCCGGGCTGCGCGTGGTGCCGGTATACGGCGGGCAGCGAATCCGCCAGCAAGTTCACCTCCTGGGCCGCAAGCCGCATTTTGTCGTTGGCACCCCGGGGCGGGTGATGGACTTGCTCGACCGCCGAATCCTGTCGTTCAGCAGCATTCGCTTTGTGGTCCTCGACGAGGTGGACCGCATGCTGGACATCGGGTTCCGGGATGACATCAAGAGAATCTTGTCGCAGGTCAAGACGGCCCACCAGACCATCCTGGTGTCGGCCACGATGACTGACGACATCAAGCGGCTTGCCGAGCAGTACATGACCGACCCGATCGAGGTCAACGTCTCGCAGGATAAGGTCACCGTGGACGAGGTGCAGCAATCCTTTTACACGGTGGATCGCTGGGACAAGTACCGGCTTCTGAGGACGGTGCTCGATTCGCGAAAGCCGAAACTGGCTATCGTGTTCTGCAATACCAAGCACGCGGTTCGCAAGCTGGCGAAACGGTTGAATGGCGACGGCATCAACGCGAGGGAAATCCACGGCGATCTGATTCAGGCGAAACGGGATCGGGTGATGTCGCGATTTCGGAAGCACACCATCCATGTCTTGGTTGCGACGGACCTGGCGGCCCGCGGCATCGACGTGCAGGGCATCACGCACATCATCAACTACGACATACCCGAGGATCCGCTCATCTACGTGCATCGGATCGGCCGCACGGCTCGGATGGGCTCGTTTGGAGAGGCGATGACGTTCGTGACCCGTGAGGAGGGCAAGCAGCTCACCGAGGTCGAGAAGCTGATCAACAGGGAGATTCCGTGCGAGCAAATGGAGGGCTTCGAGCCATCGCCGCCGCCGGAGGAGTATCGCGGCGCCGCTCCGGTCGGCAGACGAGAAGCATTGGTCGCTTCACCACCGACGGCAACGATCCCGGCGGCACCGCCGAAACGCCTGGGGGCGAAGTTCAGAACCAGACGGCGCAGGCGATTGTGACGGTGGCGAGATTCGCCGGGCACCCGCCTTGCGGCTCTGCTCAGAGGCATCTATACTGACAGTGACGCGAGTGCCCACAGGGGGCGTTTATGCCGATTTATGAGTACCGATGTTTGAACTGCCGGCATGAATTCGGCCGGCTTGTCCGGTCGGAGGCCGAGGAACGGTCGCTGGCCTGTCCGGAGTGCGGCAAGCAGGAGCTGGAGAAGAAGCTGAGCGTTTTTGCGGCCAGGGATGGTGCCACGTCGCGCCCGTCTTTGCCGCCGTCGTGTGCCGGCTGTCAGAATCCGGGCGGCTCGTGCCCGATGCGGCAGTGAAGGTTCGGTATTGAAAGCATTGTCGAATGAAGATTAGGCGTACCGAAGACAACCCTCAGCTTCGCATGTCGGTTGCGGGCGTGCTGACATGGCTCATGCCCGGCGCCGGGCATTTGTTTATTGGCGAGCGGGCGCGGGGTCTCATTATTCTGGCGACCATTGCGATCACCTTCTGGGGAGGCATGGCGATCGGCGGCATCAGCAACACGGTGTCTCCCGGCGGTCGGTCGTTGTGGTTCATGGGTCAGATCTGCGCGGGCGGGCACGCGTTGGCCGCGTGGGGCCTGGGTAACTGGGTCGACCCCAGCCCTGTGCCGAAGAGGGACCCCGTTTTCGTGGCGTTCGGCCGGTCTGAGGAGATCTCGGTCGTCTACACGGCCATCTGCGGGATGCTCAACGTCCTGGTGATCTTCGACGTGCTGGTCAGGGCCGAACAGCCGACGAGCCGGGCGGATCGGGCGCCCCCGGCCGTGAAAGGGGCGGCCGGATGATCGACCTGCTCGCCACGCTCATGATCAATCCACTGCCGCTGGTCCGCTGGCAGCAGGCGCTGCTCCTGCTGCCCCTCTGCCTCTGCATCAGCATCATCTACAAGACCATCAAATGCGAGAACCTCCGCGAGATCCCCATGGCGGTTCTGAAGAACTGGATCACCATTGTGGTCGGGATGTACGTGGTCGGCATCGCCCTTCTGTTGATCTACGAATTGCTGGCATGAGACGAGGGAGACGTAGTGGCGAGCCGCCACCGGGGCCTTCCAGGCGGCCGATGCCTGCAGGTTGCCACCATTCCGTGTCACTTCCTTCGCTTTCACGGGTGCGCGACAGTCTGGGCAGCTCTTTCAGAACCCCGAGCGTAAGCGAGGGGTCCTTTACCGACCTGCAAAGGTCGGCAAAGGACAGGCCGCAAAGCGGCCAACACCACACGGGGGCCGCTCCCTTACGGTCGCGGTTCTGAGAATACGCCGCTCCCTTACGGTCGCGGTTCTGAAAGAGCGGTAGCGATTCCCGGCCCGTTACGCACCGTGCTCCCACCTTTTGCCGTCCTGGCAGTTGACAACCATCGTCTGACTCAATGAGAATGGAGCGTCCCGAGACAGATTGCGGCGACGTGTCTGTGTCGGGCGCAAGGGTGACCGCGTTTTGCGAATGGGTTCCAGGGCGAGCCCACTTGTCCAGGAGGAGCCTGACCATGGCCGAAGATGATCGTATCTCCCGAAGGTCCACTCTCGAAGGCCTGGGAGCACTCGGCGCCGCCACTTTTCTGGCACCAAGCGCCAGTCGGGGCGAGGGCAACGTGGCCGGTATTGCCGATTCCGGCATGGACGGTGTTCGAGGTGAGATCTGGCGAAAGGTGCTGCAGACTCCCTTCATCGATACTCACGAGCACCTGATCGAGGAAAAAGCCCGGCTCAGCGGAACGACGCACGGTCGGGTCCGGAGCGATGACTGGAGCATGGTGCTCAGTCACTACCTTGATTCCGATATGATCGCCGCCGGTATGCCGGACGCAGAATTCAAACGGTTCTTCTCGCCCGAGGTCAAAGCGATCGACAAATGGCCCCTGCTGAAACCCTTCTGGGCCGCGATCAAGAATACCGGCTATGGTCAAGCCGTTCGGATCGCCATGAAGGTCCTTTACGGCGTCGACGACCTTTCGGACGGAACCATCGGGCAGGTCCAGGCCGGCTACGAGAAGGTTCGCCGTCCCGGTTTATACAAGCACATCCTGCGCGACCTGTCCGGCATCGAATCGACGCAGGTGAACTGTCTGGAACGACCGTTTATGAAGTCGGCCCAGCCCACGCTGCTCATGCAGGATCTCAGTATTGTCGGCATGTTTCAGGGGCCGGCGTTTGACGTTTTCGGCGGGCCGGCCGGCATCAACGTGGCTTCGCTCTCCGACTGGCACCGCGTCATCGACTGGTGGTTCCACGAATATGGACCTTACGCCGTTGCCGTCAAGTCGCAGAACGCCTACGCGCGTGATATCGATTATCAGCAGACGCCCGCGGAGAAAGTTGAAGCTGTCTTCAAGAAAGTGCACAAGAAAGAGCCGCACACCGCTGAAGAACGCAAGTCTCTCGAAGATCATCTCTTTTTCTACGCCGTGAAGAAAGCTACCGAGGCCGATCTCCCGGTGAAGCTGCACACCGGCTATTACGCAGGCCAGAACTACATGCCCCTGTCCCGGCTCATCAACAATCCAGGTTCAGTCACCGCCTTGTGCCGGGCGGTCCCGAGTACGCGCTTCGTGTTCATGCACATCTGCTATCCTTACTACGAGGAGATGATCTCCGTCGCCAAACACTACACCAATGCTTTCATCGACATGTGCTGGGCGTGGATCATCAATCCCGTCGCGGCCAAGGACTTCCTCAAGAAGTACCTCGTCGCGGCGCCGGCGAACAAGATCCTGACTTTCGGCGGAGATTACATTCCGGTCGAACCCGTGCTGGGGCATGCGATGATCGCGCGGCGGGGCATTACGCTGGCCCTGGCCGAACTCGTCGAGGAGGGATGGATGAGCCTGGGCGACGCGATGTCCGTGATCGATCCGATTATGCACGGGAACGCGCGGAAGATCTTCAGACTCGACGCCAAGACCAAGGCGCTCGAACATGCACCCTGGACGACCCAAGCCGGCTGAACAGGACCGCGTGAACAGGAAAGTGCGTGCCACGAGCTGCCTGTCTACCCGTGCTCGATCCTGGCAGTGAAAGCACTGGCGGGCAGGCCGCCAGTGGCACACTGCGAACCCCTTGCTGCTCCTGTCATCGATGTCGCCTACGGATCGCAACTGAAGCGGAACGAGTCATCCAGATCGACCGGCAGGACCAGGGTCCGAAGACCCAAAGCCAGCGAGTCGGCGCACATCTGATTGCGGATGAGAGGCAGGTTGACATATACGTCGGCATATTCGGCGCTGAAGACCGGCTTGCCAGCATGGATGAACGGTTCCAGGGCATCACATTCGTCGTACTGGTGGCATTGCTCGTTCACCGCGAAGTCGAAATACTGAACGAGTTCCGTGATCTGATCGAGGTCGTTCTTGAGGCCCACAGCCAGGTTCCGCTCGTGCGCCGCATTGGCGATGAATCGATTGAAGGCGAGTTGATCGGCGGCGGTCAGCGGGAAGCCGGAGTTGTTGGCATACCCGTCAACGTTATCCGGCTCGACGCCGTCAAAGCCGCGGAGCACGGCGTAGTCGAGCCGGGCGAGCATGATCTGCCGGACGTTCTCGGATCTGATGTCGAGCCAGCGCTCGTCGGCGAAGTCTTCGAGCGTGTTGCCGATTTCGGAGGCTTGAAATTCATCAGCATCTGAACGAAAGGGCTCATATGTACCGGCGGAGAAATAGGCGATCACCTTTCGTCCTTGGGCGTGCAGATCGGCGATCACGGAATCGGAGACATCGAAGAGATCGATGTCGTAGACCTCGACGTCGTAGGTTGTGTTGATGTTGTCTGTGGCATCAGGCTGGAGCTGCCACTGCCAGGTGGCCGTCACGGCCGGGCGGTACCATGAGCCCTCGGTGATGGGGGGGTTATTGGGGTCGATCGGATCCCCATCGCCGTCGGGACCATCCGTAGATGGGATACAACTGGCCGCAGACAGCATTCCGGCCAAGAGAA
>CAZTQK010000239.1:0-9691 GCA_964615635.1 uncultured Planctomycetales bacterium
GCTCGACCGCCGAAGCCTGGCGCGGGAGCACAATGACGTAGTCGCTCTTGCCGTCACGGCTCAACACGAGAACTTTGCCTGCCGGGCCCACGCCCGAGCGGGCTGTTGGAGCCGCCGTATCCGTGGCGACTGTCGGCATCGTCATCGCCACAAGCAACGCCAACGACAAGCACACAAACCGTGGCCGGTGAAATCGCCGCATGGGAATCTTCTCGCATGTCCAATCATCAACAGAGATAACTGAAATCCTCCCAGAAGTCACGGGTTTCGCATCTTCAGAGCTGAGCATTCGTGTTTACAGCAGACGATACATGCTCAAGCTTCTCAGAGGCAGAGTTCGGCGAATGCTCGTTAGCGGGGTAGATTGTCGCATTGCGGTGAGTGTGCTATAGTGAAGGAACGTTTGAGGACAGACTTCGCAGCCGCGTCGTCCCAGGGCAGGGGATCCAGGGAAGGAGATTCCCTCCGCGGGCTTGCACGGCAGAATCAGGCCCCGTTGCGCGATCGGCCAACCCCGGACGGGCGCGTCTGCCTGCCCGGTTCATTACCGGCCTGAATAGGAGTACGATAGCCCATGCGAAATCCTCCCGCTTCAACACAACGACACTGTACGCCAGGAACGCAAATGACGATTGTGCTCTGTCTGGCAGGCCTGCTGTCGACAGTCGCTGTCGCCGACCAGCCCACCTCGGTCACTTTGGACGGGAAGGTCTACGGTGCTCAGGCCGACGAAGTTGGCCCCATAGGCGGCGGCAAAGGTTACACCCGGATCGTCACCAAAGGCGATTTTGAAGTCAAGAACCTCGATGAGCTGCTCGATGCGCTGGCCAAGGCCAAACCGGGGCAGACGGTTTTCATTCCCGGCGAAACGGAGATTGACCTCACCGCCCGTGTCTACATCGAAAAACTCGTGCTGGAGATTCCCGCCGGCGTTACCCTGGCCGGCAATCGCGGTCAGGACGGGTCGGCCGGGGCCCTGATCTGCTCGGACGCCCTCGGATACGTTATACGCCCCCCGGGCGGGGGAGACCGCACTTCTGAGGTCAAGCCGCTCATCAGTCCAAAGGGGGCCGACGTGCGCATCACCGGCTTGCGCATCCGCGGGCCCAACCCGAAGCGTTATCTCGATCACTTTCACCGCTCCTTTGCCGAAAAGCTCCCCGACGGCAAACGCCGCGGCCACGACTACTACTACCAGTTCCCCGTCTCCAGAGGTATCGTCGCTGAGCAGCCTGACCTGGAGGTCGATAACTGCGAGATCTCCGCATTCAGTCACAACGGCGTCTTTCTCGTCAGTGGCAAGGGTCACCACATCCACCATAACTTCATTCACCACTGCCAGTACCAAGGCCTGGGCTACGGAGTGTCCCACGACAAAGGTTCGTCAGTCATCGAGCGCAATCTGTTCGACTTCAATCGACATTCAATAGCTGGAACGGGGCATCCGGACAGCGGTTACGTTGCCCGACACAACATCGAGTTAGGCACGTCGTTGGCTCACTGTTTCGATATGCACGGCCACGCGGTGAAGGGCAAAAGGGTGGCCGGCTCCACTATCCGCATCCACAACAATACATTTCGGGCGCCGGCCCTCTCGGTGTTTATTCGCGGTGTACCGGAGGACGGGTGTGAGGTGTTCCAAAACTGGTTCCCGCGCCACGAAAGCCCTGAACAAGCTGTCCGCCACGGAAAGAACACCGTGGTCCACGATAATGCTTACGGCGCCGAGACGCCCAAGGTCATACCGTGATTCGGTTGTCAAAGGAAAGCTCTACAGTAGCCGGCTTAAAAACTTGCCGCACACAGAAGACTGGGCTTCGGACGAATTCGAATGCCTTCGCCCAAGCCGTCGAGGAGGTATGATCCCATGTTGCCCCCCGCGCGAGTTTTGACCGGCATGTGTGTGCTGGCGATGCTATCGAACTCCGACGCTCTGGCCGACGACGACCCCAAGCAGGCCCTCTTCGAGCGCGTCTTTGGAAATGCGGTCAAGCTCGCTCCGGAGACGGTGGCCAGTGTCAAAAAGCTGCCGCCGGGCGAGCGGCTCTACATCGATCGCGACGAGGACGGCCGCAATGATGAGGTCTGGTTCATCGACACCGCCCACCGACACCAGGACAGCAAGCGGCCCATCCTCGTGCGAGTGATCGACGAGGACGGCGACCTCGACGCCCACAAGGGACCGGACCTCGACAGCGACCTGTACGTGGTCGACTGGCACGGGGACGGCACAGTGGACGTGGTACTCGACTACCAGGACAACGACGGCGATGGTGACGTCGACGAGATGGCTTTCTACTTCGGCAGGGGCAAAGCCCTGGGCGTCTGGTGGGGACGGGACAACGGCGACGACAACCTCCTTTGGTATGACGTCGATTACACGTACTACCAAGGGCTCTGCCAATGGAAATGCCATTTCAGCGGAGAGGAAACCTTTGTCTCCTTCACCTTGACCAAGGACAGCGACCGATGGCTGTCCTCCTGGGAGAATCCCTTCGTTTTCTATGACCCCGACGGGGACACCTGCAGCGAAATCGTCCTCCGCATCAGCGGGAGGAATGATGTCGTCCGCAACGCTCGCTACAGTTTCGACGTGGATGACGACGCCTACGGCCGGCGCACCCACGACTATGACTTCTCCCTGACCTGCGTGACCGAAAAGGACAGCCCCTTGGGCCTCGACCCGGATGTCGTCCGCAACACAACCCTCCGGGGTATACCTACTCAGCCCTGGCTTAAACGCGAAGAAGCTCAACGATTCACCATCAACGCTGATTGGTCCAAGATCTGTCTGACCTGGGACGAGCTCAACGCGAATACCAGCGGCGGTCCTGAAGTAGAGCCCTACGAACGGTGGGAAGGCATCATCAACAACGGGGCTGCCAATGCCAGTTTTCCCCAAGTCGGCGGGCCGGCCTGCAGCGCCTATAACAAGCGCAACGAGAATGCTTTGTCCCCTAAGCCGCCGATCCGGTTATACTATGATCCCACCGATCAGCGTCTCCACCTGATGGGCGCCAACGAAGGCTGGATACATTTCGACTACAACCTCGACAACAAGCCCGATGCCAGCTACATCTACATGGATGAGAACGGCGACGGCATTCTCGACCGCCGGCGGATCGACCTTGATGCCGACGGCACGCCCGAATTCGATTGGCCGATGATGACCGGCAAGCCCGAGCCCCTGGACCTCGATCTTGATACTCTCACCCGGGTCTACCGTGAAAGTCTGCGGTCCTCCCTGGAAGACAGCCAGGTGTTCATTGGTGCGGCCAAGGCGGTCTTGGGCATTGAGGAGCCCTGCGAAATCGAGCGATTCTTCAATGAGAAGCTGCCCTCCTGGATACCCCAAACCCGCTTGGGTGAGCATATACGGAAGACGGACGCGGGGGCCCGGCTCTACGTCGACCTGGTGCGCGATCGGCTTTTGGACCGGCTCAAAAAACAGTTCGGCGAGCACGCCCGATGGGAACGCCTTGAAAGTCTCTATGTCCGGGGTGATTACCGATCGGCCACCGGGCTGCTGACCCAGGAGATCGCTCCGACCGAAGTCCCTTCGGGCAAGACCTTCGGGGACTACATCCGCCGAATTCCGCTACGGATCGACAACACGGGACAGGAGCGACGGATAGATTGGCCGGTCTCGCTGGCGGTCGACGCCATTCGCCGCCAGGTGCCGGACTTTAACCCCGACCATTGCGCCGTCGTGGCCGCCGACCGACGACTCGCGTGGCGACAACTGCCCCACCAGGTTGATACCCTCGATCCTGAAAGCGGAGCGGAACTCAGCTTCCTGGTCGACGTCGAGGCCGATGGCGCGACCACCGTTTTCCTTTACTATCATCCAGCGGGTCGAGGAGTGACTGACTTCCCACTCAAAACCGCGACGCTCAGCGATTGGGTCCCCCCGAACATCGGCTGGGAGTCGAACATCATCGCCTACCGGACCTATTACGGAGTGTTTGACTTTTTCGGCAAGAAGATCGACGGACTCATCTACCCGAGCTTCTCAAATCAGAGCTACCACCAGGAGTGCGATTGGGGCATCGACGCCCTGCACGTCGGCAACACCGCCGGATTGGGCGGACTGACGCTGTATCTTGACGGCAAGGCCTGGCCGGCCCACGATCCGACCACGAAACGAAAACTGGTCTTCACCAAGCGGGTTTTGGTCAGCGGTCCGGTGCGAACCGCCTTGGAAATCACGGTTGGCAACATCGTGCCGGACCAACCCGAAGTGGCCGTCCGGTTCGTCTGCCTCATCTATGCCGAGCGTCAGGAAGCGGAAATCCGGGCGCTCGCCTCGGGAGGCGGCAACACCATGCAGCTCGCCCCCGGCCTGCTCAAGCTGCCCCGGGAAGACTGTTTTGCCGATCCAGCCATGGGTTGCCTGGGAGCCTGGGGCTTCCAGGAGATCGTCATCGACGAAATCGGCATCGCTCTGGTCGTCCCGCCTCAGCGTTGGCTCGACGTGACCGAGGTGGACATTCCCAATGAGCCCGGCGAGCGGCGGATTCGATGCTCGCCTGGGGCGGACAACGAGTTGCGTTACTGGATCATCGGCGATTGGCGCCGCGGTCGGCAACATCCTATCGCCCCCACAGTCGACAACTGGCGCCGCGAGGTTACCGCGTTGGCCAAACAACTTCATCACCCGCCGCCGGTTGCCCTCGGCACCGTTCAGGTGGTACCCTGACAACAATTGATTGGAAAGTCGGACTCACATACCATGGAACGTACCCCCCCATGCTATTTTCGTTGCTTGCCTCTTCGCCAATGTTGCCCTCGCACAGGAAGGAACAATCACCTGTTCCGAACCGATTGACAAGTCGCGAAGGGCCATACAACTGATCGGGTGAGCGGATTGTCGATGGGCTCCGCCTGGGTGCGGGGCCCGTTTTGCGAGCGGTGCGTGCGGATCGCGTATTGCGAACGGCCATGGGTTATGGCAGGAAGGGTCTGACGCGCTCGGCGAGAAGTCGGTAGCCTTCGGCGCTGAGGTGCAACCGATCGGGTGCGAACAGTTCGGGGCGCGGCTGGCCGCCGGGACCCAGGACCATGTCAAAGGTTTCGATGTATTTCAGGTCGGACTGGTAACGGGAGTACTTTTCAATGAGGGTGTTGAGCGCCTTGAAGGCGTCCCATTTGGTGCGGTTAGAGGGCGAGGGGAAGATCGAGCAGTAGACGATTTTCGTTTTCGGCAGGCGTTCGCGGACCTTGGCGACAAAGGCTTTGTAGTCCTCGAAAACCTGTTCGGGCGATTTGCCGACGCTGATATCGTTTCCGCCGGCGCGAAGGAGGATCATTTTGGGTTGATAGGGGAAGATGATGCGATCGGCGAAGTGGGTGGCGTCCACGATGTGCGATCCGCCGAAACCGCGGTTGATCACCTGATGGTGGGGGAAGTCCTTTGCGAGCGTACTCCATCGGCGGATGGACGAAGAGCCGATGAAAAGGATGGCATTGTTCGGCGGGGGTTGAATGCGATCCATCGCTTCGTACGCGGCGATCTGTTTTTCCCATCTGGAGAAGTCGCGGTCGACGGTGCCGACCGGCTTCGTGGCCGGTGCGGGTTGGTTTTGAACCGTGGGCGCGTTTTCAGAGCAAGCCGGCAGGGCGGAGAACAGGAGGGTGCAGGACAATAACATCTTTACGGTTGTGGAGTTGAGTCTCACGGGTCCCCTCGTTTGGGGTAGTACGGGTACAGCGGTCACCATTGGCACCTTTACACCGTGGAGGTCGGGCGGTGGCTAAAGCCCGCCCTACCCGCTGGTTGGCGGAATTGCTCGCCGATGGCCCGCGTGGCGGGGGGTTGGTCAGATCCCTCGGGTCCGGTGAAAGCCAATAGGTGGCGATGAGAAGGCTTGAAATAGGGCAAAACCGGTGTCCCGTACCGTCAAGAAGCAGGTTTCCCGGCTCAATCGAGCCTGTTACAATAGGGAGGTCGCGGAGCAGTTTTTTGGGAGCACCGATTATGGGACGTCACGGGATCACCTTACTTGCCGCGCTCGTGTTATCGCTGAGTCTGTCCGCCATGGCCCAGCCGCGGCCATTCCTGTTCGGTATGGGTCGATACACCGCCGCCTGGGCCGGTAAGCCTCGATCCTACGACCAGGCCATCTGGGACCACATGGTCACTATCGGGGCCACAATGAACGGCACCGGCCTGGCCTGGTGCGACGGCGAACCGGTGGAGGGACAGTACAACTGGGATGCGATCGACTATGCGGACTTCTGTGTCGATGAAATGCTGGCCCGCGGCCTGGAGTGCACGTTCTTCGTAGGTCTGACCCCACAGTGGGCCAAGCTCCACCCGGAGCTTGAACCGCACCGGACGCCGCCGCGCGAGGACTGCGCCACCCAGTTCATGGACTTCCATCGATTCGTAGCCAATCGTTACGCAGGCCGCGTGAAGTACTACTTCTTCTGGAACGAGCCCAACGGCTGCAGTTGGATCAACGACGGCTGCAGTAACAGCGACAGCTACCCGCTCTACACGCAATGGCTGATCCGCTGCAGCCAGGCAATCAAGGGCGAGGACCCCAACGCAAAGATTGTCGCTGCCAACATCGACTACCACTCGGGAGTAACGCATGGGTATCAGTACATCCAGGGCATGTACGCCCAGGGCGCGGGGCCGTATTTCGACATCATTTCGATCCACCCCTACGACTGGAGCGGCACCATCCACTGGCAGGCCGTGACTGACACCCGAAACGTGATGGTGGCCAACGGCGACGCTCACAAACCGATCTGGATCAGCGAATACGGCTGGAATTCGACCGACTACCAGTTGACAGCCGACAAGATGGTGCAGGTGCTCACCGAACTGAAGAAGCCCGAGTGGTCTTTCGTGGAGCAGGCGAACTACCTGGTGCTCAATGACGGCAGCGGTGTCGAGAACTACGGTCTCATGAACGCCAACCTCGTTCCGCGCGTGGGGTACTATGCCTTCCGCGACTTCGACAAGACCTTTCCCGAATCTGTCGATTTTGCCGCCGATGCGACCTCGGGCGTGTCCCCTCTGACGGTGCAGTTCGCCGACCAATCCTACGTAATCGGGGCGTCCAGTTGGTTCTGGGAGTTTGGCGACGGCCAGACCAGCGAGCTGCAGAACCCTCAGCACACCTACACGGGTGTGGGCACCTACACCGTGCGGTTGACAGTGACCGGTACCGGCGGACCACTCAGCACCCAGAAGGACAACTACATCACCGTCACCCCCGGCGACGTGGACTTCTCCGCCAACCCTACCGTTGGCGAGGCCCCGCTGACTGTTCAGTTCAGCGACCTGACCACCTTGGCCGGCGTTTTCGCCTGGTTCTGGGAGTTCGGTGACGGCCAGACCAGCGAGCTGCAGAACCCGGCTCATACCTACACAACCGAGGGTTCCTTCACCGTGCGGCTCACGGTCACGACAGACGGCGGGCAGCAGGCGATCGAGAGGCCAAGTTTCATCCGCGTCGGCGACTTCCCCAAGGTCGCGTTTCTCGCGGAGGCGGCCCCCTTGAATGCCGCCGATTCGAAGATCATCGACCATCGTCCGTCTCTCGGCTTGCTGGTGGACATCTACGACGACGAGCGGACGAACCGCCAATCCGCCGCCGAGATCGCGACCGGCCACGACTTGGTGATGGCCTCGTCAACGGTCCTCTCCGTCAATGTGGCCGGCGATTTCCGGCATGAGGCGGTGCCGTTCATCTTCTGGGAGTCGTCGCTGGCCAGCAGCGATCGCGAGGCCATGGGCAACGGCGCATACGCACCGGGTGGCCAACGTCAGATCGATGTGATCAACAACGCACACCCGGTGATGGAAGGTATCTCCACAGGAACCGTCGAAGTCGCCGACGTCGACGAACAGTTCAGCTACTGTACGCAGGACGTGGCCTCGGGCGTGCAGGTGCTGGCCCTGTCAACATCCGACCCGAACCACAAGACAGTCATCGTGGCAGAGCCGGGGGCTTCTCTGCTCGATGGCGGGACGGCCGCGGACAAGAGGATTATGCTGCACCTCTACGACACCACGTGGCTCCACAGCACCAGCACGGGCAAACGCGTTCTCACCAATGCCGTTGCCTACTCACTCGGGAAACCGACAGCCGGTTTCGTCGCATCGGAGACCCTTGGTATCGCCCCGATGACAGTCGAGTTCGCCGACCAGTCAACTGGCGCCGTCACCTCCTGGACGTGGGATTTCGGCGACGGATCGGTCACCGGCGAGAGAAACCCTTCGCACACGTACCAGGAACCGGGCACCTACACGGTCACGCTCACAGTAGGCGGGCCGGGCGGGCCCGGCAGCCTCGCGCTCACCGACTACATTGTGGTAGTCGACTCTGTGGCGGCGGACTTTGATCGTGATCGGGACGTCGATCAGTCTGACTTCGGCCATCTGCAGCAGTGCTTCACCGGTATCGGTCCCGTTGGACCCGGCTGCGAGAACGCCGATCTGGACGAAGACGGCTGCGTCAATAACTCCGATTTCCTGCGCCTGTATCAGTGCTTCAGCGGCCCCGGGGTACTGCCGGACCCGGCATGCGAACAACCGTAACACGGTGGTCATCGGTGGAGGGATTCTTGGGGATGTGCGAGCGTTTCTTCTGCCTCGTTGCCTTTCTGCTCGGTGCATCGCGAGCTTTCGCCATTTGCTCCGTGACCGGCGATTTCACGATTGATTGCGACGGCGTGACCTATCGAGCGGTCGACGACGAATGCGTACATTATTTGGACTTGGCCGCCCATAACGCCGCGCATCCGGGCGTTGCCCTGCCCGACTTGAAGAAACGCATCATCGACAACTATGACGCGGCGGCGGTGCCGGCCCCCGTGGTCGTGGCCATGACCGATTACGTCGATTGCACGCAGACCGATCACAACTTCACCGACGCGAACATCTGGTCCCAGTCGCCTTATCCCAACAAGCCCTCACGGCTGATGAACATCAGCGGCAAGGTATTCCGCGTGACTGCCGCGCCCGACGCCGGGTTCGCGACCTACTACTATTCCTACGACGTCGCCACCGGTGGAATTGCCGGCGTGCCGCACCTGCTGGTTGCCGAGTCGTCCAACGACCAGGAACGCTACACCAGCTTGCAGATCCATCATCCCGACGCGATGGCCGTCTCGCCCGACCTGCCATGGTGTCCGCCGTATGCCGGCGAGCCGACCTACAACCCCTGGGGCGACCCGTGGTGGGAGAAGAATTACCCGAGGATCGAGCAGGGACCCGCGTTCGGGCCCGACGTCGGCCTGGCCGTCTATACCGGCCGCGAGTTGGCGGTCGACAACCAGCCGTTCAACATCAGCAAGATCTTCCACGCCAAGACCGCTACCACCCGCGTGGCCATCACCAGCACCGGCTGCAATCTTGTCCGTACCAGCACTGATGGCGGGGCGGTCTCGCGGATGTGGGTCTTCAAGTTCGTCGACGCGATGGAATCGCGACCGCCGACGTTGAATCTGCCGGCCGACCCGGCCGAGCAACGGCGCATCGGCATCTACATGACCCACCCCTGGTACCTCTACGCCCATTACGGCACGCCGGCTCGGCTCTTGGTGCATCGCCAGGAGGGCCTGACGCGGATGGTCCGGCATCTCAAGCACTGCGGCATGAACTACCTGGTCTTCAACGCGATCAACGGCGCCGACCGGAGCGTCAAGAGCTGGTACAGCGGCAGCGCCTACTTCA
>CAZTQK010000240.1:0-9691 GCA_964615635.1 uncultured Planctomycetales bacterium
CCTGCTTGCCCGCGGCGACCACCGAGCGAATGGCTCGGATGTAGACCTCCGTCTTGCCGCTGCCGCTGAAGTCAAAGAGCAGCACGGCGCGGAACACTCCCGTGGTTGTCAGGCTGGCGATACGCGAGATGGCCGCTTGCTGGTCGGCGTTCAACTCGAAGGCGGGCTCGGGGCCGGGGCGGTCGAAATCAGGCGCGGGCAGGGGCACGCGCCGAGTCTGCTGGCTGATGTGGCCCGCCTTGAGCAGGCCCCCGACTACAGCCTTACTGACACCCGTGCGGACGAGCAGATCATCCAGATCGAGCCCCTGCGGCGCGGCGGCCAGAGCATCCAACACCGCCTGTTGTCGAGCCGAAAACCGCGTCGGTCGGCTGGCTGGTGGCTCTTTCGGCTCAGGACGGGTGCGAGAGTGACCGGAAGCCTGTGGTAGGGCAGCGTCGAGGTCGCCGCCGCGACCGAGACCTGCCGCATTGTCGGTGGGCTGGCAGGTCTCTGCCGCCTCTGGCACCTCCGACCGTGCCCTACCTTCCTCTGCCGCCTCCGCAGCAGCCGTGCTGCTATCCGCGAGCATGAGGCGACGAACGGTGATGAATCCACTCTGCCTGCGAATCGCCTCAGGAACCATCGCCGACAAGGCTCGGCCGAGCGGGCAGCAGTAATAGCGTGCCATCCACTGGCCCAGTTCCATCAATGGGCCGGACAGCAGAGGAGCATCATCGATGACGTCCGCCACGAGCTTGAGCGTGCTGGTCCAGGCCTCGCGGGCAACGGATACGCAGAAAGCAGGCTGTGGTCGTCGGTTACGACCGAAGGGCACCAGAACACGCTTGCCGACGGCCACGCTCTCGGCCAGTTCAGGCGGTACGGCGTAGCTGTATTGCCCCTCGACCGCCGCGACCATCGCCACGCGGGCCACCGGGCCTTCGCGCATCTCGGGCGCCTCGGTCCACAGCGACGGTCCCGCATCTTTGGATGATCGCGCCACGGCTGATCTCGCAATATGGCAGAGGGCCCGTCACACCCTCAGAGCACACCTGCCGAATGTGTCATGGGCTCTGTGGCAGAGCCGGGCGGGTGGCACTGGCAGCTTGCCTGCCAGTGTCCTTTGCCACCTGGGCCTGCACACTGGCGGACGAGCCGCCAGTGGCACCCTGGAGCACACCTGCCGAATGTGTCACGGACTCTGTCGCAGAGCCGGCCGCAACCGGCGGCCCGGCAGTGAGTATAAGCCAAGTGACGGCTTGCGCCACCGCTGCGCCGACGTGGCTGAATTGCCAACGGCCCGGCTGCCCCTCACAATAGCCGAATATGACATGGCCCCGGATTCTCCCCCCCGGCGTGCAACCGGGCATGGACAATCCAAGACCCAGGCACAGGACCGCAGGAATGAGCACCATCTCAAGACGCACGTTACTGAAGACTTCCGCCGCACTGGCCGCCAGTTCAGCCTTTTCGCAGGCCCTCGCCGCCGGAGCCAACGAGCGGATCCGTGTGGGCGTCATCGGTACCCGCAACCGGGGTTGGCAGAACGCCGAGACCTTCCAGAGAAGCGGGCGATTTGAGATCGCCACACTGTGCGACTGCGACAGCACCAGCCTGGATGCGGCGATGGGAAGGATCGAGAAGATCCTGCCGAACCAACCGGCCCTGGAAAGAGACTTCCGCAGGATACTCGACGACAAGCGAATCGACGCGGTGGTTGTCGCAACGCCGGATCACTGGCACGCGCTGATGACGGTAATGGCCCTTGAAGCAGGCAAACACGTCTTCGTCGAGAAGCCCGCATCGTTCAATATCGACGACGGCAAGGCAATGGTTGCCGCCCAGAAACGTCACCCCAAGCTGGTCGTGGCGATGGGCACGCAGCAGCGAAGCGGTCGGCACTTCAAGGATGCGAAGGCCTTCATCGACAGCGGCGGAGTGGGCAAGATCGCCCTGGCCCGCGCCTGGATGGCCGGCAACCGAGTCGTGGTGAACAAGGTGCCCGACAGCGACCCACCCAGGGAATTGGACTACGACATGTGGGTCGGTCCCGCGCCGGTGAATCCCTACAACAAGGAGAAAGTGCACTACAACTGGCACTTCATGCGCGACTACGGCACCAACGACGCGGGCAATTGGGGCGGGCACTACCTCGACATCGTTCGCTGGTTTGCTGACCTCGATTTGCCCACGACGGTTTCCGGCTTTGGTGGCAAGTATGTCGTCCAGGACGAGAAGGAGTGGTTCGACACTCAGACCGCGATCTTCCACTATCCCAACCTGACGGTGATCTGGGAGATGAGCCACTGGAACGCGATCGGCCCGTTCGGCATGGGCACGGGGGCCGAGATCCGCGGTGAGAAGGGGACGGTTCTCATCGATCGTGAAGGGTGGACCTTCCGGCCCGAGAATGGTGAACCGGTCAAGCACCCGCCCAGCGACCTGGAAGGATCGCACGTCAAGAACTTCGCCGACTGCATCACGGCCGGAGTCAGGCCCGCGGCGGACATTGTCGAGGGCCACAAGACCGCCGTGTTGTGCCACCTGGCCAACATCGCGACGCTGCTGAACCGAACCGTCCGGTTCGATCCGAAAACGGAGACCATCCAGGGCGACGCCGAAGCCGCCGCCTTGCAGGGCCGCGAGTACCGCAAGAAATGGACAATGCCGGTGTAGTAGACACCGACATGGAGGGACGCTGACTCGCGTCATCGCTATCATTCGTCAAATGTCATGATCAGGAGAACTATGATGACCTCTAATCTGTCACGTCGTGCGTTTCTGAAAACCTCTGCGCTGGGCGCCTCGGCGGTCGCACTGGGAGCACCGGGTGTGGCCCGTGGTTTCCCGGCCAATGAGAAGGTCAAGCTCGGCTGGATCGGCATCGGTGGGCGCTGGGGCAACCTGGCGGAGCTGATGCTCAAAAACGTCCCCGACGCCGTGAACGTCGCCGTTTGCGACCTGATCCCCGACAGAGTCGAGCGGGGCAAGAAGGTCTTCGATCGCGACAAGCCCAACGGTTACACCGATCTGCGCGTGATGATCGAGAAGGAGAAGCTCGACGGCATCCTGGTGGTTACTGAGCCGTGCAATCACTCGGTTGTGGTGGTGCCGGTGTTGGAGGCGGGCGTCCACTGCTTCGCCGAAAAACCCATGGACACCACCGTCGAGAAGGTGGATGCCATCACCAAGGCCGCACGCAAGGCCAAGGGGGTCATCTACCAGATCGGCACGCAGCGCCGCTACAGCCCGCCGCATCTGGCGGGCATGGAGCTGATTCACAGCGGCAAGCTCGGCAAGGTCATGTTCATGCAGGGTCACTGGCACTGGGTACATCGTCCGGCGAAACCTCGGAACGTCGCCCGCGACGGCGGCATGCTCGTCGAGCAGGCCTGCCACCACACGGACGTCATGTCCTGGGCCATGCGCGACAAGCCGCCAATCACTTGCGTGGCCATCGCTCGAACCGAGATCCCCACGCCCGAAGGCCCCAAGGTGCACAATGAACAGCAGTCGGCGACCATCTGGCAGTGGCCGGGTGGCGAGATTTTCTCCTACACGCATCTGCTCTGGTTGGCCCGCTATTTCCAGACCGAGCAGTTGAACATCCACTGCCAGAAGGGCGGTGTGGACCTGGCACACGGCGTGATGCACGAAGCCGACCACAACGCCAAGAACGCCGGCTCGTCGCTGGAGGAACTCAAGGATCAATATGCCGACGATCCTCGCGGCGACTGGGGCATGGGCACCAAGGAGGAACTGCAGGCCTTCGTGGCCAACATCAAGGCCGGTGGCAAGCAGCCGATCAACGCCAACGTCGAGAGCGGCCGTATCGCCACCCTGATGTGTGTCATGGGCCGAATGGCCGCGATCAATGCCGCCAAGAACGCCTATGAGCCGCGCGTCGTCCACTGGAAAGACCTCGGAAGCACGACGGACCACGCGTGAGCGGTGCCGAGCCCGCGCAGTGTCCGGGGATCTCGCGGTAGTCAGTACTGGTACACCCTCTTCGGCATCTGACTTGTCGGGAGTCTCAGTCGGCTACTGGATCGTTCGGTCCGATGGCTTGGCCCTCCCAGATCGGCTCGCCGTCGCGGAGCTCGATGAGGCGGGTCTTGCTGCCGGGTACCGGAAACGTGTTGACCTTGGGCAACCAGCGTGCAAGGTCTCGCAACGTTTCGGCATGGCGCGGCTCAGCGGCGACGTTAGTCCGCTCAGGTTCCTTGACGGAGCAGCGCTGCGGAACCAAGGATTGAGCGCGTGCACGCCGGTCGTGGACGGCCGCATGCCGATGAGCAGGCGGGTCCGCGACGGGTTGCACAACGGGGCTTGGCAGTGGGCGTTGAGAAACACGGTGCCGCCGCGAGCCAGGCGATCCATGTTCGGCGTCTTGACCTGCGGATGGCCTCCCAGGCATCCCACCCAGTCATTCATGTCATCCAGGGCGATGAACAACACGTTGGGGCGGTCCGCCGCGGTGGCGGCAGCGACCGGCCACAAGGCAACCAGTACCGCGATAAGGGCCGCGGCTCGCATCATGACCTGTCCTCCGGCAATCGATCAACCTATTGAAAAAGGAACGCGGCACGATGTCCAGCAGATGCGGCCCCGGTCCCCGGTGACGGCTGTCTTGACGCCCATTGGGGGCGACGGATAATCTGCATCGACTGGTGAAAGATAATAGGGATAATAGGGACAGTCACCTATTTCCGCACCTCCGCACGTCTGCCGGTCGATCTCTTGGCCGGCTTCCTTGGACGCCCGACGGGCAAGGGACGCAGTCGCCGGCCCAGCTTGTGCTCCAGTTTGCTCAGGATGCTGTCGGTGGCCAGCGGACGGCCGGTGTGCGTGCTGGCCCGGATCAGCCCGGCCACCTCCTCGTCATCTCTGGCCTGCAGGGCCTTCCGCCATCGCCCCGGCTTCCACTCGCGCAGCCAGGCCGCCAGGTCCAGCAGTTCTGATGGGTCCGCCTCGCCGGTGTGGGCAGCCGCACTTGACCATTCATACCGCCACGCCTGCCGGACCAGCCTCGCCCGCACCGGGTTCCGCTCGACATACGCCAGGACTCGCCAGAGGTGCATCTCGTCCAGCACGCACGAGTAGAAGCGGTTCTGCCACAGGTGCCCGCTTCGCTTGTGGAAGCGGTTGATGTACTGGCTGTACAGAAAGTGCGTCCGCCCCACCGCCTTGGCCAGCGACGCCTCGCCGGCCGGCACCGCCACCAGATGCACATGATTGGTCATCAGGCAGTAGCCCAAGACCTGCAGCCTGTGAACCTCCGATTGCTCCTTCAGGAACTTCAGGTACGCCCGACGGTCATCATCGACAAAGAACACATCTTGGCGGTTGTTGCCCCGCTGCGTGACATGATGCGGCCACCCCGGAACCACGATCCGTGCAACTCTCGGCATGCCGCCACACTACACCCGGTCGCGCCCAGTGTCAATAAGAGGTTAATGTCCCTATTATCCCATCTATTATCCCCCTATTATCCCCTATTATCCCATTCCTCATGACATCTTTTGCCTATCACTCTCCAGCCAGCTTTTCTCGAATTGCTTGAGCCGGAATCGCGAATCCCACGCCGGGCAGGTTTGACCCAAGTGTGTTTACCCCGAGCACTTCTCCTTTCCTGTTCAACAAGGGGCCGCCCGAGTTGCCGGGACTGACGGCCGCCGTGTGCTGAATATACTTGGCATCGCCCACCCGGCGATCCGCGCTGCTCACGATCCCGTTTGTGATTGTCATTTCGAGTGTTTGGCGGGCCGAGCCGGGATGTCCGAGCGCGTAGACCTCCTCGCCGGGCCGAGGAACGCCGGTCGCCACGTACAAGGGTCTGAGCAGATCAGCACCACTCTCGAGCGTCAACACAGCGAGATCTGCATCCTCAGCCTCGAACGTCACCTGGGCCGGGACTCGTGGAAGCCTAGCCAGATGCCCACCGCGCACAACAAACGGTGTGACGAAAACATCGCCTTGGCCCTCGACCACGTGCTTGTTGGTCAGCACCAAGCCGGGTTTGCCGACGCACACGCCGGCCCCGACACTCTCGCCTCTTTGCACGAGCACGACGGAGCTGACCGACAGATCATAGATTTGTTGCGTGGAAAGGTACCCGGCGCCAGCGGGTGGCGGCGGCAGCGGAATAGCACGGAGGCTGAAAGCTGATCGGTTCTGGTCTGCTTCCCGGCCTAGTTGAGCCGCCAGCGCCTTGAGGCCCTGTTTCTCCAGGACTGGGGCGATCATATCGATTGCCTCCTGATTGCCGAGATCAACCAGCAGGCACGTGGCGAGGGTTTCCGCCGCCTCGAGTTCTTTCTTCTGTGCGAGATACATTCTCGCAAGGCCTATCAGGGCGCGGGTTGATAAATCCGTACGTCCCAGATCCGATGACAAGACTTGGCGCAAATGCGGCTCTGCCTCTTGCCACTGGCCACCAGCCGCCAGAGACTCCGCCAAATGCAGTTGTACGGCAACGTTCTTGGGAAACTTCTTCCACAAATCGGTCAGTCGGTAAATGCGGACACCGTCTCCGAGTTCTTTGCCTGACGCTTCTGCTATCGCACCGAGATCCTTGACGGCCTGTTCGTCTTTCTGATACGGTTCGTATGCTGTCCAGTCGGCGGGTCGCACTTGGCGGCGGGCTTGCAGCGCTCTGTTCACGGCGTCGGCAACTGCTTGCTTGGAACCAGTGAGTCGGAGATTCTTCAATGCCGGCAGAGGCTGCACAGAACCGACAGAAACCGGCCGTGCCGCCGGCGTGGGTCGCGCCGCTGCCGGTGCCAGCTTATTCCACCAGGTCGCTGACCGCGCGCGTTCATCTGCTCCGAGTTCGTTGGAGTAGGCGACGAAAAGGGGCTTTGTCGTCGCGGCAATCAAGAAGCGGCCGTCGCCGCTCCAGGCCATCTCGTTGATCCCTTCGTCGCTTTGGATCGTGTCGTACTTGCCGCTGTTGGCAATGTCGAACACGCGGATGGTCTTCGACGAGAGGAGCGCGACTTGGCCGGTCACGGGGTTGATAGCCCCGGCGCCCGGATGAGCCTCTGTCGGAAAAAACCCTGTCAGATTACGCAGATCCTGACCCTCGAACAGGGCGACCCCATACCCGTGGGCTCCGCTGTACTTCTCCGGTCTCCAGCCGCCTCCGCCGATCAGTCCGATGGACCTGCCGTCTCCCGAGGATAACATCCTCCAGGAGTTCGAGGCGGCATTCAATCGCAGGCTCTCCAAAACCAGATCGTGCCCGACGAGCCGATACTTGATCAGGTGAGTCTGGCTCCAATCGTAATCGCCCGTCTGAATCGGGTAGAGCGTCACCAGATGCCCGTCCACGATGATGTGCTGGTGCGTCGGCGTATGCGATTCGTTTCGCAAGAGTGCGTACAGGATTTCCTCCCGGCGATCGGGAGCGATGTGAGTCGCCGCTTCCCGGGTGGCGACAGCTTTGCCGGAAGCCAGATCCAGACGGTAAACCTTGCGATCGAATGCAAAAAATGCCACGTTCCGAGAAGGGTAGACGACCAGGGACGTGGCACCGGCCGCCCCCAGCGGACGTGAAACCAGAACCTTGCCCGTCGGCATGTCCACTTGGCAGAGCGTGACGGTTTGTCCCGCGACCACGAGATAGAGCTTGCCCTGCACGATATGCCCGCAAAGAACAGGATTGGGCATCGCGATCTGCCTTACGCGGATTGGAGTAGCGCCGGCGTCGATGAGATAGTAGTAGGCGGCGTGGTTTTCAAACGCAACCAGGTACAAGCTGCGATCATCGGATAGAAGGCTCGTGATTCTCGTCTTGATCGGATCACCCTGGACCGGAATCGCTTCCAGCCGGTTTGTCTTCTGGCGAGGCAGGACCTTGGCAGGCGTCTCCTCCAGGAAGAGCACCCGAGCCGCATCGGAGTGGTGTTCCTCGGCGGAGGCCATGAACTGATCCACCATTTGCTGCTCGACGTGACTTGGATCAGCCTCCCGGCCGAGGTCCGCGGCGATTACCGCCGACAGGTACTGCCCCTGCTTGGCAAGCACGATCGCCATATTCCGGTACGCCTTCCACAACTGACCGAACCGGTCCGTGGGATCGACAAGGATCGCTCGAGAAAACGCCCGCAGGGCCTCATCGTGTTTCTGCAGCTTGGCGTAGGTCAAGCCAAGGTCGGTGGCGGCGGAAACCTGTACATCCGAGTTGCCCTCCATATCAACCAGTTCTTCGTATGCTTCAATGGCTTGGTCGATCCGGCCCAGGTCGAACAGAATGAGCGCTCTCCAGTAGAGCGCCAATGAACACTGCCGGTCCGCGCGGATCGCCTTCTCTGCGGCTGCCAGGGCTTGCACATGCTGCTTCTTTTGCGAAAGGTCGATCGCTTCGGAGAGGAATCGCGCCGCCTCCGAACTGCGAGTGCCGTACTGCTCGCGCAGATCTCGTTTCTTCGGACTCTGACCCATGACAAGAGGGAAGGTCACGAGGATTGTCACAACCAAGGAATACTTTGCCATGTCTTGGCGCTCCTGATTTGCTCCGGGACGCACACGGACCTTTCTCCACAGCATCAGGGCCGCATTACCGACGACTTGAAGCCCCGCCTGGGCGTGGTTTGCCCTATTCTAGCGGAATGGTGGTATAATGTATTGCCAGTCTTCAGTCGAAAACGAGGTGTGGCGATGTGTCGGATACGACGCCAGTCACGGCTTCTCGCGATTCCGCATCTGTTGTTGATCGCGGTCTTTCCCGCCTGCGATTCGACCCCGCCGGCCGGCACCCCGCCGACGTCCCAGCCGGCAAAGGAGGCCAACGTGTCAGCCAAGATGACCCTGAAGAGCCCGGCCTTCGGGCCCAATGAGACCATTCCCCGCAAATACACGGGTGACGGCGAGGATGCGTCGCCTCCGTTGTCGTGGTCCGGCGCGCCGGCCGGGGCAAAGCAGTTGGTCCTGATCGTGGACGACCCGGACGCGCCCACCCCAAGCCCGTGGGTCCACTGGGTGCTGTACGCCATTCCGGCCGATACGACCAGCCTGCCGGAGGGAATCACACCTTCGCTGCGGGTCTCGCAACCGCCGGGTCTGCTGCAAGGCAAGAACTCATGGGGCAAGGTGGGCTACGGCGGGCCCGCCCCGCCGAGGGGCCACGGCCGTCACCGGTATTTCTTTAAGCTCTATGCTCTGAACGCACCGCTCAGCGTCGAGCCCGGGCTGTCCAAGGAGGCCTTGCTTAAGGCGATGTCGGGTCATGTGCTGGCTGAAGGCGAACTGATTGGAACCTACGAGAGGTGAATGATGATCCCGCGCGCGAACCGACGATGGGCAGTCGATTCGGCCGCCGGGCTGCTGGTTGCTGCCATGTCCATCATCCCCATCGGCTGCGGATCACAACCCGACCCCATTGCGGAAGCAGCCCACGCGGCATCGACCTCGTCTGCTCCGACGGACCAACCGACGGCCACCTCGCAGCCTGCCGCCGTATTTCGCCCACCGGACCCCCCGGGCGCCCGCGATCGAATCGACGATCGCAACCGCATGGTCGATACTCAGATTGCCCGTCCGCGTGACGGTCGCAAGCCGGTGAAGAACGCCAAGGTCCTGGAGACCATGCGAAAGGTGCCCCGCCATGTGTTCGTCACTAACGACTACCAGAGCAGAGCTTACGGGGACTCACCGCTGCCCATCGGCCACGGTCAGACCATCTCGCAGCCGGACCATCACCGGCGCG
>CAZTQK010000241.1:0-9653 GCA_964615635.1 uncultured Planctomycetales bacterium
CGGCGGGACTCGTCCGCGACAAGAAGACGGCAAAAAGTGCCTGACCCGCTGTCTTGCACGCTAAACACGTACACTCACCCCGAGTCGACGATCCCACCGCCGGTTCTCATATTGAGTCTTTGCTGAGGGACCCGGTCGCCCGTGCTCGCAACTGCAGTACCGAAGAAGGCGTCCGGCGATGCAGGTTGTTCGATGCCGAAGCGCAGCGCGCGGGATCAATCAAGGAGGACTGGTTATGATCTCATCGTCACGTATGGTCCGCTTGCACCTGAGTCTTCTCCTCGTCATGGTCTGGGTCACGAGCATGTTCGCGGGCGGGGCGCGCGTCGCCCGTGGCTCGCTGCTTGTCTACGAGCCTTTCAACTATGACGCCGGTGTCATCCTCGATCAGACGGCCGCGACCGGTGTGAACCTCTCGGGCGCATACGCGGCGCTGGACCCGTTGCTGCCGGCCCAGTTTCAACTTGCGGCACAGAGCCCGGGGCTTACCTACGGCAATCTGAGCGCTGCCCCGGACGTGGAAGGCAACCGGCTCAGCCAGGCGAGCGGCACGACAGCCGGCGGTGTCACGGTGGCTGTCGACCAGAACGTGATCGTAGGTCCCGGTCAGGCGATCTACTTCAGCACCCTGTTCACGTTTGACGACTCGCAGAACGGGAACCACCGGGCCCACGTCGCGCTCACCGACGACGATAGCGGCGACGAGTTGACGTTCGGAGAGGCGGCGGTGGGCATCCGCAGCCTCAGGGTGTCAGCAGACACGGCCGCAACGGAAGGATTACTTGCCGCCGGCGCGGACAACGCCTTTACCAACGGACAGACACTGCTTCTGGTAGGCCGCTACATCAACAGCGCCGCGGCCAACGGCGACCTTCTGGAGTTGGTCGGCTACGACACGGCCGACGACCACGTGCTCCCATCGAGCTTTGAACCGACGGACCCCAACGCGGAGTTCGCCTACGCGCTGGCAGATCTTGACATCAACCTCGCGAAGATCACGTCGATCACCTTCGTCATCCGCGGCAACGGCAACAACTTCATCGACGAACTGCGGATCGGTTCGACCTATGCGTCGGTGGTCCCCGAACCGTCGACGGTCATCATGCTCATGGCCGGCTTGTGCTCGGTTATTCTCCTCACCCGCCGCCGCTGACTGTCCGGCAGAGCCCGCCCGACCTGCTTCAAGGGCCGGGTGCCCAATTCCTTGTGAAGCAAGCGGTGGAGCATCCGGTTCCATCTCTCCTTGGCGACTTAGCGGTTCGCTCCGTGGAACCAGACTGGTGGAGGGACACTTGCCCGCGCCTTCTCTTGTTTTCGTCGTTTTCGGATTTCGTGACGGTGCCTTGAACCACCCTTGTCGGCCTTATCGACCGTCAATCACTACACCTCCGGCACCGTTTCCATTCCGATTGGGTCCAGGTCGCCGGCCGTGCAGTTTTCGGCCACCTGTTCCGGGGACTTGGCCCCCGGGATCACCGTCTGGCAAGCCGGGTGTGAAATGCAGAACCGCAGACTGACCTGCGCCATACTCTGGTCCGGGTGCCGCCGGAAGAACGGCCGGAGCTTCTCGGCCCGCTCCAGATACGCCTTCAGTTTCTCGGGCGAGAGATTGAACCGGCGATGGTCGTTGTCGCCGAACCGCGAGTCCCTCGTGAACTTACCTGCCAGCAGGCCGAACAGGATCGGAATCCGAACGATCACGCCGATTCCGTATTGCATGGCCTTCGGGAACAGCACGTTCTCCGCCTCGCGCTCCAGCAGGTTGTAGCGGACCTGCAGGCAGTTGAGCAGGTCATGATGGCGGTCCAGCAGGTGGGCCTGCTCGGTTTCCTTGAACGACTGCACACTCCAGCCCGCGTGGCGGATCTTGCCCTGCTTCTTGAGCAATGAAAGGGCGTCCCATGGATCGTCGCGCTCCAGCCAGGGCAGATCCGGGCTGTGCAGTTGCAGGACGTCGATGGCATCCACGCGCAGCCGTTTGAGGCTCTTCTCGGCGGCGGAGATGAGATAGTCGCGGTCGTAGTTCTGCTTAATTGGTCCGTATCCCTTGTCGTCGGTGCTGGTGGCGTTGTAGAAATCATTGCCGGCTTTCGTGGCGATGATGACATCGCCTCGGCCACGGTCGTCGAGGACCCCGGCGATGAGCTCTTCCGAATGCCCGAAGCCGTACACGTCGGCCGTGTCCAGCAGGGTCACCCCGCGGTCGAGGGCCTCGTTGATTGCCCTTCGCGAGACCTCGTCGTCAGTCTTGCCCCAGTCACGCCCACCGATCGCCCACGTGCCAAGTCCGACCGTCGAAACGACCGGTCCGCGTTTACCGAGCTGTTTGTATCGCATTGATCGGCCTCATATCTTTCAAATACATGCCGGTCGTGGCTACCTGATCCCCGCTCGCTCCTTCTCCAGCAACCGCTGTTGTTCTCGCCGGAAAGCTTCAAGCTCGGCGGTCTTCTTGCGTTCCAGGGTGTCAGCCTCTTCGAGCTGCGGTTCCCAGGGATACTCGACGTGTTCCCAGGTCAGCTTGTCGCCGTCGCAGCGGAAGACCGTGTAGCCGGGCGGCGAACCGACCCAGTCGCCCGCCCACCACGCGCCGCTCGCGGCCGCACTCGTCAGGTACCAAACCCCGTGATATCGCATTTCTTCAATGTTGTGACTGTGTCCCTGCAGCAGCGCCTTGACCTTGTGTCGTTCCAGAATGATCCGAAGATCCCTTGTGTCCCAGAGCACCATGCTGCCGTCCATGGCCTTGTAGTTGGGGTCGCCGAACAGTTGGCCCCGGTTGCAGGACGCGGCGATGTGAGTCACGGCCACGGTCGGACGACCGCCCGCCTTGCCCAAATCATACGCCAGCCATTCCAGTTGCTCCGGTCCGATCCGGGGCTCGTACGTGGGGTTGTCCTTGCCTCCGATCGGGAAGATGCTGTCGAGGACCACGAAGTGCCAGCCGCCGTGATCAAAGCTGTAGTAGCTCTTCTCCCAGCCCAGCCGGTCCATGATCATTTTCTTGCCGATATCCGGGTCGTCGACCGGCACCTTCCGTCGCGACGACCATCCCAGCGCGTCGTGGTTGCCCATGCAGTTGTAGTAGGGGATTCCCGAGCCGTCGGTGATTTCCTTGTACAGGCGGATGGACTCTTCGAACTCGGCTTTGGGCGTGTAGTTGCCGTCGAAAGCCAGGTCGCCGCCCATCAGGATGAACGCGGGCTTCGGCTTGAGTTGCCGCACCGTTTCGATGCATTTGCGGTAGCCCTCGTCTCCTTTGCGTTTGCGAGTCACGTGCATGTCGGTCAGGTGCACGAAGGTGAACGGTTCGGGTCGGCCTGCTGCCGGTGACGGTGCCTGCCGGCCGTAGGCAACTTGCGAGACGGCCGTGGCTGCCCCGGCCGCACACAGGTCGCCGATGAATTCTCGTCGTGTCATGCTCATTCGCTTCTCCTCACAGTCGTGCTGGGTTCACACAGGCTTCTTCGGGGAAACCCAAATGACGAAACCAAGTTGTCAGAAGTCATCAGTGGTCAGTTTTCGGCCACCCCTTTGGCCGATTACTGATCACTGACAACTGACTACTTCTCCGCCACAACGGGGTTTTTCAGCACCCCAACATGCTCAATCTCGACCTCCAGCACATCCCCCGGCTTGATGGCCGGGGTCTTGCCCATTGTCCCGGTGAAGATCAGATCGCCTGGCTCCAGTGTTACGTGGCAACTCGCGAAGCTCACGATCTGCGAGCAATTGAAGACCATGTCGCTGGTTCGCTGCTGCTGGGTAACCTGGCCGTTGACGCGCGAGGTCAGCAACAGGTCGTCGTAGTTGATCCCGGATACCACGAACGGCCCGCACGGCCCGAAGGTGTCGCTGCCCTTGGCCCGCCACCACTGCCGGTCGTTGGCTTGCCAGTCGCGGGCGCTGATGTCGTTGCCGCAGGTGACCCCCAGCACATACTTGAGGGCGTCGACCTCCGAGACGTTTCTGGCCCGTCTGCCGATCACGATGACCAGTTCGCCTTCCAGGTGGACCTCCTTGCTGCCGGGAGGCAGAACGACGGCGTCTCCCGGCCCGATGAGGCACGAGGGCACCTTGAAGAACAGCTCAGGGTTGCTCGGCTTGGGCTGCGTGTTTAGGTGGCTGACGTAGTTCCCGGCCATCGCCAGCACCTTGGTCGGGCGCGTCGGGGCCAGCAGCTTGACAGCGGCCAAGGGGTAGGTTCTTCCGGTTTTCTGGCGCGTGCCGAGAAGATCCCCTTGGATCTCGTGGATTATCTCACCTTCCACAATCCCGTAGGCCACGTGACTGCCCGCCCGGAAATGGGCATACCGCGTGATCGTGCCGTCGGTGGGGCGGTCCGCGCCGCCCATCTCGAGCGACGCGCAACCGGCGAACGCCAAGAAGACTGTGCTCAGTAGAAGGGTTCTCATCGCATGGCTCCTCAATCATGGGCTGGTGTAGCAAAACGAAACACGGTCTGGCCGCGGCGGTGTCGACCTGGACTGTCGGCAATGGACCGAGGCTTCCGTCGCACAATGAGCTTTTGTAACGGATCAGGCGTTCTCTTGCCACTGGCGAGCTGCGAAAACGGGGACTGGCGGGACCGTGACACTCCAGGTGGGTGCCACTGGCGGTTTATCCCGAGCCACGTCGAGCGGCTTGCCCGCCAGTGCAGGCCTGGGAAGCAGAAGACACTGGCAGACAAGCCGCCCAGAGCGTCGTGGACCCGCTGTCCGACTTTTCATGGCCGGCCCGTCCAGGTACGCTGAAGGGGAACGCGGCGCTAAGTGACCGGAGGATACAACTGTGGCCGAGAATGACAAAGCGACCGGTGGAATAAAGTCTGTTTCCCGCAGAGGTGTGCTCGGCGCGGGGTTGGCGTGCGGCGCCGGTGCAATGGCCCAGACGCCCGCCACGCAATCGACTCAGCCTGAGGCCCTTCCTCGCCGTCCGCTGGGCAAGACCGGTGTCCGAGTCACTCGGCTGGCCATGGGCGGCAGCTTCTCAGAGTATGGCCCTCGCCTGCTGGATTTCGCCTACAAGTCGGGAATCCGCTGTTTCGACATGGGCGACTTCTACGCCGGCTACAAGGCCGAGATCATCCTCGGCGAATGGATCCGCAAACGCAAGAATCGCCAGGAAGTCTTCATCGTCAACAAAGCCAGGACCGTCGAGCCGGACGCCTTCGTGAAGCGCCTGAACGAGGCCCTGTCCAAGATGCAGATGGACACCCTCGACGCGTTCTTCCTGCACGGTATCGAGGACCCGCAATTGCCTCTCGATTCGGACGGGACCTGGAGCAAGCTCAAGGAGAGGCTGGTTCGCGAGAAGAAGATCCGGTTCATGGGTTTCAGCGTGCATGCGGACATGCCGGCGCGCATCGAGTGTCTCAACAGCGCCGCCAAGAGCAAATGGGTGGATGTGGTGATGGTGGCATGCGACCCCGCGCTGATCCGCTCATCGCCTGATCTGAACAAGGCCCTGGACGCGTGTGCGAAGGCAGGTGTGGGCTTGGTGGCGATGAAGACCGCCCGCGGTTTGGGAAAGGCCGCCGAACAGCCCGAGACGGCCCGGGAGGCTTTCCGCAAGTTGGGCTACTCACCTCACGTGGCGATGCTGGCCGGCATCTGGAGCGACGAGCGGTTTGCCGCAGCTTGCTCGGAGATGCCGAGTTTTCAGATCGTCGAGGAAAACGCCGCCGCCGCGCGGTTTTTCCGGAAGCCGTTTGACGCTCAGCAGTGGAAGGTCTTCGACGAGGCTGCTCAGAGCCTGTCCCGAGCCACGTGCCCGGGCTGCGACGGCTCATGCCGCAAGGCCGCCGGCACGCAGGCCGATCTGTGCGCTATCACTCGCTACCTGGCCTACTACCGCGAGAGCGGCAACCGCGACCTGGCCCGCAGTCTTTATGACCAGTTGTCCCCCGAACTTCGCGACTGGGCAGGGGCCGACCTTCAGGCCGCCTCCCGTGCCTGCCGGGCTCATGTGGATTTCGAGTCGCTGATCCCGCTGGCCGAAAGCCTGCTGAAATCAAGACCGGCGTGACGAGCAGCGCGGCCGCGTGGTAGGGCAGCGTCGAGGTCACCCCGGCGACCGAGACCTGCCGCATGGCTCTTAAGCGTCTGTCCGGTCGCCGCCCCCAGCCTCGAACCCGGAGTCCCGCGGCATTGGTCAGTGCGTGTAACAGTTGAGGTCAACGGCCGCACCAGGCCCGCTGAGACAATTGCGAAAGATGAGGAAATCCTGCTGATCAATATCGCTGTCATGGTCAAGCGATGCATCCTGACATGCGGGATTGCTCTGGACGATTCCGCTGCCGGAAAAGCATGCCTGCAGATGGGCGAAGTCCTCCTGGTCCACGTCCATGTCGCCGTCGAAGTCCGGTTTGACCGTCTCGACCGCGACTCGAACGATAAGCGACTGGGGGTGGTTAACCGCGTTGGGGGCATTGACGGTGATTATCGCAGAGTAGGTACCCTTGGGCCAAGCGGCTATGACGTCGTTGTTGTAAGTGATGGCGATCGGGTCGGCCTCGCCCGATGAGGAGCCGCTGGTCGGAGAAACCGTCATCCATGCCGGGTCGTATTCGATGTTATAGTTCAGTGGAAACGCGCTCTCGGAACTGGCAATTGTGAAGCCGTCGTTGTCGACAGTCCCGCCCGGCAAGATATTGTGTTCGATTGTCGTGGTGCTGAGGACGATCTCGGGCATGCCAAATGTGAACGTCATCGTCGCGCCTGAGGCACTGATTTGGGTGATCGCCAGGTCAGAGGCGGCACCGCTCCACCAGTTGGTGTTGGGGTTGGTCATTGGCCCGCAGGTAGTGTATGTTGGGGCTTTCCACAGGTCGGTTGAGTCGCCGTAGTTGACTTGGTTTTCGAGGTCCCATCGACCGTCCGCCTGGACCAACGTCACCTTGTAGTGGGATGCGGGCGTCATCTGTTGGTTGTTGTTGCTGCCGTTGACATCGATATGCCACAAGGCGAGCCCGGAAGTGGGAAGGGCGGCGTCACGGCCGGTCTTCTGGCGATTCTCAATGAGGTAGTACTCCGTGCTGACCGTGGGGTGGGCATACTTGTAGATTGCGTTCGTACCGGCGGTCAGCGGAAGGTTTGTCTGAAGGCTGGTCAGCAAGGTGGTGTCAGTCCAGCCGGCGGTGTACTTCAGGTAGGCACAGGGCTGGACCGGGTTGGTTGTGCTCCCCGAACTGCACATGAGGCAGAATGTGCCCACACCGCTGGAGTCGTGATCGTAGTCGTATAGATCCGGCCAACCGCAAATCATGTGGCCGTTCTCGTGGCAGAACGTGGACAATCTGAGACTGCTCCCCATGTTCGTGATCTGATACCGGCTCGTCGAGACGCCGTCTGCGGACCAGGTGATGCCTCCACAATGCGGCCACAGGCCCTCAGCCCAGCCGCTGGTGGTCGTCCCGGCGTAGAGACAGTTGACGGCGTCGATCTTGCCGTCGTCATCCGCATCGTATTGGCTGAAGTCGAAGCCGGAGGCGTCGAGGGCATTGAGGGCTTCGGTGATGAGTTGACGGGCCCGCGTTCCGTAGGAGATGTTGGGGTCATCGTAGTAGGTTTTGGGGTAGAGGGCGCGATAGTACTGGGCCGGGACGTAGTTGGTGTAAGTCAGTCGGCCGATGGACACGGCGTAGAAATAGTCTCGGACCGAGCCGTTGTTGCCGTAGCCGCTGTAGCCGACCTGGTTGCAGTAGTTGGCGACCTCGCCGGGGGCGATGGTTCCGGGATCATCGGAAAAATCCACGATCAGGCAAATGCCCTGGACGTTGCCGGTCGAGGTCGCCGCGGGCTGGGGCTCGCCGGCCGCGGCGGGTTGCATAGGTGACGCCAGCGACTCCGGGGCCAGAAGGGCCTTGGCAGCCGCCACCCTGGCTCGGACTGCCTCGGGGCGCGCGCGCAGGTGTTTGCCGAGACCGGTCGTCGCTGCATCTGATCTTCCCACTTCTCGCCCGGTGGAAACCAGTTGCATGCGGTCGTCAGACAGGCCCGCATAGCAGATGACGCCGGTGGCCGGGTCTCGGACAAGGGTGTAGCCGTCCAGAGACTCCACGATCTGATGGAACTCGTCGCCCCAGATTCGCACGTCAACCAGCGAGCCGTCGGGCTGGCGGAGCTGGTGTTTGTCGCCGAAGATCGGGGCGGCGCGGCTGACACCAATTGTGATGAGGAGTACAGGCAACGTTAGGGATATGCTGCGAGTCGACAGCGATCGTCTGTTGCGACGGATCATGCCGCTTGTCCCTCCTGGCGACGGTCAACCCAGAGCCGCGGACACAGATCCGCGAGCCGCCAGCATTGCGAGTGAGGCGATCCGGGGGGTCCAAAATGCGTTTTCCACCCGGCCTCGCCGCTCGGATCGTGTTCTATTGTCGTCGATCAGGGTGGAGGCAGTCAAGCCGAAATTCTCCGCTGCTGTCAATACCATGTTGGAACACCCATCTATGCACCAGCACTTGTATGGGAGTCCTATGGGCTGTAACAAGACCCTGTGTGGGACCGGCATCTTGGCGGTCCCACACGTTCTGTTAGAGTTCCTTAATAGGGGTTCGACCTCATCCCTACGGCACCGCCGGTACCCACTGCACGGCGTCTACGATCACGTGCCCGTCGGTTCCTTCGTTGCGTACTTCGACGTAGCCTTCCGATCCGGCGCTGAAGCGGAATCGCCCGAGGGAGACAAAAGGCGGGTTGGCCGGGGCCTCTCGCTGATTCAGCGTCACCGTTTTGTCTCCCTCGGCCGAATGGATGACCACCGGCACGTTGGAGGCCCGGTTGGGGTTGGCGGTATAGGCGATACGGACCTCATACAGCCCGCTTGCCGCGAGCGTCGGCACGAAGCGCACGGCCGTCGTGCCCTTGTTGCTGTTGTTGTCGTGCAGGTATTCGCTGCCCACGAACGGCTTGACCGACATCCCCGAGCGCCACTCACCGGTCACCTTCGCGGCCTGATTGTCAACGACGACGCCGCCCAGCGTCCTGGGGTCCACACCCTCGCCGACCGCCTCGGCCATCGACAGCACCTGTCCTTGCTCGCGAAGCCGTTTCTGCAGCCAGACGATGTCCACCTTGCCGACCGGCGTATCGTTTCGGACCGCCCACGCGGCGGCAAGGCCGGACGCATGCCCCATGATCATGTATTGCGGCTCCATCCGCATCGATGAGTAGGCCACGTGCGAGGCCGAGAAGCACACCGGCACGAGCAGGTTTTCGCACTCGTCCTGTTTGGGAACCAGTGCCCGATACGAAATCTCGTAGGGCCTCACCGGCACCTGCATGTCGCCCTCGTTGATGACCGCCCCGTCCGGCGTCGGGATGCGCTGCACGTGGTGCGAGTCGGAGTTGTAGGAGCCCATTCCGATTGAGTCCTCTTTTGTTCGGTCCGTCTGCAAGTCGGCCTGCTTCATCACGTACTCGCCGACCATCCGCCGGGCCTCGCGGATGTAGAGCTGCCTGGGCCAGTGGTCGGTATCGAGGAACTCGTCCTTGGCCAGCCCCCACTTGTTCAATTCGTCCTGAATGTGCTTGGGTACGCTCGGGTCGTTGGCCAGGAAGTAGAAGAAGCCCTGCACGTAGCTCACATGGTCGGCCCAGATCTCCTTTCGGCGTTTGTAGTCGGCATCCGGGTACTCCCAGCTTCCGCGG
>CAZTQK010000242.1:0-9635 GCA_964615635.1 uncultured Planctomycetales bacterium
CTGGTACAACATGCCCGGGGCACCGAGCCTGGTCTGCCCGGCATGCGGCCACGACGCCCGCAAACTCAAACGCCTCCACCGCACACGCCGACGGCGATGGGCGATCGTTCTCGCGGTTCTCGCGGCATTCTGCTGCTACTACTCGTGGCTGGTCAGGGGCCGTGTGGTTGAGCTGAACGAACCGGTTGCGATCGCCCTGCGGCCGACCAGCTATCTCTTGGCCAAGCTGCCCAAGGCCTCTCCTGGCGAACTCGACGTTCTGCGTTACCCGCCTCAACCGCGTTCGTCCGCATTTGTCCTGCCGCCTCGTCGTGGTATGATCAGATGCTGGAGGGCATCAGAATGCTTGGTCTCCGGCTGGTTTGTCATCTCGGCCTTGTCGCGATCCTGCTGGCTGCCCGCCTTGCCCCGGCCGAGACCGCCCCGATCACCATCCGCGTCGTCAATTCCGATGACGACCCCTGCAACGACGTCACGTGCAGCGTGAACAGTGACAACCATTCCGGCTTCACGCTCGTGCTTCCGGCCGCTGCTCCCGGGGCGACCAGCCAGTTGGGCCCCGTCGATGCGGACGTCGATGCCAACGGCGATACGACCATCCAGCTCCGATGGTGGGACCCCGACTACCAGCAGTATCACTACTCCGAGCCGCTCAAGTTGCACACCAGCCAGCAGCCCTCAACCGAGTTCGCATTCAACATCCCGCCCTCTTCTGGAAGGCGTATCCTGATTGTTGCCCCCCATCCTGACGATGAAGCCCTCGCGCACGCCGGCGTCATTTATCACGCCCTGCATGGGGATCACCCTTTCCATGCGCGCGTGCGTGTGGTCGTCATGACCAGCGGCGATGCGTATACATCAGCGGTCGCCAACTACTACCAGGTGACCACTCCGACGCCGGCCGACTTCCGCAACTCGGCTCTGGCCCGCCACGCTGAGAGCCTCGAGGCCATGGCCCGGCTCGGCCTGACAGATCCGAGCGACGTGCCGTTCCTGGGCTACCCCGATCAAGGCCTTCGCGCGCTCTTCACCAGTAACTACGACATCTCCACCGTGTGGACGTCCTCCTACACGCAGAAAAACGAGAAGTACGACCCCGGCGCCTTCAGAAGAGACGCCTCGCCCGACTCAATCAAGTACGCCGGGACAAACGTCGTCCAGGACCTCGTGGCCATCCTCTCGAGTTTCAATCCGACCGAAGTCTACGTGTCTGATCCTCGCGATTCGCACGTGGACCATGCCTACACGTACCTGTGCATCGACGTGGCTCTGCGCCAGGCCGGCATGCTTTCGGCAACCATGTACCGCGAAATCATCCACGCGCCGCAACAGTCGTCGACCTATTGGCCCAACCCTGCTTATGCCACGACGCGCGAGGACCGTTGTGTGCCGACCTCAACCTTCGACACACCCACAGGCATGCCCGTCCCTGACGCCGTCTTCGACTTTGCGGTCATCAGTGCGGACTCGCCAATCCGCCGTGCCGATCGCGCCACCAATCTGAAACGCCTGGCCATCGACTGCTACAAGTCCCAAATCGGATGGTATTACAGCGGCGGCGTCCTCCTGCCGAGCACTGTCATTGACTCCAAAGGTTACCTGATCAGCTTCGCCAAATCGAACGAACTCTTCTGGCTCGGCGGCTACAACGGACCTGACAACAATGACTGGCCGGCCGCCCCGAGTGTTCAGGAGATTGACGATTCCGCTTCTGGGCAGCTCAGCCGCCTGTATTCCCAAACCGCACTTCAACAAGATGTGCATGACATCTGGTGTCTGCAGGTGCCGGAAGCGGGTTGCCTGCGATTCCGCATGGATATCACCGGATCAGACCTGGGCCTGCGACTCTACGATCGCGACGGGACCACCCTGCTGGCCACGTTCCAGCAAGCCGGCCCCACGGAGTCCCTCGCATATGTCTTCTACAGACTCGGGACCTACTATGTGGAGGTGTTCATTGCCGGAGCCGGCTCCGGCGGCACCTACGTGTTTCAGGACAAGTCTCTGTCGCCGCTGCCGGGTGACTTTGACGGTGACAACGACGTGGACAACGACGACCTCACCGTGTTCGAGTCTTGCGCCTCGGGCCCGGGCATCCCCTATGCGGGCGATTGTGCCAAGGCCGACCTCGATCCGGATGGTGATGTCGATCAAGCCGATTTCGTCATCCTGCAACGATGTTACAGCGGCGAGGGCAGTATTGCCGATCCCAACTGTGCAAGGTGACGAAGGGTTGGCGGGGAACACGCCAGGCCCAAGGGGAGGCTGCCGCCCGATGCTCGAATGAATCCCGGCGGCGCAGCCAGGCGAGGTTGCATGGGAAACATCGGTTCACAAGGAGGCATGAATCATGCGGCATGAGATCAGATCATGGAGTTGGTGCCTGTTGCTCGCGGGTTGCCTGTTGTTCGCATTGATGGGAGCGGAGTGCGGAGAACAAGACTGTGAGGACATCGACAATCTCGGCGACTGGCTCAGGTGTGTCGGGAACGACATCGAGGACTGGTTCTGAGTCCGTCTGATCGTAAGGTTTGATGCACGCTTCCTGGCGACAGGGGGGCGTTGTACAATAGTTGAGCGCAGCCGGGCAAGGCTGTCTGTGAAATCTCAGATCATTGGATCATGAGCACTGAACCCCAAAGCAGGAGCCTCGCGACGGTCCAAGGCATCATCGATGCCGGGCGCCCGCTGATCTACATCCAGTCCGCCGAAGAAGACCGCGTCATCAGGGTGCTCGCGCGGATCGCCGAGCAGCAACGCGGCGGCCGTGTGGACCTGTTCCTCTGGAGCGTGACGGAGGGCCTCCAACAGAACGGAAGGCCGCTCAAGAACCAGCCCGCCGGGCCGCGCGGTATCCTCGATTTCATCGTGGCGCACGATAAGCCGGCCATCTTCCTGCTCAAGGACTTCCACGACTTCATCCGCGACGCCGCTGAGATCCGCCGCCGGCTCCGCGACCTCTACTACGGGTGCCTCGACACGGGCAAGTTCGCGGTCATCTGCTCGCCGGCCAAGTGCATTCCGGAAGAAATCAACCGCGAGGTCGCCTTCACCGAACTGCCCCGACCCGACCTGAAGGAACTGGAGGAACTGCTCAGGGCCGAAGCAGAATCGATTCCGAGAGCCGGCGGTTCGGCGAGCCTGACCGACGAGACGATCTACGCGCTCACCCGCGCGGTCCAGGGGCTGACGTTCCAGGAGGCCCGGCATGCCCTGCGGCGGGCAATAGCCGAGCATGGCAGACTCGATGCATCCGTCGTCGTGACACTCGAAGAGGAGAAGCAGCAACTTGTCCGCAAGACGGGCCTCATCGAATACGTTCCTAGCACGACCGGCGTCGGGCAGATCGGCGGCCTCGAGGTGCTCAAGACGTGGCTGACGCAGCGGCGCGAACTCTTCTTCTCACGCGAGGGCCTCTCCTCGGAGATCGTGCCGAAGGGTCTGCTGCTCATGGGTGTCTCAGGCTGTGGCAAAAGCCTTTCGGCCCGGGCCGTCGCGAACATCTTCGGCCTGCCGCTCTATCGCATCGACATGGTCCAGGTCTTCTCGGCCGGGATGGGCAACGCGGAGCGGCTCTTCTCGGGGGCGTGCCGCACGATGGAGGAAGTGTCGCCGGCCGTGGCCTGGTTCGACGAGATTGAAAACGGGATCTCCCGCCATCACCGGGATGACACCGGCGTGCTCGATCGGATCTTCGGGTTCTTCCTGACGTGGATGCAGGAGAAGCCCGCCGGCTTGTTCGTTGCGGCGACGGCCAACCGGGTCGATCTCCTGCCGGCCGAGATGATCCGCAAGGGGCGGTTCGATCAGGTCTTTTTCATCGACCTGCCGGACCATGACGAGCGGCTGGAGATCTTCAAGATCCATCTCTCCCATCGCGGCGTCGACCCGTCCACAGTCCGACTCGACCTCCTCGCCGACCGCACCGACGGCTGGACCGGCGCGGAGATCGAGCAGGCGGTGATCGCGGCCCTTGTGTCGGCCCGACTGGCCAAGGAAACGGTCACCGACGAGCACATGTTTCCGGCGCTTCGTCAGATCGTTCCGCTCTCCAAAACAATGAGGGAACAGGTCAGCCACATCCGCTCCTGGGCCTTCGACCGCGCCGTGCACGCCTCAGCCCGAAAGAAGTGACACGCCGTTCCCGTTTGTCGTAAGGTCCCCAAAAGGTCTCTGCACCCACGACGTCTTGCCCCCGATCCAACCCTCCCTCTTCTGCTCCTGCCGGTGAAGAAAGATCAACTCGGCCGCTGTGGGACCCGCGTGCGTCTACCATAGCGGAGTCTCCACGCCCGCTGCAATGGGCTCCGGCGGCGAGCCCACAGTCGCCGGGAAGGAACGCAAAGTGCGGGATACCCAGATGATGCCGATGCTGCCGACGATCAGATCCGTCGCCAGGCGACCAGCGAACACGCCGATCACCCCATAGAAATGTGCGCCCAGGTAGGCAAGCGGAATGAGCAAGCCCAGCACGCGGATGGCATTCAGCACCGTCGCGCAGACTGGCTTGTGCAGGCCCGTCAAGAAGAAACCGCAGTACCGATGCACTTCCATCATCCCATAACCGAAGGAGATGATGCGAATGTACGAGATGAGCACACGGGCCACCTTCGCGTCATCCGTGAAGACCGACGCCAGCCATGGAGCACTGAGGAAGAAAACCACCGCCACCAGCCCGCCGTAGCCGAGAGCGAACCACGTGGCCACCTTCTGCGCTTCGCGAACGCGGTCCACGCGAGCGGCCCCGAAATTCTGGCTCACGAACGGCGTGAGCGAGATGCCCAGCGCCATGGGCACCACGAAGGCGAACATCTCGATGCGGCCGGCAGCGCCGCAGGCCGCCACCGACTCGTTGCCGAAGTGGCTCAGCAGCCTGGTGATCACTGCAGCGGAGATCGGCATCAGGATCATGCTCAGGATGCTTGGCACCGCAAAGCCGAGGATCCGCCGGAACGAGGCAAACCATTCACGCAGCCGGCCGGCCTTGAACACCAGCAGGCGGTGCTTGTGCCGCAGCAGGTGAAGCAGCCATGCCGTCGACACCGCCTGCGCGATCACGGTGGCCAACGCCGCTCCGCGTATGCCCATCGCCGGGCAGCCCAGGTAACCGAAGATCATGATCGGGTCGAGGACTAAGTTGAGCATCGTCCCCAGTATCATGAATCGACTGGCCGACTTGGAGTCGCCCGCGGAGATCAGGATGCCGTTGCCCAGGAACGGCAGGGCCATGAACATCGCCCCCACGTACCAGGTGCGCATGTACTCGCCGACAAGGGGTAGCGTCTGGACGTCGGCGCCCAGCCGTTTGAAGACCGGCGTGATGCTCAGATACCCCGCAACGGACATCGTTGCCGCCACGCTGATCGTCAGGGCCAGACCGTGCGTGACGAGCCTGGCCGCGTCGTCGTGATCGTGTCGACCGATGGCGTGGGAGACCAGAGTGGTGATTCCCGTGCCGATTCCGCCGGCCACGAACGTCAGCAGCATGACGACGGGGAAGACGAACCCCATCGCCGCCAGCGGGAGCGTACCCAACTGGGCGATAAACCACGTGTCCGCAAGGTTGTATGCGTTCATGGCGAATGTGCCGGCCAGCATTGGGAACGCCATCGAGAAGAGGGTGTTTGTGACACTGCGACGAACCAGCACTGACATGAATGCTCACCTTCGCTCACTCTTGAGTGGGGCGCCTGGACCCGCGCCGTTGCCGCGTTCCCCGGAGGATTCCGTCTGCTTTCTCCTCTGGTCCGGTCTGAACCTCACCAAAGTGGCTCAGGATTGCGGATCAACGCCCCCGCGACGACGGGAAGAGCTGCAGCAACTCACGGGTCACCGGACCAGGAAGCCCTGAGGCGATAGTTTGCCCATCGATTGAACTCACGGGGACAATGTCCTTCGTCGTGCTGCAAAGGAAGACTTCCTCCGCGGCGATGACGTCCCGCAGCAGCATCTCCTCCTCGCGGCTCTCAATACCCACATCCTTCGCACACTCAAGTACGTAGTCGCGCGTGACCCCGTGCAGGATATGTTCGCTCAGAGGCGGCGTGCGCAGAATGCCGTTCACTACCGCGAAGACGTTGGCGCTGGTCGCCTCTCGAACCAAGTCATCCGGACCTATGATGAGAGCATCGAAGAACCCATCCTGCTGCGTCTTCCTCTTCAGAAGAACGTTTGCCAATAGGGAGACGGACTTCACGCTGCAATAAGCCCACCGCGTGTCTCGAACCGACCGTAATGCTACGCCTCGCTGGCGAAGTTCGTGGCTGAATACGGGAAGGGCTCTAAACGTGGCCACGACTGTTGGCCGCGTGGCGGCGAAACACTCCAGCTTGCGCGGCGCGACACCACGCGTGAGCTGTACGTAGACCATGACATCTTCGTAGCCGCAGCGAGCAATGCCTTCATCGATCACCTTCGGGAGCGTCAGCGAATCAAGGTCAACAGCCAGACCGATGGCGTCCGCGCTGCGCTGGAGCCGCTCCAGGTGCTGTTGGAGGCGAAACGGCTGCCGACCTCGTGCGGCGATCACCTCGTAAACCCCATCGGCGAACTGAAACCCCCTGTCCTCGATGGATACTTTCGCCTCCTCCATACCGCAGAACACGCCATTCACATAAGCAATCGGTTGCATTGTCTCATCGCAGGTATTGACACGGGGCGTCCAGCCCTCGGTGGCCAACACGCCCCTCCTGCGTTCCATGCAGGCGCGGACGGCTTCCCTTGACCGGCCCCCGGGAATGATACCATAGGCGACGTTGAGTTGGCGCCGGAGACGGGCGTGCCTGGCCTCGGGTACAACGCAGGTCGGCAGCTCGCTGCCTGGCCGCAACCTAGATCAGAACTCGAACAATAGCCAGGTCTATCATCAAAGAAGACAATTTCAAGCTGCCGATGTTGCTTTCAACCGGGGCAAGCGATGATTCTCATGACTTTAATGATCCCGGCACGGTACGAACTCAAGATGATGCCTTTCAAGGACTTAGGAAGACCGGCTGCCTCTTCCATCTCCCGCCCAAGGCCGCCAGAGCACAAGAGAACCAAACGAACCACACCTGAGCCGAACCACTTGGAGCGTCGCGCCGGATGGGTTTTGCTTGACAGGAAATGCACGAGGATTTAGACTGGTAAATCGCTTAGGTCATATCCGTAGGAGGTGATATCTGGAGGAAGCGATCATCATCTGCTAGTAGTGCAGACACTTAAGGCGAAGTCCAGACCCGTTCAGAGGCGATAGTAACGGTGTGTGGGCTCATTTCACAAGAGAGAGAGAGGAAATCATGATCATGCGAGGTTGCGCCGAGGGTACCGTTGAGTACTCTGGCCGGAGAGAGGTGCGAGGACGACACTGGGGCAGCGGTGCGTGGTTGGGGCCGTGTGCGGTCCTGGCTGCGGTAGCGTGCTGGTCCGCGCCGTCGTGGGCGGCGGAGACTTCATGGACAGGGGCGACCGGTGAGTGGCACGAGCCGAGCAACTGGAGCGGCGGCGTGCCCGGCCCGGCGATGGACGCCTCGATCAACAACGGCGGCACCGCCCAGGTGGTGTACGTGTCCGGCGTACAGAACGAGGCCAGCACCCTCTACGTGGGCTTCCAGAATGTTGGGGCGGGCACTGGCAGTGGGTACCTCGATATCCTCACCGCCAGCGGCAATGCCGGCCAGGGATACCTCTCCGTGAGTGAGGCGTACCTGGGCTACCTGGGGGCGGATTCCTTCGGGCAAGTGACATCTGACGGGTACATGACCTACGCGGGCGGAGGCATGGGGCAGTCATGCCTGAACGTGAGCGGTGGTCTCCGGGTCGGCTACCAGGGGATGGGGAAGGTGGAAGTCCAAAACGGCGGGACGGTGCGGTCCGACTGGTGCAGCATCGGTGCGGAGGCTGGCGCCAATGGCGACGTACAGGTCACCGGAAAAGGATCCACGCTGTGGGTCGTCGGCTCGGCGGGGGACTTGAACGTTGGCGCTCTCGGGACCGGCAAGCTCTCGTTCATCGACGGCGGCCACAGCAACTCGTGGGCGGGCACCAACATCGCCGCCCAAGCCGGCTCAACCGGCTCGCTGGAGATCGCCCATGATGTCAATGATGCAAGTATCTGGACCAGCCACACCGAGTGGACCGGGCGGGTCGTGGTCGGAGGGCGTTATGACGAGGGCCTCGGCCAGCCGGTGGCTGGCGGGCAGGGAGAACTCATCATCCGCAACAACCCCGCACTGCCTGAGAACCACGCCGCGCTTCACTGCATTGTCCAGTCACCCTGGAGCGGGGGCACGGTCTGGGCAACCTCCGGTGGTACGATCACCCTCGTGGACGGCGGCGAAATCAACACCGTCGGCAACGACGTCACCGATCGGGGGCAGGTCATCATCCAGCCTGGCGGCCTGCTGCGTGGCAATGGGCGGATCTTCTCCGAAGTCCGCAACCACGGCAGGATCGCCCCGGGTGAATCAACCGGCAAACTTGTGGCCGTCTACGACTACGAGCAGTTTGCGGACGGCCTGCTGGAAATCCAACTCGGAGGGTACAACGCTGGTCAGGAAAGCGACGGATTCGACATGCTCGAGGTCCTGGCGGGTGGCGGGGCATCGCTGGCGGGAAGCCTCCGCGTCGAACTGCTTCCCGGCTTCACCCCCAATGTCGGCGATACATTCGAGTTCCTGAGGACTGAGGGGCCCATCGTCGGCGATTTCGACGCCCTGACCCTGGTCAACTTCCCCGCGGGCCTTTCGGCGATCGCTAGGCCAGGAAACCACTCGTATCCATCCATGGTGATCGAGATCACCCCGGAACCCGGAACTCTGGTTCTTCTGTGGTTCGGCGTCTTGGCTGTGCTTCGCCGCCGCCGGCGGACAAAACATTCTGAAGCTATGTAAAGCTGCTATAAGAAACATAAGCCATTCACAGGTAAGATGTTATGGTTGAACTCTGCTGTTCTCACAGGTCTCAGGGCCTGGAGCGAGAACACCCCGCTCAGGTAAACGCCGGAACACCGGGGTTACTGCGACTGCTGCACGGATCCTCGGGTTTGTCGATAGCATGCCGATGCGATGCGCTGAGATGCGCAAGCAGGAAGCCGAACCCTGGCAACGGTAACTGGACAGAATCTGAGACAACGGAGCGGGAAACGTTGCTGATTCTGGTACGGTTACGGCGTAGTTTGGGCTTCTGACTGCTGCATCTCGCGCCGTGGTGCGCGCGATATACCACCGCCTGCCTGCCGTGGGACTTGGTCGTGCAGCGAGATGGACAAGCCGCTTCCGTGGCATGCGTTCGGGCGAGCATCCGGTCGCGAACACGCCTTGCCACTCCTCGAGAACAGCGAATCGATATTCCGCGGTTCGGCTCACGCAAACCTGCAAACAGTACGCGCTGCGAGCACACCGACCCGGTTAGAGCACCGTCTTGCCCTCTCTTCCCGTATGGCCGTGAACTCGGCCAATCAGCCGAAACATACGTGCCCGGTTGTACCGCTGGGCGAAGATGCATGGCAGGTTGGCGGCCAGCGCGTAGGCGATGATGATGAGGTCTCCCCACCACGGGTTCCAAAGGAAGAAAACGGGGGCACCGGAAATGGCGAACCAGTGGCAAAGCTCGCCTCGACGCGGCTCGCGAACAAACCGTTGCAGGTACTCTGGACT
>CAZTQK010000243.1:0-9601 GCA_964615635.1 uncultured Planctomycetales bacterium
AGCCGGTGGTGACGTTCGACGAGGGGCTTCGGCGGGCGATCGAGTGGTATCGGGAGAACCTCTGAACAGGGGTGAGGGGTGTGGGGCGGGGGGCGAGAGAGAGGCTGAAGGTGGCCGCGGGCGACTCACCGTGGCGAGATGAGGGCTGAGTCAAGGCCGAGCCTGGCGCCCTTGGAAGGGGGCTTTTCGGCATCTCCTGTTCCGCTCCTCGTGTCCCAACCCTCGTGCCCGTTCGCTTGTCTCTGCCCGCGTCAGTAGGTCAGGAGCAAGTCGATGGGAGGTATGTTCCGCAAATCGCGACGTCCGCGTCGGCCTGACATCTGGCCGCCGTTCTGGCGGCGGGGGTGGGTCGGGCTGGTCTTCCTGCTGCTTCTGGTGACGGCCGTTGTATCTGAGCGACTCGGCCTGCTTGACCGGTTGGGCCGGGCTCAGGAGAGCACGACCCTCATCGCCGGCACCGATCACGACCGCTACAACAACCGCACCTTCACCTGCATCAAGGTGATTGACGGCGACACCCTGCACATCGATGCGCCTGACGGCGAGCATGCATATACGTCTGTTCGACTTGTCGGCGTGGACACGCCCGAGACGGGGGAGAGCCCTGGGCGAGCGACCTACTTTGGTGCCGAGGCCTCGGCTTTCACCCGCTCGCAGGCGGAGGGCAAGCCGGTCAGAATCGTACTCAAGGAGAAGGAGACCCGCGACCGCTATCTTCGGCTCTTGGCGTACGTCTATCTGGACGACGGCCTGACCATGCTCAATGAGGAGATCATCGCTCAGGGCTACGGCTACGCCTATACGACATACCTCCATCCGTGGATGCCGAGGTTCATCGACATCGAGAAACGGGCCCGAAAACAGAAACTGGGCTTGTGGAAGGAAGTCACAACGGACCAGATGCCGGGGTGGCGCCGGAAGTTTGAGGAGCCAAGGTAGGGCGGTTCCTGCCCGCGGCTTGGTTGGGTGGCGGGTGAGGGATTTGCCTACCACGGCAGTTGTCGGGCGGCCCGGTTGGCCAGGTATTTCGACCATTTCCGCTTCACCTGTTCCATCTCGTATGGGGTGCCACACTCCGGGCATTGGTGCTGCTCGGGAAGGCCCTTGAGGCAGTATCCGCACGCGGGGCAAAGCGCGTATTTCGCTTCGTGCGCCTGTGCGATCAACCGGTTGATCTTGCGACCTATCGATGCGGCGAGGAGCATCCCGGCCGATATGAGTACCGACGAGACGCAGATGTAGATCTGGGTAACCGGGTCGGCCAGCGTCAAGAGTCTTCCATGCACCAGAAGGAAAGCGGCTGCAGTCAGCACAGGGCTAAGGGCCGCGGTTCTGCATCCGCGGCGCCGTCCTTCAAGTTTTGCGACGATTGGCGGCGCGTGTATCGATATTTGAGTACCTGAGGGGCTTGCGGCCAGGTAAGCGGTCCATTTGTCTCTCACATCATCGACGTCGTAGGCGTTGCCGCACTCGGGGCAACGGTGCTCGGCCGGGAGTCCTTTGAGGCAGTATCCGCAGTGGAGGCACAGGCGACAGTCGTTGTCTTCAGCCTCGCGAGTCAAGGCGGTGATTTCCTTCCTGCTCCACCACAGAATCAAGAAGCAGATGGCGAGAACTCCGCCCACGACGTAAACGGCGTAGTCAGCATGATGCACGGGGTCAATGTCGAGGAAACACAGAAGATTCACCAGCAAGAACAGGAAGAGCAATAAGGCGCCTGCAACGATCTGAGGCCTGTTCTCCAGCTTCTTGACCACCGGCGGCGGTGCGGGCTTGCCCTTGGGCCCAAACCCTGGAAGAAACATCACCTTGAACGAGCGCACGATGAACAGTCGGAAGAAGAGGCTGATTGCTCGGCCGATGTATCTCAAGCGTCCGGCCATATTCGACCTTCAAGGCGATGCGGAATCACGAAAACACGAAAGCAGGAAAGCACGAAACGGAGAGCAGCACGGTTTGATCGGACTTGCGCCACAGCGAGGCCCCTTTTTCCTTCGTGTTTGTGCCCTTTCGTGTTTTCGTGATGAATTCAGCGGCGCTGCCGCGGCGCCATGTTATCCGAGCGATTATGTGTCCGACCGCTCTGTTGTGCAAGCGGGGGCCTGCTTTTCTGGTCTGGTGGGGTCCCTGACAGACTCGGTGGGTTGTGCCAAACTGAACGAGGTGAGGGATCAACCCTCTTCAGGGGGTTTTCCCGCCAAAGGCGGGCTGATAGGCCGGCCGTTAGTACGTGTTTAGCGTGCGAGACAGCGGGTCAGGCACTTTTTGCCGTCTTTTTCGCGCCACCGAGCGCCCGCCTGACTGAGCCAACCACTCCAGATGGTACGGCCAACCGCATTTGGGCAAGAAGAGCCAGACCCCAGCACGCTAAACACGTACGGCCGTTATACGGCCGGTTGTTGATCGCCCATGCCTATTCTTCGCTCCCATGATTTGAGCCCGCTTCAACGGGCTTACACTGTTTCACCAAAGCCCGTTGAAACGGGCTCAATGCAAGAAGACAAGGAGAGAGGAACGAGTGCCCGACCGCGAACCAGCCGTCAAACGGCTGGCCTATCAGCCCTGCGGGAAAGACCGCTGAAGCGGCCTGTTTTGGGGTCTGTGTCTGCCGTTTTCCGAGGGAACCACAAGGAGGACCGCGAATTCCGGCACGGTCCCGGCCCGGTGGCCTCGCGCCTTCGTTTCCTCACGTGGGTTATTTCTTGGTCCGCTGGGCCTCGAAATACCGCTCCCACGTCTTCTTCACGATTGCGATGTCATACGGCTCACCGCACTCCGGGCAACGGTGTTTGTTCGGCAGCCCTTTCAACGGGTAGCCACATTCCAGACACCGTTCGAAGTTGTCGGCAATGATCTCCTGCGCGAGCCGCCTCAAACGGCGTTTGGCGAGAAGCGGAGTCATTGGAGCGAGAAAGCAGTTGATCGTCAGGCCGGCAATAAGAAACGCGTATGCGGCGACGGTCATCCTCAGAACAACGGCTGCCACTGCGATGCCCAGAAGAATCAGAGTGCAAGCGCATAACATTCTGAGAGGCCGCAGATGGCCCCACAGGGCTGGCGGCATGCCTTGGGGTGGGCTTGGAAAGAAGTATCTGATGGGTGCAATTCGGGTAATCAGCGTTGACCTCCCCGCCCTGTCTGCCGTGTTTTCTTGCGGCGTTTCGGGAAGTGGAATGAGCGCGACATCGTAGCTGCCGCAGGCAGGGCATCGATAGGTCCGCACTGGTCCGCTGATCAGGTGGCCACAAACGTGGCAATGCAGTTTTGGATCGACACTGTCGGCCATCGGTCTCAATCCTGCCGGTGTGCCCTCGCCTTGCTTGTCAACTCCTTGAACACCGCGATCTCCGCCGGGTCATAGGGCGTTCCATCCTTGTGGAACAGGTCATGGAACCAGGGTTTGGGCTCCGGGGCGCCCTGCTTGGAGCCCCAGGGGTAGATGGTTTGCGACTTGCCGGAGACGAGTCCCCAGTTGATGGCCGCCACGTGTTCTTTGGCGAAGATCGGCAGGTGAGATTGCACGACGCTGACCGGCCGTCGCATCCATTCGGTGCAGATCACCGGACGGCCGAGCTTCTTCAGCTCGGCGATCTGGTCGGTCAGGCTCTTGGCGTCGTTGTAGTTGTGGAAGGTGATCACGTCGGAAGCGGCAAGCTGATATTCGTTGAGTTCCTTGTTGTCGTACCAGACGCCGGCGCTGATCGGCTGCGACGGTCCGGCCGCCCGGGCCCACTCGAACACCTTCTTGAGCAGCGGCAGCGATTTGACGTGTTGTTCGCTGTTGCCCGGCTCGTTGTACAGGTCCCACAGGAGGATACGCTCGTCCTTGGCGAAAGCCGCGACCACGTCGCGAACGTACTCCTCTAATCGTCTCCATTCTGCCGGGTTGTTGACCACCGCCTTGCCGGGGCTCTGCATCCAGCCTGAATTGTGAACGCCGGGGATGGGGTCAGGCTGCTCGCCGATCTTCGGGTTGTCGTTCCAGCAGTCGTCGAAGATGACGAACAGCGGTCTGATCTTGTGTTTGTCGGCGATTCTGAGGAAGTGGTTCATCCGCTGCTTGAAGCCTTCCCGCTCGGCCTGCCAGGCGAGATCGTGAAGGTACACGCGGACGGTGTTCATGCCGATGCCGGCGGCCCAGCCGAGTTCGCGGTCGATCGTGGCCTCATCGAATGTATCTGCCTGCCACATTTCGAGCTGGTTGATGGCCGTGCTGGGGATGAAGTCGCAGCCGACCAGCCAGGGCTGGGCGGCATACCATCGATTGGCTTTCTCCGCGGTCCACCGCTCGCCAGGCAGAGAAGCGGCAGCAGTGGCCGTGACCTCGCCCGCCTGCTTGAGCCGATCGCTCAGGAACTGCATGTGGTAGGGCAGGGCGTTGATCCAGTAGTCCCAGGTGTGGGCTCCCGGCCGTTCGACGTAGTCATGGGGGATCTTGAGGGACAGCATCTTCTCATGCACCTTGCGGGTGTCGGCCATGAACGGGTCGTCCCATCCGCAGTCGATCATGATGCCAATCTTGCGACCTGCGAACTTCTCCACGAATGTGATCGCGCTGGCTTCGGTCCAGCGATCGGCATGTTGATCGATTGCGCCGAGCCGCTTGGCCAAATCGTAGCTCTTGGTCGAGTGCCGCAGGTCCATCACCCCGCTCATGCTTGCACAGGCCGCGAAGTGGTCGGCGTTTCTCGCGGCGAGGTACAAGGCTCCGTGGCCGCCCATGCTCAACCCGACGATGGCCCGCCCGTCCGGCTCCGCCCACGTGCGGTACTGCCGGTCGATTTCCGGAATAAGGTGCTTGATGATCGTGGTTTCCATCTGCCAGTCCGCGGGGTTTTCGGCGTCGGATGGGGCGTCCAGGTACCAGGATGAGAAGCGGCCGTCCGGGCAGACGATGATTGCTTCAAAGCGATCAGCAAGACCGGTCAGCGGCTTGCGGGCCGTCTTCGAGTGCTGGTACCAGTCGGTCTGGTTGCCGGAATAGCCGTGCAGCAAGTACACGACGGGGTATCGATGCTCAGCGGTGTTCTTGTCCGTGTACGAGCGGGGGACGACCACGATGGCTCTGGCCGTGGCAACCGACTGCGATCCGGGGGCTTTGAACTCGATGGTCTTGGCCTGCGGATCGCCTGTGGTCGGATCAGGTTCCCGGGCAAGGATCGTCGCCGGTAGTCCCGCGGCGGCCAGCGAGGTTTCAAGCAGAATGGTCAGACGCAACAGGTGCCAGTTTCGAGTCCACATGCTTTGGTCCTTTCTCCCTTAACACGTCCAAGGTTTACAAGTCGTCGGCTTGTGGTAATCTAACCCAACTCTCGCGTGGTGGACAAGGACCTGGTGTCTCAAGGAGATGGTGAGGCCATGACCGACATGCTGAGCGTTGCGATGAAACCGGCCGGGAAGTCACGGCAGTTGACAACCTTCAATCTCGAAAAGCGATCGAAGACGATCGTTCTGCCGCCAGGGCGAAAGGTGACGATCGGCGAGGTACGGGGTGCGGGCTACATCGGGCGGATTTGGTTGACATTCCCTGGCTGGTTCTGGCAACACTGGCACACGACGGCCGCCATCGACCCGACGATGCTTAAATCACTGATTCTGCGGATCTATTGGGACGGCTCGGCGACCCCGGCCGTCGAGTGCCCGATGGGCGACTTCTTCGGCGCCGGCCAGTGCGAGTTCAACTCGTTCACCAGCAAGTACGTCGGCACGTCGAGCGGCGGGTTCTATACCCATTGGCCGATGCCCTACGCCAAGGGCTTCCGCTTCGAGGTTGAGAACCGCCACCCGCGCAACGGCACGGACATCTTCGTCAACGCGAACTACCAGGAACTCGACGCCATGCCCAAGGGGGCCGGCTACTTCTGCACGCAGTACCGCACCGGCCGCCGCAAGCCAGGCGAAGAGGCCTTGATTGTTGACACCGCCGGGGGCGGCCAGTTCGTCGGGATGATGCTGCACATGCAGGGCGAATTGCTGCACTACCTGTCGTTCCTGGAGGCGCCCGAATACGTCTACGTCGACGACGACTGGGACAAGCCGCGGTTCACCGGAACGGGCCTTGAGGACTATTTCAACGGCGGTTGGTACTTCCGTGACGGCGAGTTCAACGGCCCGCTGCACGGCGTGCCGCTCAAAGACCCGCTGCGTTCGATGGTGACCATGTACCGATTCCACGAGGCCGATGCCGTCGCTTTCGATCGGCGGTTCAAGCTGGCGTTCGTCAACCCGTGGGAAGTCGACCGCCTCAAACCCTACTGGTACTCGTCGGTGGCGTATTACTACGGTAACACGCCGACGCCGCCGCAGCCCCCGTTGCCGCCGCACGAAGAGGTGATGAAGCTGTACCGCACGCGGGATACGGACCACATCTCGATTCCATGAGGGTACGGGTGAGTCGGAGTGGAGTGCCGGGGTGCACAGCCGCGGGCGCCAGCGACGGCGTGAGGGCACGGGCCGCGGTTCTTACTGAGCGGCCGACTTGACAATGCCATCCTCATCTGAAATAACAAAGTGAGACGGCGGGGACGAGCGAGGGGGCAGGCAGTCCCGGCCACCAATTCACCGGCGGTCAGGCAACTCAATCTACAGTTTGAAGGCAGCTCTCGAAAGGAGGAAGCCATGAGACTCGCAATGTATTGCGTTGTTGCTGGTGTCTTGTCCGCCGTTCCCAGTCTTGCCGCTACCATTGGGGTAAGCCCTCCGCAGCCGACGACTGCGGATCCGGTTTCCCTCTCAGTGTGGGAGTGCTTTGGTGATCCTGGCCAACAACTGGTGTCCGCGACCTATTCCCAGGCAGCAGGTCAGATTGACATGGAAGTTGTGTGGCATGATTTGCACGGGCCAGGTGTAGTCTTTGCGCAGGTCGTGACGTGCGAACACGCGACCGTTGAGGTCGGCGTTTTACCCGAAGGCCAGTACCAAGTGGACGCCACCATGTACATGCTGCCCTGGGAGGCCGCCTACTACGATTGGGACTTCGATATCTGGTACTACGATCTAGACAGCCGAGTCTTGTTCGACGAACTCGCTACCTCGTTTGATGTTGTGCCCGAGCCCGCCTCTCTAGCGATGTTGGCTTTGGGCGTTTTGGCGGCGAGTCGGCGATTGATGCGTCGACACTGAGATCGCCACCTGTCTCAGATGCCACCCGAGCCCGGCAACTGCGTCTTCGACAGTGCGTCGCGGTGGATGGGGTTGTTTCGTTGACCCCTCTCGACCCCGTTTCTGTAATCGGTTCCGCTGGCACTGGCTCGGGCGCCTGCCTGAGATGCTTGTGCTGACGACTTGCCTCTTTGGGGCTGTTTCGACGATGCGGGTTCAGATCAACGGCAGGGATGAAAACATCGACCCGGGTCTGACCGTGGCCGGGCTGGTCGGGCGGTTAAACCTGCAGCCCAAGCACGTGGCCGTGGAGGTCAACTGCGACCTGGTGCCGCGGAAGGTCTTTGATACGACCAGTCTCAAGGAAGGCGACCGGATCGAAATCGTAACCCTCGTTGGAGGTGGTTGAATGACTGCTGAGAGCTTCAAGCTCGGCCCTTTTGAGTTCAAGTCCCGGCTCTTCGTGGGGACGGGCAAGTACTCCGATTTCGGGGTGATGAACGAGTGCCTGGCCGCCTCGGGCTGCCAGGTGGTGACCGTGGCTGTGCGCCGTGACGTTCTGCGCCCCGAAGGCGGCAAGCGGGATCAGAGCCTGCTGGACGCCCTGGACCCGGCCCGCTATACGATCCTGCCGAACACGGCCGGGTGCTTCACCGCCGAGGATGCCATCCGGGCCGCCCGCCTGAGCCGCGAACTTCTTGAAGGGCTTGACAACCCCGGTGCACAGTGGGTCAAGCTGGAGGTGCTGGCCGACAAGCGGACGCTTCTGCCCGATCCGGTGGGCAGCCTGCAAGCGACTGAGAAGCTTGTGAAAGAGGGATTCTGCGTTCTGGTCTACACATCCGACGATCCGATCATGGCCAAACGCCTCAAGGAAGCGGGTGCCGCAAGCGTGATGCCGGCCGGTTCGCCGATCGGCAGCGGTCAGGGCGTTCTTAATCCCAACAACATCCGGATCATCATCGAGTATCTCAAGGAGAACGATCCCGACTACCCGGTCATCGTCGACGCGGGCGTGGGGACCGCTTCGGATGTCACGATCGCCATGGAGCTTGGCAGCGACGGTGTTCTGCTCAACACCGGCATTGCCGGTGCCTCCGACCCCGTCTGCATGGCTCATGCGATGCGGCATGCGGTTGAGTCCGGGCGATTAGCGTTCATGGCCGGACGAATCCCGAAGAAACTGTACGCAACCGCTTCCAGTCCGACCGAGGGTGTGATCGCCCCGGCCGCCCGGGCGCGTTGATGGAGCCTGCCGGTGCAGCGCCGAACCCGAAACCGAATCTGTATCTGGCTGATCGTCGGTGGGTTGGCCAACTTCCTTGTCTACACGGTGGTCTATGCCTATTTGGGCGGCGATGCCCGCAACGGCACGATAGAGAAGATCACCAACGGCGAGGGGCAGGTTGAAGAAACGTTCTACATCAGCGGGCACTTCCTTCACGGTGCCGAAGTCGGCCGACCGACGGCCGTGTCCCGCGCGGTTTGGGTTTACAGCTATCTTCACTCCATCTCGATCTGGCCGACGCAGGGAGTGATGATGATCTGCATGCTGATTCTCGCCCAGCCGCACATCATCGCCACCATGCAGGAAAGCAACTGGATTCGGGGGCCGACGTTCGTGGCCGTGGCGATCACACTGGTGGCGGTTGTTTGTTCGGCAATGTCGATCTGGTTCGCCATTGGGTTCGTCAGGGACCTGACGGCCTGAATATCGGGGCAGTCTATCCGTGCCGACAGTCAGCGAAGTCCTCGGAATCGATGGGCTGATCGCCCGGCGGTTACCCGGCTACGAGCAGCGTCCCGAGCAGTTGGAGATGGCTGCCGCGGTGGAACGAGCGCTCGGGCAGTCTCGACACCTGGTCGCCGAGGCCGGGACCGGCGTGGGCAAGAGCTTTGCTTACCTCGTGCCGGCCATTCAGAGGGCGACCAACGCCAACGAACGGGTGATTATCAGCACCCACACCATTGCACTCCAGGAACAGATCGTGCAGAAGGATGTTCCCTTCCTGGCCGCAATCTGGCCGGACGAGTTCACCGCCGTCCTGGTGAAAGGGCGGAACAACTACCTCTGCATCCGGCGATTGAAGCAGACCAGCGAACGTCAGATTTCACTATTCGCGGCGGATTCGTTGCGTGAGGAGCTGTGGAGGATCGAGGACTGGGCGTACAAGACGACCGAGGTCTCGTTGGGCGAGTTGGACCCGGTACCCGACCCGCGTGTCTGGGAGCTTGTTCGAAGCGAGCACGGCAACTGTCTCGGGCGGCGTTGCCCGCACTACAATGCCTGCTTCTATCAGCGGGCTCGCCGACGGGCGGCTCACGCCCAGATCCTGGTGGTGAACCACGCGTTGCTGATGACCCATCTGGCCCTCGGGCGGCAGAAGGTCTCGCTCCTGCCGCCGTTCCAACTGGTGGTGATCGACGAGGCCCACACGCTGGAGGCGGTGGCGGCGGACCATTTCGGACAATCGGTCTCGCAAGGACAGGTGCGGTTCCT
>CAZTQK010000244.1:0-9568 GCA_964615635.1 uncultured Planctomycetales bacterium
ATCCTCTGCGTCCTCGAACTGCATGATCGGGAGAAGGGTGTCTTCGTCAAAGCTTGCCACGCCCGAGAGGTACCGGCATATCAGCTCATCGACGGACTTGCGAGTCAACTCCTCCGCACTCCGTGTCGCCGGGATCGAGGCGCTCGCCGCCTGCGCGAGTCCCACGCCCACAAGACACAGACACAATCCCACGGAAGCAGATCTCCACGACATCACGGTCGCATCCTCCAGCGGTTTGCCGGCCAGGTCTCTTCGCAGCCACTCACGCAGCCTGCCCGTGTGTTCGGCCAGCGTCCCCGCACCGAGCCTCAGCCTTCCTGCGGCTGCGGGGGCGCCAAGGTTTCGAAGTCCTTCTCAAACAATGGCCTACCGTACACGAAGTCTTCAAGGCGGTACTTGGCGACCCGGCCGGCCCTCGCGACAACGAGTTGTCGCAGGCTGTCCCAGGTTGCCCATTCGACGGTCGAATCGAGAAGACCGGGGTGCTCGTCGAGGGCGAACTCAATTTCAAGCGGATCTTCGCTATATCGGGCACGCAGCGTCGGATGTGCGGACGTCGGCTTCCAGATCCAACCAAGGTCAACAGACGGGGCCACTTTTCGCCAACCATCTCGTTCCATCCGTGGGAAAAGGACGCCTGGGTCTCCGGCCCAGCGAAAACGGTTTCGATCCATCCGAAATGGCAGGGCAAGAGGCTCTGCATCGGGTTCCCAGTTGTTCAGGAGAAGCGTGTTCTCACTCTCCCAGTATCCTCCGCCGTCCCATGTTCCCATGTTCGGAGCGTCGCAGACGGTCTTGAGCCAGGGCGGATTGCAGATGCCGTTCCAGATCCTTCCGTCCGACCCCATCGCCAGGTAGACCATCCACTGGCCGTCGAAGGAAACATCGCACCGCAGCGGATACAGCTTTCCGTGGAACCAGGAGCCGTGCTCGAACTCGTCGTTCGAGGTGTTCCACTTGATGACGTGGAAACATCTGCTCGGCTTCCGGCGGATGATGCAGACAACGGGCGCCGTCTTCGCCGGCAGCAGGTGAATTCTGGCAGGCGGTTCACCCTTCATCGGAAAGCGACTCCATCAGTATTCCGAATACCCTACACCCGTTTGGACGGACGTTCCAGGTTGCGAAGCTTCGGCCGAAGCGAGAGCCAAAATGACTATGGTCCCCCCGGAATGTTGATCGTCTCCCTGTGATTTCGTGCTCCATGGCGGGTGGCCCATCCATCCGTCGTAGCGGATGGGTGGGGGCACGATGATGGATGGCGAATGTCCGCCGCAGAACAGGGGTTGTCGATCCAACCTGCGCGATCCGCCATTGCCGCAGAGCAGGAGAAGGCCGTTTGCCGCGAAAAGACGCAAGAGGCCTTACCTGCTGGAAAGCTACCAGTCGTCCTTCTTCTGCCAGTCTCCCTGTACCCATTTCAGACCATTTCCAGACCAGCGTCCCACGATCCTTTGATACTCGTTTAGTGTCTCCTCCAGTTTCTCTATCCCGTCAGTCGAGACAAGGGGACGGTCGATGTACGCGAATACATCAAAGAGCGGGTAGGCATACGCAGCGAAGCTGCTGCCGACCAAGAAGTGGCAGGATAGGACGTCAGCTACCTGGCAAATCGCCTCGTGGGCCTCTCGAAGCTTTGCGCGGGTTATCTTGAGGCCCTTGGCATCATATGAGGCTCGGCTACCCGGTGTAGCCACGTGCGCCACGTACTTGTTAACGTACTCTCCTAGCTTGTCGCAGCACTTCAGCCGGTCTGACATCTGGTCGAAGCAGGTCGTGAGCACAGTGTCATTCGGGGACCTGCTTGCAGGCGACGTGCCACACAGCGCGTCGATGTATTCGTTCCAATGCTCCTCCATAGAGCTCCTCATATCGAGTGCATCATTGGCCGCTGCAGGCTGTTGCTTCGCCGGCCTGCCGTAGTGAGAGTCAAGCTCGGGCTCCCTCACGGTCCACATGTTCTGTCGGGTCAGCAAGACCACGTTCTCCGTCATGTCGGTGATCAGCGAACCGAGCGAATACGTGCCTTTCGGGCCGTGGAGACTCTCACGGGCCGTGAGACGCCGGATCGCGACAGCCTGCGTCTCAAAAAAGAGATGGTCAATAAACCTGTGCATCGCTCCGTTCAGTTGAACGCCACCTTCGGGGGCCTCGGGAGCGAACCGTCGAGCCTCGTTGATCAGCTCATAGACGCCAGCATCCCAAACCATCCGGAGCACCTGTTGCTGGATGCTGTTCTGATCCTTTCCGGCGAGGCATTCGTGCCACAAAGCGTATTTGTCCTTGAACGTGACTCCCGTGGGCTTGGGCGTGGCTCTCTTGGTCTTCGCCATGGTCGTGTCCTCCATGACAAGATTATCACATCAGGTCCCGATCCGCTCCCATTGGGCGTCCGGACGTCGGCCGAGGCACCGGACGGCGTTGGCTCGCCGCAGATCGGCAGCGCACGCTCCACCGTGGGGTACCCCACAATGGGACGGCAACCCTGGACGGCACATTACCTGATTCATTACCCAATTAATGAGGTACTGCCTATTTCCATCGCCAAAGCCGTTTCCAGGCCAGGCAGACCGAGGGGACAAGCCCCTCGGCTCGTCAAGAGCGGCGCAGCCGCCTTACGGTCGGATAGCCGAACAGTCGAACGGCCGAACAGTCGAACAGTCCAATAGCCGGGCGAGAGAGGGGGTCAGGCACCTTTTTGCGGGCTCTTCCGCTTATCCCATGTCTACTGGTGTCACTGAGCATCCCCAGGTCACGCGGTAAGCCTCGCCGGGCAAAAAGGAGCCAGACCCCGGCTACACCCTCTTGAATTGCCTTTCCAGATCGCGGAGCGTGAATCGCAGGGAGGTCGGACGGCCATGGGGGCAGTTGGTGGATCGTTCGACGTGGTGGCGCTGGGCCAGCAGGGACCGGATCTCGGCCGGGTCGAGCGGGTCGCCGGCTTTCACCGCCGCCTTGCAGGCCATCATGCTCAGCAGGTCGTTGATCAGGATCTCGCCGGTGGCCGGGCCGGAGCGCACCGCCAGCCGATCGAGCATATCGCGGACGAACGCGGTCACCCGCTCGGGCTTGAGAATGCTCGGGACGGCGTGAACCGCGATGGTGCTCGGGCCGTAAGGCGTCATCTCGAAACCGAGCTTGGCCAACGTATCGGCATGGGCCTCGATCACCGCCACCTGGTCGGGGGCAACGTCAATCATGTCCGGCAGCAGCAGACGCTGCGACTCCAGCGGCCCGCGGGTGATCTCTTGCGACAACTGTTCAAAAAGAATCCGCTCGTGCAGCGCGTGCTGATCGATAATCACCAACCCGTCGGCGGTCTCGGCCACCAGGTAGCTGCGATGCACTTGCAGCACCGTGCCCAGGTCGATGCGATCGGGCTCACCTTCGCCCAGCCGCGAGGGCGGACCCGACGGCAGCAGGCCCGGCGGCTCGGCGGACTCTACCATTCCGCCCGTGTCAACGGCCCCTACTGGCTGATAGGCCGCGATCGGTGATGCAGCACCATATTCCGACCGGATCGCCGGTGGCTCGCCGAAGCCCGGCGACACCGGTCGAGGATTGCGTTTGAAGAAGTCGGCGATCGACTCTCGAATCTCGCGATGACGCCGCTCGGCCTCGCTGTCCGTGCCGGCGGCTGCCGTGGTGCCGGCATCGAGCAGATCCCCGCTGAACTCGCCCGTCGGATCGGCAATCTGCGGCGACCGCACGGCCATCAGCCCCGGCGTCAGATCCGTATTCAGGAATCGATCTCGGATGGCCGACAGGATCTGCGAATACAGCATGTTCGAATCGCGCCAGCGCACCTCGATCTTGGTCGGATGAACGTTCACGTCGACGCTGTCGGGCGGCAGCTCAAGGGCCAGAAAGACCACCGGATATCGGTGGGCCTCCATCAGCCCGCGATAGGCCTCCCGAACCGCGTGACCGACGAACCGATCGCGGATGTACCGGCCGTTGAGGAAGAAGTACTGCCAGCGGGCACTCGACCGGCTGTCTGACGGCCGGCCCACGTAGCCGTGGATCTTCAGGCCGCGTTCGTCGCGGGCAACCTCCAGCAGGCTGTCGGACATCTCCTTGCCGAAGAAATCGGCGATCCGCTCGCGAACGGAGCCGGCCGGACGCAGTTGGTGTACCGGCCGTCCGTTGTGCGTCAGGCGGAACTCGATCTGCGGGTAGACCAACGCAATCCGGGCCAGTTGCTCGGTGATGTGGCCCATTTCGGTCTGCGGCGTGCGGAGGAACTTCTGCCGGGCGGGCACATTGAAGAACAGCTCTCGGATCTCGACCGTGGTGCCCACCGGGCCCGAGGCGGCCGTCACCAGTTCGATTCGGTCGGCAGTCACGCGGATCTCGTGGGCGGCGTCCGAGCTCGGCTGCCGGGACACGATCCGCAACTGCGACACCGCCCCGATGCTGGGCAACGCCTCGCCCCGGAAACCCATGGTCCGAATGCCGAAGAGGTCTTCCTCGCGGGTAATCTTCGAGGTCGCATGCGGCTGGACGGCCAAGGCCAGATCGTCAACGTCCATTCCCCCACCGTCGTCGGCCACCCGGATGAGCTTGCGCCCCCCCTGCTCGATGGTGATTTCGATCCGCTTGGCCCCGGCATCGAGGCTGTTCTCGACCAGTTCCTTCACCACGCTGGCCGGACGCTCGATCACCTCGCCGGCGGCGATCTTGTTCACCAGCAGGTCAGGCAAGACGTGTATCTGCGGCATAGGCGCATCCGTTCGCGAGTCGACTCAACAGGACCGTCAACCACACGGCACCACTATACGTCCTGTCGGGGATAGGTTCAAACCATGGACGGGGACGCCGCCTCGAGAATCATCCAACGTTGAGCAACACCAATGGCGGCACGGTCAACTCACGGACGCCCCTCGTTGACCAGGTCTGGAACCCTGAGGCCGCCCAGCGTGATCCCCTTGGAGGATTCCTGCCATCGGCGAATGGCGGCTATGCGTTCTTGTGGAGTCACCGACCTCTTGACGGGCACCAACCTGGCCACAGGAGAGCCATGACGCGTGATCGTGACCTCCTCGCCCTTCTCGACGCGTCTGAGCAGCTCGAAGAAACGCACCTTGGCCTCACGTGCTCCGACGATGTTCACTTTCCTGTGAGGTGTCATGCGCGCACCCTGATGGAGAAACCACCAGCAACTCGTCTACCTAATACCTCGACCCACGTCAACTCGGCTATCGGACTCACGCTGCAGCTTCAGACACTTCCCATTTGCATGGGGTGTGGCAGAATCGACGAGGCGTACCAGACGGAATACGGCAGGCGATCAATCCCCTTCAGGGGGTTTCCCCGCCAAAGGCGGGCTGATAGGCCGGCCGTTGTACTGCCGGTTGGCGGTTGCCAACGGCCCTTCTTCCTTCCTGTGGTTCGAGCCCGTTTCAACGGGTTCACCCGATGTGGAAAAGCCCGTTGAAACGGGCTCAATGAGAGAAAACGAAGAGAGAGCAGTTCGCCCGACCAACAACCAGCCGTAAAACGACTGGCCTATTTGCCCTTCGGGGAAGACCGCTGAAGCGGTCTGCTGCCGGCTCACTTCCATGCCGGCCGGATCAATGACAACGAAGGCCGCGGCCTCCGTCACGGACCCGGACAGCACGGGCGTTGTGCCCCCGATCTCCGAGGCATGGAACTTTGGCACGTCGACGGTATAATGACCGCCTGCAGTAGGGTCAAACCAGCGGGCATTAGCCGGGTGCATGCGACAGACGCCGGCGGACTCGGCCAGGACTGTCGGTAGATTGTGTGCCACCGCTGATTTCGGCGAGCTGAGTCCAGCCATGTCGGCAGTGGAGACGCACTGCTCACAGAGCAGTGGCACACCGACTCGGGCCGGTAGACACGAGACGCGCCCGGCACCGCCTTCCGCCAAAGGGAAACACAGTGAAGAGAGACGACATTCGTAACGTGGCGATCATCGCTCACGTGGATCACGGCAAGACCACCCTCGTCGACCAGATGCTCCGGCAGTGCGGGCAGTTCCGCGACGCCGAGCTCAAGGGCGAGCGCATCCTCGACTCCAACGACCTGGAGCGCGAGCGGGGCATCACCATCCTCGCCAAGAACATCGCCATCCGCTACAAGGACACCAAGATCAACCTGATCGATACGCCCGGCCACGCCGATTTCGGCGGTGAGGTCGAGCGGGTCCTGAAAATGGCGGACGGGGCTCTGTTGCTGATCGACGCCTTCGAGGGCCCCATGCCGCAGACCCGTTTCGTGCTCCGCAAAGCCTTCGAATACGGCCTGAAACCACTGGTTGTGATCAACAAGATGGACCGGCCCGACGCCCGCCCTCACGACGTCCACCACGAGACGCTTGACCTCTTCCTGGAGCTCGGGGCAAATGACGAAACCGCCGACTTTCCGGTCATCTACACTTCCGCCACGCACGGCTGGGCCTCGACTTCGCCCGACGAACACCCGAAAGACATCTACCCCCTATTCGAGATGATCCTTAAACAGGTCCCCCCCGCCGAAGTCGACCTGGACGCCCCCCTGCAGATGCTCATCACCACACTGGACTACAGCGACTATGTCGGCCGCATCGGCATCGGACGGGTCTTCCGCGGCCGCCTGAAAGCCGGGCAGCCGGTGACGGTCCTCTGCCGAAACGGCGAGCAGAAACCCGAGAAGATCGGCGAGATTTACGCCTTTGACGGCCTCGGGCGCCGCCGGGTCGACGAGGTGACTGCCGGCGACATCTGCGCGATCGTCGGGCTCGACTCGGTCGACATCGGCAACACCATCGTTGACCCCGATCACCCCGAACCGCTGCCCTTGATCCGCGTCGACGAGCCGACCCTGCACATGACCTTCCGGGTCAACGACTCGCCGTTCGCCGGCCGGTCGGGCAAGTTCCTCACCAGCCGCCATCTGCGCGACCGCCTGGACAAAGAACTGCAGAGCAACGTGTCTCTCCGCGTCGAGCCGGGCCTCACGCCCGAGGAGTTCCACGTCTCCGGTCGCGGGCTGCTGCACCTTTCCGTGCTTGTCGAGAACATGCGCCGCGAAGGCTACGAGCTGGCGGTCGGCAAACCCAAGGTCATCTTCCACGAACAGGACGGCAGGAAGACCGAGCCGATCGAGCTGTGCGCGATTGAGGTGCCGCCGAAGTATGTCGGGTCGGTGATGGAACTCATGGGCGGCCGTCGGGCCGTGTGCGCCAAGATGGAAACACGGGGCGAGTACACGCACATGGAGTTCACCGTGCCCGCCCGTGGTCTGATCGGGGCCCGAAACCGGCTGCTCACCGCCACCAACGGCACCGTCATCATGCACCACAACTTCTATGAGTATGAGCCCTTCCGCGGCGGCATCCCCGGACGCAGCAGCGGATCGCTCATCGCCAGCGACGCCGGCCAGGTCACCGCCTACGCCCTGGACAACCTGGCCGACCGCGGAGCGTTCTTCGTCAAGCCGACCGACCAGGTCTACGCGGGCCAGATCGTCGGTGAACACTGCAAGGACAAGGACATCGAGGTGAACGTCTGTCGGGCCAAGCGGATGACCAACATCCGGGCGGCTTCCGCCGACAAGACCGTCGTACTCAAACCTCCACGAGAGATGACCCTGGAGATGGCCCTGGAGTTCATTGAGGACGACGAGTTGGTCGAGGTCACGCCCGATGGGCTCCGCCTGCGCAAGCGCCTGCTCGACGAGAATGCCCGCAGACAGGCCGCCCGGCGAGAAGCCGCCACCGCCGCCGAATCGTGATCTCGCGAGCGCGCAAGAGGCGCGGCACGATCGAAGCCCATGTACGACATGGTCGGAGCCGATGTAGGGCACGGTCAGAGCTCATGCAGGGCACGGTCGAAGCCCATGTAGGGCACGGTCGGAGCCACCGGAGGTGGCGCAGACCTGCCGCTGAGAAACCGGAATCACACGAGAGATTCCAAGAGCCACAACCTGCGAAATCGACGAACCGGGAGACGATGTCATGTCACAATCCGTCGCGATGATCGCCGTGTTGACCGTGCTGGGAAGCCTGTATGCTGCCCCTGTGCGCGAGGAGCGCCCCAATGTCATCGCACCGGTCCCCCCCGCCGACGTCAGGATTGGCGGCTACGTCGGCCATCGCCTCGACCGCAATCTTCGCGGCATCCTGATGCACAAGGATGAGAACGCTCTACTGCAGCCGTTCCGCGAGCGCGGCCCCAAGCAGAGCGCCTGGATCGGCGAGCACATCGGCAAGTGGCTCTCGGCCGCGTCATGGACGTACGCTTACTCGCGTGACGAGCAGATGCTCGCCAAACTCAAGCGTGTGGCCGGCGGCCTGATCGCCACCCAGATGCCGGACGGCTACCTCGGCACCTACGCGGAGCAGGACCGTTGGACGGGCTGGGACGTCTGGATCCATAAGTACAACATGCTCGGGCTGCTCGACTACTACGACGTGACCGGCGACGTCGCCGCGATCAGCGCATGCCGAAAGATGGGCAACCTGCTCGCAACTGCATTTGGCCCGGACAAGCGGGACATCCTCAAGGCCGGGGAGCACTTGGGTATGGCCTCCGCCAGTATCCTGCAGCCGGTATTAATGTTGTACCGCCGGACCGAGGAACAGCGGTATCTCGACTTCGGCAAGTACATCGTGGAGGCCACCGAGCGACCCGACGGACCGAGAATCGTCAGCACTCTCCTTCAGAACGGCAATGTCCATCAGGTCGCCAACGCGAAGGCCTACGAGATGCTGTCGGACATCGTCGGGATGCTGGATCTGTACCGCATCAGCGGCGATGACCGGCTGCTGCAAGCCGCGACGGCGGCCGGCGACGACATCATCCGGCACCGCCTCTACATCACCGGCGGCTGCACATTCGGCGAGCACTTCAGGGACGAGGGATACCTGCCCAACGTCGGCCACGTCGCCGAAACCTGCGTCACCATGAGCCTGATGCAGCTCTATCGTGACTTGCAGCACCTGACCGGCGACGTCAAATACGCCGACTCGACCGAGAATCTCATCTTCAACCATCTGTTCGCAGATCAGCGGCCCGACGGCGAGCAAATCTGTTACTACACGCCGCTGTGGGGTCATAAGTTCTACATGGACATCCTCGGCTGCTGCATCTCCAGCGGCCCGCGGGCGCTGGCGATCATCCCTTCCATGTACTGCCTGCGATGGAAAGCCCCGCCGGTGACAGCAACAGACGCGGTTGGCGTGTACATGATCGGAGAGAGCACACTGGATACCACCCTGCCCAAGGGTGCGAGAGCCCACATCGAGCAGAAGACGGACTATCCTTTCTCGGGCAGGGTGCTCATTACGGCATCCGATGCAAACCACAAGGGATATTCTTTGTCTGTACGCATACCAACCTGCGCCCCGAAACCGACTATTACAGTGGGAGGTCAGGTATTGCCGTTCGACCCGCCGGCTTCCCGGTGGTTGATCGGTGCGTTGGTAGGCGACAATCCCATCACCATTGAAATCGACCTTCACCTGGCCTGGAAGATCGTCGCGGGCACTGGGGCCAACAGCGGGCTGTTGGCTCTGCATTACGGGCCGGTCAGCTATTCGTTCGGTGTGGAGGCTGACCGCGCC
>CAZTQK010000245.1:0-9525 GCA_964615635.1 uncultured Planctomycetales bacterium
AAAAAGACGGCAAAAAGTGCCTGACCCGCTGTCTTGCACGCTAAACACGTACGAAGCGGCCTGGAGTCCGCACGTTCGCATCCGTCCCGTTGAGTACGCTTTGCGCAATGCGGTTGAGTAGCACGGTGTACGATCGCACGTTCCAGCAACCTGTTCGTCACGTCGCACCACTCGACCATCGGAACGGACGGCTTTGCTGACGGGCCTGCCGATACGCACCTCTCGCCTATCCCCTGCGCAGAAGTGGGCAGAGGAAAACATCGCCGAGGGCTACGGGCCTACCCAGCACCATTCGCTACGCAGAAGGGCGTAGAGGACCATCTGACACTACAGGGCAAAGCTGCTCCCTTGGACGGGCCGGGCCGCGTTTTTGACGGCGCCAGTGGGGGCGCCAAGGACTCGAAACCCTCACCTTGTGCTGTGGTGCTAATCGTGCCCTGATCCTTCCCCTGAATCAAACCGGCATACCGGATCAAAGAGTTCTGCTCCCACCCACTTGGTCACCGTGCGGTCCTTGAGCAGGGCGAGGCGCCAAACGTCGCAGAGGAAGCGTTGGCGCCAATTGCTCTCGACGCCCCGGCCCATGCCTTGAAGGACCAGCAGGTCGCTGTCTGCGGCGGCGGCATTGCACTCGTCGCTGATCCGGCTCAGGTCGATCAACGGGCTGTTGCTGCCGTTGGCAACGGTCGAGATCATCCCACTTGCCCGCAGATCAGCCAGGACCGGGTCCTGCTGAGAGAGGCGGTCGAGCAGGGGATTCAGCTCGCCAATGGTGATGTCGTTGAGGGCGGCCTGCGAGTTGGCGGCCAGGACCACGCGTGTCTCGGCACGGGCCATCTCTCGCACCATGGGTATGACGCCCAGTACGATGTCTGTTCCCGCGTTGTCCACAAAGAACAGAGCCTTTTTCCAGCGTCGTGGCGACATGATCCGGTCGCGAAACGTGTCGGCATGATCGATGAACCACGGCCGGGGGCGGATCTCGGCGAGAATCGTCGCGAAATCCAGCTTTCCGCTGTTGTAGAGATCGATCGTGTCGGGGGCGCCCAGGTCGAACATGTTTCCGGCGAACAGCATGCGGAAGAGCAACTCCCATCGCTGAGGCAAGGGGGTTTCGTCGACGCTGCGAATGGCCTTCGGGTACATCGCGACGGCCATGTTGTTCTCTCGGGTTTTGACGCCCAGATAGGGATCCGGCCAACCGTACTCGTTCAGCATCCGCTGCCGGAAATCGCACAGGTCGATGGTCGACTGAAGGCGGGTGCGATCGGATTCCGCCCGGATCCGCCGCATGCCCTCGGCGTATTCGGCTTCGAACAGCGGCCATCGCTCGGCGAAACCGTCGCCCGCGAGGTCGTCTTCAATAAGCCGCTGCCTGATGTTGGCGGTGAAGCTTTCGAAGAGGCCCAGCCAGTAATGGCGATCCGCGTCGTCCTGAACGCTGTCCCAGTCGAACGCCTTGTACGTCTTGGGGTCAGCCAGATGACAGAAAACGGCCATGGTGTGCTCGCGTTGGGTTAGTCCTGACCCGCTCCGGCGGTCACATCCGGCGGGGTGACGATTTCCTCGGGAATGGGGATTGGGCGCCCGGTGCGATCCACGCAGGCCAACGTGGTGGTTGCCTCACAGAGGAGGACGCCGTCGCGCAGGAGCTTGTACTCGTGATCGATCCGGGCCCGCGTTTGACGGACGATGCGGACTATGAGCTTGAGCACGTCGTCGTAGCGGGCCGGCCTCTTGAAGGTGCAGGCCGTCTTGGCTACCACGAATAGCACGCCCTTTTCTTCCAGATCGCGGTAACGAAAGCCGGCCGCGCGGAGCAATTCCGTCCGACCCATCTCGAAATACTCGAAGTACTTCGAGTGGTGCAGGAGACCCATCGGGTCGCACTCGGCGTAGCGAACCCGGATCTCAAGCTCATGTGACGATATACGTTGGCTCATCCCATACTTCCTTGCCCTGGCGAGCGAATCATGGTACTCGTGATAGCCTGCAAATCAACAGGAGCACGCCCTTTGTCCGATCCCACATCCATTGCCGTGCCGCCTGTCCAGGACGAGGGCCTCCGCTGCCTCAAGTGCGGCTACAATCTCACCGGTCTGCCCGGGTCGATCTGTCCGGAGTGCGGCGCGACCGTCGATTGGGTGGCCGTTTGTCGCAGGCGTGACGAGCTGCGCGAGCGAATCGGCACGCCCTGGGAGCGTTGGCGATGGCGTCTCAAGCCGGTGGCTTTCGTGGTCACGTGTTTGCAGGTGGCGTTCCTGCCGTGGCGATTTGCCCGACAAGTGCGCGACCGGCCGTCCATCGTGGCCGCGGGGGCGTTTCTGCTCGTTTGCATGGGGATCCCTTCGCTGGTGGTCGGACTCCAGAGCGGCTCGTCCGGTGATGATCTGGAGATTCTTGCCTGGTGGATGTGTGGTGTTATCTGCCAAGCATGTTTTCAGACCGTGGTGTTTGGCCTGTTGCTGGCGCCGGGCGGCATTCGGCAATCATTCCGCTTCTGGTTCGTGGTGACGTCATACACCAGTTATGCGTTGTTGCCCGAAATGCTGACGGGGGCGCCTTACCTCATGCTCGATGAATCGCCCGTATTCCCGTTCTCGCTGTTCTTGAGAGAAAGCCATGCGGGAAGACTGTGGGTATCCGTCGTTTACTGGGCGTGGTGGATCGGCCTGCTGATCATCACGTATATCCGCGTGCCCCGTTGGCGATGGTGGCGGATCGCGATCGTCATTGTGGCCATCCCTGTGATGACCTGGGGATCGACGTACTTCGGATGCCACATGGCCCGAGGACTCGACGCCGCGGGCAAAGCCATCGGGGTGTTATGACGCCGCCGATCACCGCCGTCAGACGTGCTCCGGTGGACGGCAAACATTCCGGTCGTGACAGCCCTCGCAGGAATAACCGTTGTCTTCGCACTTCTTGACGCACCGCACAACCAGGTCGGCCATCATACTGTCCAGACCGACAGGTGCCGAACAGTGCCAGCCGACACCAGGGTGCCTCGCCGCCGCTTCTGCACAGAGCCGCGGGATGTCTTCCCGGCTGTGCCGTCCTGCGGAGGCGAAGTAGGGAACCACGATGACGAGGTCGGCCCCCTCGGCGACGGCCGAATCAAACGCCTGTCCGATGCTCGGCTCGGCCAATTCCATGTGAGCAGCGTAGACAGGCTCGGCTGTTCGGGCACGAACCAGTTGGGCCACCTTTTCCAGCGCCCGGTTCGCCTCCGGCTGCCGGCTGCCGTGATCGACGACAATGATGGCTCGTCTCATTCCCACTCGATCGTGCTCGGCGGCTTGCTGGAGACGTCGTAGACCACGCGATTGATGCCACGGACCTCGTTGATGATTCGAGAGGAGATGCGTTCGAGCACTTCGTAATCGATCCGCACCCAGTCGGCGGTCATGAAGTCGGTGGTTTCGACGAATCGTATTGCGGCGACCTGCTGGCCCTCATAGCTGCGGTCGTCGCCCATGACGCCCACCGAGCTGACCGGGAGGAGGACGGCGAACGCCTGGCCGATACTCTTGTACCAGCCGGCGGAGCGGATCTCATCGATGACGATCTCGTCCACCTGCTGAAGCAACTGGACGCGTTGCGGAGTGACCTCGCCGATGATTCGCACCGCCAGGCCGGGCCCCGGGAAGGGATGCCGCCAGATGATCTCCTCGGGCAGGCCGAGGTGCATCCCGGCCGTGCGGACCTCGTCTTTGAACAAGTCGCGCAGAGGCTCGATCAGCTCGAAACCCAACTCGGCCGGCAGGCCTCCGACATTGTGGTGCAGCTTGATGTTTGCCGAGGTCCCCGAAATGCCGTGTCCCGATTCGATCACGTCCGGGTAGAGCGTGCCTTGGGCGAGGTACTTCGCGTTGGGAATCGACTTGGCTTCGGCCTTGAAGACCTCGATGAATTCGTGACCGATGCGCTTGCGTTTCTCCTGCGGATCGGTCACTCCTGCAAGGCGGGTGAAGAACCGGTCGGCCGCCCTCGCCACGCGCAGATCGATCTGGAAATGGTCGCGGAAGGTCGCCTCGACCAGTTCGACCTCGTTCTTGCGCAAAAAGCCGTTGTCCACGAAGATGCACACCAGGCTGTCGCCGATCGCCTTGTGCAGCAGGGCCGAGACCACGCTGCTGTCTACGCCGCCGGACAGCCCGCAGATCACCCGTTCGTCCTTTTTGACCCTGGCGCGGACCGCCTCGATCGTTTCGTTGATGAAGTTGCCCATCTCCCACGTGCCCTTGCAGCCGCAGATCTCGTAGAGGAAGTTGCGAAGGATCTGCCCTCCACAGGGGGTGTGGGTCACCTCGGGGTGAAACTGGACGCAGTAGACCGGCCCACTTCTATGCCGGACGGCCGCGATGGGGCAGTTGGGGGTACGGGCCAGCGGGACGAAGTCGGCGGGCAGGTCCTGTACCCTGTCGCCATGGCTCATCCACACTGTTGTGGGCGACGGCACGTGGGCGAGCAGCCCTTGCGGGTCAATGACCTCCAGGCGGGTGCGGCCGTATTCGCGGGCGGGCGCAGCGTTGACCTTGGCCCCCAGGCTGTGACAACTGATCTGCATCCCATAGCAGATTCCCAGGACGGGGATACCCATCTGCAGCAGCGCCGGGTCGCACTTCGGAGCGCCGGGCGCATACACGCTGGCCGGCCCGCCGGAGAAGATCATCCCGGCGACGTTCATCTCCCGGATTTGCGCCGGGGTGATCGTCGGCGGGCAGATGACGCTGTAGACCCTGTTCTCGCGGACCCTTCGGGCAATGAGTTGGGCGTATTGACTTCCGAAATCAAGAACGGCGATGGTCTCTTTCATGGGGCGTGATTATATCTGGCAGGCGGCCGGCGAGCGAGGGTCAGCAGAACAAGGCATGAAGCCGTCTCCGTCATGCGGATGACTTGGCTTTGGTGTCCTTGATCTTCAGCACTACCAGGGTGACGTCGTCGATCCGGTCGGCCAGGCCGCGGAATCGTCGAATGTCCCAGAGGATGTTTTGTGCGACGAGTTGGGCCGGCTGGTCGGCGTAGCGGATCAGCGACTCGCCCAGACGAGGACGGCCGTACTGCTCGTCCGAGAAGTTCAGAGCCTCAACGGCCCCATCGGTATAGAGCAGCAGCACGTCGCCGGGCTGCAGGGCGATCAGTTCGCGGTCGAACTTGGCGTTTTCCTCCACGCCAAGGACCATCCCGCCGGTTCCGAGCGGTTGTATCTTGCCATTGCGCAGAAGCATCGGCGGCTCGTGGCCGGCGTTGCAGTACGTCAGACGCCGGCCGTCGGGCGAGAGAACGCTGTAGAACAGGGTGGTGAACTCGCCTATCTTCGTCTCACTGCAGACGTGCTTGTTCAGCATCACCATGATCTGGTCAATGTCGTAGGTGAACTTGGCGTACACGCGCAGCGCGGAACGCAACGAAGCCATAATCAGCGAAGCCGGCACACCCTTGCCGGATACGTCCGATATGGCCACTCCCAGGTTTCCGTCCGGCAGGGGAATGAAGTCGTAGAAGTCGCCGCCGACGTTGTAGGTGGGGCGGTAGACGGCGCCGATCTCCACCTGGCCGCAGGCCGGCGGCTGGCTGGGGATCATCCGCCGCTGCACCTCGCCGGCGTAAGCGATTTGCCGCGAGTAGCGTTCGGCCTCGAGGGACTCGGCCATGAGGCGGACATTGACGATTGCCGCTGCGGCCTGTGACGCCACCGCTTGCAGCAGGGCTTCCTCGAAGGGCGTAAAGACGTGCGGCTCACCCGTGTAGACTCGAAGCACGCCAACAGCCTTGCCTCGGTAGATAAGACCGACCACCATTCCGCTGACGATGCCTTCCGTGCGGGCTTCCTGCGGGTAGCGCGTCCGCGGATCCGTAGGTGCGTCGGCGATGTACACGATTTCCCCTCTGATCGCCGCTCGATCGATGGGGTTCTCTTCGACGGTCACCGCTCCCTTGTTGAGGTACTCTTCCGAGAGATTGTGGACCGCGCGGATGACCAGGGTTCCGCTGGTCTCGTCCAACAGACGGATGCTGCAGGCCTTCACATGCATCACCTCGCACACCATCCGGGCTGTGCGGTTGAGGATTTCCTGCAGGTCCATTGTGCCGGATAGGAGGCCAGCGATGTTGTACACCGCGGTCAGTTCTTCGATTCGGCGGCTCAGGTTGGTCTCCTGCAGGCACAGCTCGGCCAGCAACTCGGTGAACAGGCTGGCCATGTTGCGGGCGGCCGAGGCTTCCGCGGGGCTCCAAGGCTTGAGCTCGGCGGCCGCCTCGCGCAGCTCGCCCGGCGCCAGCCCGGCCGCGGACTCGATCCGCGAGATTGCCTCCTGCGATAGGGGGGCCTGCGGTCGATCTCCGAGGGTCAGCGTTCCAGCACACTGGCTGTCACGGCAGATCGGAATCCCGAACTGGTCGAGGTCGGCCGCAATCAGGGCGCCAGCGTTCTCAACGGGCACGACCACTGGCGATTTTCCGGCAACGCGGTTGGCGGCTTGGCGATGAGTCGAGATGACGAGTTCCCGCCCCTGAGGCGTGCTGATCACGCGGCGGATCAGATCGTTGCCAGCCACCGGACCGACGGCCACCTGCCCGTCAGTGTCGAAAAGCACGACGGAGGCAGAGGTTGCGTCCGCCAGGACATCGAGTGCATGGCGCAGAGAGGTATCTGAGAGGGTATCCCTCAGGTGCTTTATGCAGAACTGTGGCCCCGTCATTCAAGACTTCCCCAGGCGAGCCATAAGAACCCGCCAATTGGCCCGCATTATAGGTGGCCACGCGAAACGGGGCAAAACCCGCTGTGCCTGCGGGCGACTGTTGCCGACATTTCGGGTTCTCGGTGCGGTGGCCACGTACATATCGGTGGCCTGGAGGTGATTGGTTGAGCGGGCCGGGACAGGGGGAGGAACGAAGTGTCGCGGAACGACGAGAAGATGCTTGTTCTGAGACATCCTCGGCGTTGGCGTCTTGTTCACGTGATCGCCAAATGCACAACGACGGATGCGCTCGGATTGTTGATCCTGGCGACATCCGCCGTTGGCGTCTTTATTTGGCCCAGGTTCCGTCGGCCTGCACGGTCCTGACGCCGGACCCTATCGGGGTCCTTCTCTGAAAACACGGCGCCTCTTGTTCGAGGCATCGCCGCAGTTGTTTCCACTCGTCTTGTTGTCAGATACCTGTCTGTTCTTACGCTCGGTTCTCCTGTTTGGACTTCCGACTCGGCCGCGGCCACCAGGTGTTGCAGATCTCTGCTGCCTGCCGCGGCCCCTTGCCCCGGCCGACGCACCTACGGAGGCGCTCGTTCTCCTTCACCGGAGAAGTCGCGAAGCCGCAATCGCAACGGGGATGAGGTCATCCCCGATCGTGCAAACGATCTCAGAAAACGCGGCAGGCGCGTTTTTTCGCGCACCTCGTCGCGATTCTGCGTCTTCTCCTCGACGGGGTCCAGCGTACCGACCTGGGATTCGCCGATGATCTCCGGAATACCGGGCATCGCTCGCACCTCCCATTCAGCCGCACATCCGCGGGCTTCGTGCCCGCGTTCAAATGTCTCAAGCCATCCCGTGTCCCCTCGGTCATCCACTGCAACGTGACGCCTGACATGTCCTTTTATCTGGAAGTCAGTATAGACCAAAATCGGGCTGATAGCAAGGGTTTTCTCGCGAATCTTTCGCGGAGGGGGGGCGAAACGGCTGCGGTTGCGGCCCCGGGGCTGCCGTGGCATAATCCGCCCGGACTGTCCGGCGACAGCCGGGTTATGGGTGCTGCCGGCAGCGATTCTCACTTGTACGGAAAGGAGACCCCATGTCGCGATGGTACGTGTTGTTCGGATGCTCGTTGCTGATTCCGATGGCGTTCGTCCTCGGCTGTCAGGGCCAGGGAGGCTTGTCATTCGGTGGGGTGAATGCCGCCGACATCGATCCGACGCTGCCGATCGTTCCGGACGGAGTGGTCGGTCGTGCGATCACATGGGAGAACCCGACCGGTGCCGTCGGAGCCGGCGGCAAGACGGCGAGCAATCTGGGGCCCACACGCAAGGGCTCGCCGTGCATCCGCGAGATCAAGAATGGTGAGACGGCCACGCTCATGGACATCGATGGGTGCGGTGTCATTCGTCACATCTGGATTACCATCCCCGATCGTTCGCCTCAGGCGATGCGCAACATGATCCTGCGGATGTACTGGGACGGCAGCGAGGTGCCCAGCGTCGAAGTGCCGCTCGGCGATTTCTTCGGTGTGGCTCACGGGCAGCGCCGGGTGCTGACCACGGCGTATGTCACTCAGGTGTTGGGCCGGGGGTTCAACAGCTACTTCGCCATGCCATTCGGCACGCACGCGAAGATCACGGTGACCAACGACATGCCCGACGGAAAGAAGATGGGAGCGTTCTTCTATCAAATTGACTATGAGTTGCGCGACAAGCTTCCGGCCAATACCGGCCGTTTCCATGCCCAGTTCCGCCGAGAGAACCCGACGGTGATGAAGCGGGACTACGTGATTCTCGACAACGTCGAGGGGCCGGGCTGCTTCATCGGATGCGTGATCGGAGTGCGTGCTCTCGGGCCGCACTGGTGGGGCGAGGGCGAGATGAAGTTCTATATGGACGGCGACACCGACTACCCGACCATCTGCGGCACGGGCACGGAGGACTACTTCGAGGCCGCCTGGGGCATGGGCGAATACCAGACGCCTTATGCCGGCTGCCCGATGTGCTTCACGAACGACTTCTTCAAGAATGAACTGGTCAGCCTCTATCGTTTTCACGAGAAGGACCCCGTCTACTTTCGCAAGAGTCTGAAGGCGACGATGCAGCAGATCGGCTGGCACAAGGAGCTTTTCGAGCGAAGCGACGACTGGTGCAGCGTGGCGTACTGGTACCAGCTCAAGCCGGTGAAGCAGATGCCGCCGCTGCCGGACCGCGCGGCTCGGACGGCCGATATCATCGAACCGCCCAAGCCCAAGGAGGAGAAGCCCAAGGCCGACGCCGGCGGATTTGTTCCGCTGTTCGACGGCAAGACCCTGAACCGCTGGACCATCTACACGCATGAAGGCAAGAAGGTGGAGCCCAAGAACAGCTCGTGGAGTATCCCCGAAGAGGGCGTTCTGCACACCACGGGCGACGAGAGCAAGGACTATTGGATCTCGACGAACGAGAAGTACGGCGACTGCGTGCTCCGCATGGATTTCAAGGTCACTCAAGGGGCCAACAGCGGCATCTTCCTCAAGGTGCCCGGCCACGACCGCCCGGCGTACACCGGCTTTGAGGTTCAGATCTTCGACGATGTCGGCAAGCCGGCCGACAAGCACAGCACCGGCTCGATCTACGACCTCTTCGCCCCGATCGCCAACGTATCCCGGCCGCTGGGCCAATGGAACAGCATCGAGATCACCTGCAAGGGTTCGCTGGTCACCGTGGTCATGAACGGCCTCAAGATCATCGACTGCGACTTCAGCCTGATGACCGAGCCGATGGGCAAGTACGATTTCCCGTACTCGAAGATGCCCGCGACCGGCTACATCGGCATGCAGACCCAC
>CAZTQK010000246.1:0-9512 GCA_964615635.1 uncultured Planctomycetales bacterium
AGGCCACCGTTTTCCCGGATGCGTAGGATCCGGCGTCTCCTCATGAGGGCCGTGCGTCAATACGGAGGTGTGGTAGACGAAGAACGGCCCCTCCTTGTGACGGCGGGCGAAATCCAGGATGAAATCCACGAACAAATCGGGGCCGTAGTCGTCCGGCTTGGTGGGCAGGTACTTGCCATTCTCGACGATGCACGGGTGCCAGTAACGCTCCGGCTTTCCTCCAACCTTGCCGCCCTCCCATCCACCCGTATGCACCACCCCCTCGGGCAGGTTCTCCTTGTAGGCCCACATGCGGTATTCATCGAAGCCGCAGTCGTGGATGAGTGTCGGGACCTTGCCCGGCAACTGCCATTTGCCGACCAGGGCCGTGGCGTACCTGGCCGATTTCATCAAATCGCCTATGGTGAAATGATTGCCGATCTCGCGTTGCGGTGAATCCTTGGGCGGTTTGAACGCCTCCTTGCCCATGCCGAGATAACCGTTGCGGAACCCGTATTGACCGGTCATCGTGCACACACGGGTGGGCGTGCAAAGGGGTGTGGCGTAGAAGGTGTCCAGTCGCAATCCCTCGGCGGCCATGCGGTCGAGATTGGGAGTCTTGTGCTCGCGGTTGCCGTAGCAGCCCAGTTCTGCAGAACCTACATCATCAGCCAGGATCAGGATGATGTTCGGCCTGGTGACGGCAGGCGCCCCTTGGGCAATAACACCTGCGGCCAGTGACACGGTGAACGCACAGAACCCGCATAGGAAGCATGGTTGGTTTCGCATGTAGACATTATGCAGCAAGAGCGCCGGTCCCGCCACACCCAGATCGCACTCCAGTCGCCCTGGAAAGACCTAAACCCGTGTGATCACGGGTATCGAAGCCTTTCTTTCCGATGGGGAATTGCCACAATAGGGGCTCTACACAGGTGGGATTCTGGCCCGACCAGGATGGACTTCGCCGACCTCGTCGCATGATTCTCACGGCCTGTGGCCCGGCGGGTGACATCACCACCTTGGGCAGAGCTCCGGCGGCTCAGCGTGGTCGAAGCCCGAAAGGCCGAACGTTGACCCAACGAATACGAGGAGAGCCCAATCATGAATCGCCGCCAGTTTCTCCAAGCCACATCAGGCGGGGCCTTGCTCGGCAGCGCCGCCAACCTCAATGCCGCGGAGACTGCAGCACCACAGCCGTCGATACCTGCCGCGCAGCATGCTCCTCAGCCCGAACTCGGCACGCATTGGACCACCGTGTTCGAGAAGCTGTCTGCTCGGTGTGAGCCGAAGATGAGCTTTCTTCGCGGCGAGTTTACCGACCCCAAGGCGTGGACCGAGCAAGCGCGAGCCGTCCTGCTGGCCAACCTGCACTACAGTCCGCCCAAGTGCGACCCCAGGCCCGAGATAACCGATAAGGCCGACTGCGGTACCTACGTCCGCGAGCACATCCTGCTCAACACCACGCCCGACATCCGTATTTCCGCCTTCGTGCTGGTGCCCAAGGACGTAGATCGCGCCGCTGCCGGCATCGTGGCCCTGCACGACCACGGCGGCTTCTACCTTTGGGGCAAGGAGAAACTCGTCCGGGTCGATCCGGAGCATCCTGAACTCACGGCCTTCAAGAAGACATGCTACGGCGGGCGGAGCATCGCCGACGAACTGGCCCGCCGGGGCTTCGTGGTCATCGTGCCGGATTTGCTGCATTGGGGCGAACGGGGCCTGTATCTCGATGCCGACCCGCCGCGCATCCGCCGGCGCACGCTCGAGGTGACCGCACAGGATGTGGCCGACTTCAATGCTCGCTCGTGGGCCCACGAAGAGCTGATCAGCCGGACTGCCCTGACCTGCGGAGTGACCTGGGCGGGCATCAACATCTGGGATGACATGCGCGTCACCGACTACCTGCTCACTCGCCCGGAAGTCGATCCCAAACGCGTCGGATGTCTGGGGCTGAGCCTTGGTTCCGTGCGTACCATCTTCCTGGGTGCGCTGCACCCTGCCATCCGGGCGTCGGTCGCGGTCTGCTGGATGGCTGAGTATCAACCCATGGCCCGCCATCATGTCCGAAGCGGGATCGGATTCACCAAGCTTGTGCCCGGTCTGTACGGCGATCTCGACTGGCCCGACGTCGCTGCCCTTCACTGGCCCAACGCCCTCATGACCATCAATGGAGCAAAAGACACCTTGTATCCGCTCGACGCCGCCCGCCAGGCAGTGGACAAAATCCGACGGATCTATGCCAAGATGGGAGCTGCCGACAAGTGCGAGGGTGTGTTCTTCGAAGGCCCGCACGAGTTTAATGTCCAGATGCAGGAACGAGCGTTCGATTGGCTGACTCGACAGCTCCATGCCGAAGCAGCCGGCAACTCTGGGAGCCGCACTGGTGGATCGTGATCTGGCCCGACACTTTGCCCAGCGTGCCGCGACCTACGACCTGGCGCCGTGGGTCCGCGATCCGCGCATCATGGCCACAACGATCGATTTCATAGATCCTCGCCCCGGTCAGAAGATCGTTGATGTCGGAGCAGGGACGGGAGCTGTGCTGGAGGCCGTGCTCGCCGCCCGTCCGGATGTCGGGGAGTGTGTCGCGGTGGATATCTCGCCCGAGATGCTGGCCCGGATCCGAAATCGCCGGATCCGATCCTGCAAGGGCGACGCTCAGGAGTTGCCTTGGCACGATGCCGCCTTCGACGCTGCAATATGCCGGCAGACGCTGCACTACGTCGACGATCTGGACCGCTGTCTGGCCCAGATCAGACGAGTCTTGCGCCCGGAGGGCGTGCTGGTCATTGGCCAGATGACGCCCTTCAGTGATGAAGACGAGACCTACTGGGAAGCCATCGTCCGGCTCCGCCAGCCGCTGCGCCGCCACGACTTGACGGCCGGTGAACTGACGAGCCTTGTCCACCGCAACGGCTTCCGAATCGTTCGGACCACCCAAACACGAGCCCGCGAGTCGCTCAACTCGTGGCTGGCCCGCTACGAGGACACCGATCGGCAACTTGCTGAGCTGCGCCGGTTGCACCTGGAGGCTCCCAAGGCCTACCAGAGAATCCACAACTTCGAGCGGCGAGGTGACGACATCCTGCTGGACAATTGCTGGACCTTCCTGCGGGCAACTGTGAAACCCGGACCTGCAGCCTCTGGCACCCGGTGACGCGCCCTCCTGAGTCCAGGGCATGCCCCTGAGGCGCCCCGGCACTTCCGTTCTTACCAGGTCGGCGCGCGAAAAAACCCGCTGCCTTTCGGCGGGCGGGTTTCCGCTAGAAAACACAAATGTCGGCAGTCACCTACTCTCGCCTCGTGAGACTACCATCGGCCGTCTGGGCTTCACTACCGTGTTCGGAATGGGAACGGGTGTTTCCCCAGGCGCATTAGCCACCGACAAGCGATATCTTACCCATCCAGCCGGATCTGTCAAGGGCGGCCGAGCCAACCGCTCCACGGAAGCGTCAACGACAGCCGCCGGGAAGACCAATCTGGCGTAACTCATTTACAAAAAGCGACTTGCAGACCAAGACGAAGATGCGAACGGTCCTCATCGCCCGGCATCATCCCGCCAGAAAGCTGCGGGCCGGGCCATGAAAATGGGCGGAAACGCATGCACGAATTGGGTTGCCGACATCTCGAAACCTGGTCCGTGCGGCACCCCAGGTACCCCAGGCAGGGTCCGTGACAGTCTAGGCGGGAGGCGCTATGGCTTTTTCAGAACCGCGACTGTGAAGGAGCGGCCCCCTTGTGATCTGGCCGCTTTCCGGTTTGGCCTGCCCTTGACCGCTCATGGGAATCGGCCAAGGGCCCCTCGCTTACGCTCGGGGTTCTGAAAGAGCCGCCCAAAGTGTCACGGACCCCCCCCAGGCATGCCGTTGGGGAGGCTTCCTTGACCCCATGCCCGGCAGAGGACATAATGTGGGGCTCGGTAGTGGGATGACTGCGTGAAACGGCATGGTTCGGCCGACGGGCCTGTTTGTTTCCACTGTGAATGACCCTTGTGCTGGAGTTGGACAGGTGTACGCGATTATCGAAGACGGCGGCCGGCAGTATAAGGTTTCTCAGGGCGACAAGATCTACGTGGACGTTCGGGATCTGCCCGAAGGCCAGGAGACGATCGAGTTCACCAATGTCCTGGCGCTCGGCGACGGGGCCAACGCCCGAATCGGCCAGCCGTTTGTCGATGGGGCCAAGGTGGTTGCCAAGGTCAACGGCGAGGTGAAAGCCAGGAAGGTAACCACCATCCATTTCCGACGCCGCAAGACCTATCGCAAGAAGATCGGCCATCGCCAACAGCATCTGGCCGTCACCATCAGCGACATCGTCGGCTAGTCGTCACCCCTGATCGAAACCAGATGGATAATGAATGTGTGAGTCTTTCACTGCACACAGTCGGCGCGCATCTTCCGGGTAGCCCCAAGATCTGCGCGCCATCTAAACAAGATGGTCAGCCTCCGGCGGGCTGGCTGGTAAGCACGGTCTTCTGGCCGGAGCGGATTTCGATTCCCAAGTCACCCGCCAATCGCACGGACTCGATGTTCTGTCCCGAGACAACCTCCACCATCACATCATCGTTCTCCTGTCGCCATGCAACGGACGACACCGAAGGCTTCTCGCTGCCGGTGACCGGCTCGATGACCGCCACGAACCGCGTCCCGCGACCGGTCCGACGAATCATGGCCAGCGGCACCCGATCCAGGATCGAGGAGCCGGGGCCGTCACCGACAACTACCTGCATCGGCGCCTCGCCGGCCACGGTCACATGAGTGGTCACCGATTCGTCGTGGAAGGCGACCCGTATCATTCCGTCACTCGTGCCTTGTCTGGCGTTGCGGATGTACTGGTACCCCGGCGGTTCGGCCGAAAGATCGGCCGGATCAGTGGCTGCCTCACATCGCACCTGGCAGCCGCGGTTGTGATAGAGCCAGTCAAACTGGTGCTCCTTGTCCGGCGAATCCAGACGATCGAACACCAACAGATACGTCGGGGTCATCACCAGCAGCCGCCGGTGCGCGACGCCCTTGTACGCCGTGTCGCAGTCGGCCACGACGGCGGCATATTGGTCGTTGCCGGCGAACAGCCGCAGCGCCCCCGCCACCGGGTCCTGGGACTGCCCGTCGATCACGACGGTGTTGTGGCTGATGGTGGCCTTGTACCAGTGCTTGTGAATCGGGAGGCGATAGGCCTGGCTGGCGGCACGGCCGGGATCCACCGCCAGTTCACGCTGGTAGCCGAACAGCACAAAGCTCAGCTTGTCGTAATGCCCGTGGCCGCCGCCGTATGGGCTGAAGGTGAATGCGGCCGTCAGGCCGGCGGGGCCCGCTGTCCGCAGAATCGCGTGGCCGGCGCTGGGCATGACTTCACTAATAGGAGACGGTTTGTGCTCAGGCGCCTGGCTCTCGATCTTGCGGCCCAGCATGATGTTCTCAAAGGTGGGTGTTTTTGACAGATAGGGGACCAGCAGCGGCTCGCGATAGACCAGGTAGGCTGGTTCACCGAGTGAGCCGATTCTTTGTGTGGAGGCGTTGACATCGTCCCCGAATCGTGGGAGCGAACCGTTGGCCATGGCGTAGCGGATCGGCAGGAGGAACATCTTCTTGAGATTCGGATGGCCCCAGAGGTCAATTCCCAGCCGACGGGCGCCCTCGCACGTTTCCACCAGCGCATCCAGCGTGTAGAAGTGATAGCCCCAACTGTTCTCGTACCACATGCCTTCCTCAGACAGACACGCCCCCATCTGAAAAGCGAAGCCCTGGCCCGGCTGCTCGATGGCCTTGCGGATCCAGGCTTCGTCGCTGATCACCGCCCCGCCCCAGAGCATGGCTGCGTTGTGCCACGTCTGCCAGTTGCTCTTGCCGGCCTTGTGCTTGTCGAGGTTTTTCAGCATCGGCAGGATGAGCTGCTCCTCGATGGCTTTGCGATCGGCGTCGGACAAGGCCGCCGAATCATGGATCAGGTCGTAGGCCGGAGCGATCTGCCGGGACAGGGTGGTCGCCTCGCCCAAGGTCTGTTCGTCGATGTGGCCGCCGGACGGTCGCTTGGCTCCTTCCTTCGTCGCACTATTGGTGTGATAGGGGTATTTGAGATAGCGGTCGGCATAACCGAGCAGGATCTTCGCGGCGTAGTCGGCGTACTTGCGATCGCCGGTGATGGCATAGGCCCATGCCGCCTGGCGCATCTGGCTGAGGTTGCGGCTGTGATGCCGCTTGAAGACCACGTCATCGTAGGGCTCTCCGGTGTAGATCTTGCCGCACTTGGGGCAGCGATGCTGCGTGTCGCTGAGCGTTTCCAGGCCCAGCTCGCACTTGTCGCACTGGTACCACTGGTTGTGCTGACCGCCGCGGGGAGGAAACGTGATCGGGTCATCCAGAAACTTGTCAGCGGCCTTGACGATGTTGGCGGCGACAACATGGGCGGGCCCACCCGCCTGATAGGCGGCGCGGAGCCGGGCCAACTCGTCGGATGTGCAAGCGATCACCGGGTGCCGCTCGACAGCCGGAAGCCGCACCGCCGGCGCCGTCCAGTTCTCTGCGCCGAGCGTCATCCCGGCAAACATGCACTGGGCCAGTAGCCAAGACGCCGCAAACAATCGTTCTCTCATCGGTCCTCCCATCCTCGTCGCCGTGCAGTCTGGAATCAGCCTCGTCCCAGAGCCCTCCGCTCATCGGTGCAATCTATCGTCACAACGGGCGAATGGGAAATAACACCACGATACCCGATCGATTGGCAGGTACGCCCAGCTCTTTGCAGTTCTTTCAGAACCGCGACTGTAAAGGAGCAGCCTCCGTGTGGTGCGGCCGCGTTGGGGCCTGGCCCCTCGCTTGCGCTCGGGATTCTGAAGGAACCGCCCAGATTGTCGCAGACCCTTCAGCACCGGGCGGCGGGGCGTTTTCTTGTCCGGGCGGGGAGAGCGCCATACGATAACGACAGGGTGCCTGGCGGCGGGAACCGGCAAGGTTATCTGGGGAATCTCGCTTTGAGTAAAAAAGGCGAAAACCGATGTCCATGGGCTCGCAATGAGTTGTCGATCCCGTACCATGACGAGGAATGGGGCGTGCCGCAGCACGATGATCGGCGCCTGTTCGAGTTTCTCGTCCTGGAGGGGGCCCAGGCCGGCCTGAGCTGGAACACCATCCTGGCCAAGCGAGACCGCTACCGCCAGGCGTTCGACGGGTTCGATCCGGCCTACGTGGCGAAGTATGATGCCCGCAAAGTCGCGAGTCTCCTGGCCGACGCCGGCATTGTCCGCAACCGACTCAAGATCGCCTCGGCCATCGACAATGCCTGGGCGTTCCTGGCCGTACAGGCCGAGTTCGGCAGCTTCGACGCCTATATCTGGTCGTTCGTCGGCGGCAGGCCGAGGGTCAACCGCTGGAAACGCATGTCCGACGTCCCCGCACGTACGGCCGAGTCCGACGCCATGAGCAAGGACCTCAAGAAACGCGGCTTTCGATTCGTGGGCTCGACCATCTGCTACGCCTTCATGCAGGCCGTCGGGATGGTCAACGATCATCTGGTGACGTGTTTTCAGTATCGTGCCTGACATGGGGTGCCACGGGCAGCTTGTCTGCCCGTGCCCACTGGCGGGCAAGCCGCCAGTGCCTCCCGGCCGGGTGCCCCACCTGCTTCTTGCAGGTGGGGGAGCGATGATCCGTTCCATGCTGAGTCTGGTCTGGCCACGCTCCGCGTTCCGATTCAACGCTACCAGCTAACTCATTTTCTGCAACGGCAAAGAATGAGCTATCCGGCCGACGCATGGTACACTCAGCACGTACTCAGGGCAGTGGCGCGGCACGAACATCGGGTAAGCAGAGCGGTTCCAGCACACAGCAGCAGAAGCATGCAGGAAGGCTCGGGCACGATAGCCAGGGACGCCTCGTTCCAGTTCGCATGGCAAACGGTCTGGCCACCTCCCCAGTCGAATCTTGGTCCACTTGGCAGGCTCCGCCCCTTCAGACCGCTCATTTGCTGCAAACCGTCTACTGTGAGAGTGGCTGTGTCGGCCCCGGCATCATAGACTAGCTTGTAGTTGTGGTAGCCGGAGCCCGCCCCATCCAGCGTGCAGAATCGGCTGTCCACAGACTCCTCCACGCTAACAATCGGGTCACCGTCGGACTGTGCTGCGAAGTGCAGACTGTAGAGCTTCGTACCTGTATAGAATCTGGCAATCATGCTGTTGGGGGAGGTTACGGGGAAATCAACCATGCGAAGCCGAAGCGACATGACCCAACCTGCCGATGCAGCGCTCGCCTGTTCCTCTGCCGTGAGATGGCGAGCGTATATGGCAACATCAGATCCTCCGTTGAGATCGATTGACCAAGCGTCCAGGCCGAAGTCGCCGCTGACGGCGCCGACCTGAGCATTACCACCGAAGCTGAGGTCGAACCCTTCATTTGTTGGATTTGAGGCTCCAGCATGATGAGCAATCAGAACTCCGGCCTCAGCCGGGATCTGCAGAAGGAACAACACTGTGAGAAGCGAAAGCCCACGCACCATCGCCAAAGAACTCATCGGCTCTCTCCCATGTACTTGGCCGGTCTTCAGATGTAAACAACCTCGCCCAACTCGCCGCTCAAGCCACTTTCAGACATTATACAGAAACACCGGGCGACCACCTACCTCGACCAGGTCGGACGGACTGGGCCACCCGGCCGATAACTGAAGGCTGCCGCTGACCCACATTGCGGTCGCCGGGGCTCTTCGGTAGCATCGGCCACGCGTCGATCACGTTAAGGAGCACATCATGACAGCATCGATCAATCGACGGACGTGTCTGAAAGGTCTGGCTTGCGGGGCCGCGGCGGCCGCACTGGGCGGCGGTTCTCGGGCGCGCCTGTGGGCGGCCGAGAGCGCGGGGTCGCGGGCGACGCTCGATGTTCTGCTCGACGAGCGGATTCGGGAGCCCGATGGCAAGCCGGCCGTGATCAGTCCGATGCTGCACGGCCATTTCACCGAGCACATCGGCGGGGTCATTTACGACGGCATCTGGGTCGGGCCGGACTCGAAAGTCCCCAACGTGGAAGGCATCCGCAAAGCCCTGGTCGACAGCTTCAAGAAGATCGCCCCGCCGGTGATCCGCTGGCCCGGCGGGTGCTTCGCGGATCGCTATCATTGGCGTGACGGCATCGGCCCGGCCGCGAATCGCCCGCGGCGGTTCAATCGCTGGAGCGAGCGCGTCGAGCCCAACGCCTTTGGCACACACGAATTCATCAAGTTTTGCCGGCTGGTCGGCGCTGAGCCGTACCTGGCGGCCAATGTCGGCGCGGGAACAGTTGAAGAGTTTCAGCAGTGGGTGGAATACTGCGACCCGCCGGCCGGCAGCACCACGCTGGCCGATGCGCGTGCGGCCGTGCAGGCGGAGATCGCACGCAAGGTCGATTTCATCAAGGTCTGGGTCGATGATCGCGACGGCAAGTACAAGAAGCTGAGTCCGGCACTCTACGGCGCGGCGATCGACGACGCGCACAAGGCCGGACTGAAAGTGGCCGCCCACATCTTTGCGCTCCAGGATGCGAAGGAGCTGCTGCGCGCCGCCCTCGACA
>CAZTQK010000247.1:0-9506 GCA_964615635.1 uncultured Planctomycetales bacterium
GTCCCAGTGACTGTACGCGAAGTTCTCGGCCCCATGAGCCAACGACCACTTCGCGTGGATCGACCCTCCGCGAGAGACGATGCCGCAAACACGACCGGTGGTCAGAGGAATGTGTTCCCTCAACAGCGCCGCGTGGATGGTGAAATAATCGACGCCCTGTTCGGCTTGTGCAATCAGCGTGTCCCGGAACATTTCCCAGGTCAGCTCCTCAACCCTGCCGTCGACCTTCTCGAGCGCCTGGTAGATGGGCACCGTTCCGATCGGCACCGGGCTGTTGCGGAGGATCCACTCTCGCGTCTCGTCGATGTCTGCTCCAGTTGACAGGTCCATGACCGTGTCGGCTCCCCAGCGGGTTGCCCAGATCATCTTCTCGATCTCTTCCTGGATGCAGGAGGCGACGGCCGAGTTGCCGATGTTGGCGTTGATCTTCACCAGGAAATTGCGGCCGATGATCATCGGCTCGATCTCGGGGTGATTGACGTTGGCCGGGATGATCGCCCGGCCTCGGGCTACTTCGTCACGCACGAACTCGGGCGTGATGACCGGCGGGATGCTCGCTCCCCAAGCCTGGCCGGAGTGTTGTGATGCGGCGGAGCCTTTCATTGCCTCGCACCGCTGGTTCTCCCGGATGGCGACGAATTCCATTTCGGGTGTGATGATCCCTTGGCGGGCATAGTACATTTGGCTGACGCATCGGCCGGGTTGGGCTCGCAGCACCGGCCGCCCAGTCCGGCCGCCGGCCGCTACGGTGTCGCCGCGGGCATTGACCCACCGACGACGGATTGGCGACAGGCCATGGCCGGTGTCGATGGCGATGTCAGGGTCGCTGTAGGGCCCGGAGGTGTCGTAAACGGTGATTGACCTCGTGTAGCCGCCGTGAAGCCCGATATCACGCATCGGCACACGAATATCGGGGTGAATCGTACCCGAGACGTAGACCTTCCTGGAGCCGGGAAGCGGCCCACGTGAAGAGAAAACCGGCGAGCTGATCGAGTCGGTCATTGGCGCGTTTCCCTTCATGCGTGATCATCCTCAAGCCGTCTGCGCAGGGCCGCGCCCGACACCGTGTCACAGGCCGGATCTGGGAGGGGGAGTCGCTGACCGCAACGAGGCTGCAGTTCGGAGTGCTCTCGCCTTCCCTACGCAGGTCTCCCCGCCGGCAACTGCCTAGCGTGACGGCGGGTTTCACTGATCAGGTTCCAAGGGTACGGCGACCGACCGTGCCGCCCATCTCAGACTGGCCGCGCACCAGTCACCCCCGGCGAACAGGTCGAGTTTAGAGAGCCTCTGAAGGGATAGCAAGGCCGAGACTTGAGTTGGCACCTGAAATACCGTACCATCCCGGTGGAAACGGAAGACGACGGGTGACCTTAGGAGGTGCACAATCGAAGCTGAACATGGCGCTGCCGGTTAGCCGATAGGGTGTGATCGCCCATCGGGGCCAGTTTCGGGATTCATATTTGTCATACGCTTATACCATAACTACCGGTAGCTGCTAATGTTAAGATTCCAGGTGCACCACAATGGTCGGCCAGTCAGCGACATGGATCTTGCCGGCACTTACCTCGTCGGCAGCGACGGGGTTCCGCTGCGCGCCGAGCTTGAGTTTCGAGACTCCCAGATTGTCTGCGCGAAGCGGGCCGATGGTCCGGCGGGTCTGGCCGTCCTCTGGCCGATCCCTGGCTGCGGGGCCATCCTCAGTGAAACGGGCCGGCTCATGGATCGCGAGCAGCCCTATAACCTCCTCCTCGAACTCGTCCGCGGCCGCCTGACCCGCATCAACCAGAAGCGCGAAGACTGGGGACTGTTCGACTACGAAGGTGTGGAACAGGTTGCCGCCCAGGTCGACAAGGCCCGGGACCTGTTTATCGACGCGTTGTGCGCGGATTCAGCCGTCGAACAGTCCAAGGCGGCCGAGGAGGCCTTGAAGGTGGCCTTCGTTGCCGGCGAGCAGCTCAGCCAGTTTCACGCCGACCTGTTTCTTTCCCGGCGAAAACAGACTCCGGGATTCACCAAGCGCGTTTTCGGTTGCGCGGTCGATCTGCACAACAACTCCGACGAGTATCGCGATCGCTTCAAGGAAGCCTTTGACTTCGCCTACATATCAGTGCCTTGGCGGCTGATCGAGCCCAAGCAGCAGACACGTGATTGGCAGTTGATCGACAGTTGGATCGAATGGCTGGCGAAATCGCGAATCCCCATCCGAATGGGACCCCTCGTGAATTTAGATGCCGACCACATTCCCGACTGGCTGAGCCAGTATGAGGGCGATTATGAGTCTGTCCGAAGTGCTATCGTGGAGCACGTTCGTCGAGCCGTCGAACGGTATGGGAATTACGTCTATTGCTGGGACGTGGTCAGCGGCATTCACGCCGAGAACGCCTTCAACTTCACCTTTGAGCAGATCATGGACCTGACGCGGGTGGCCGTGTCGCTGGTGAAACAACTGGCGGCCAGATCTCAGGTGGCCATCGACTTGGTCGCGCCTTGGGGCGAGTACTACGCCCGCAACCAGCGGACTATTCCGCCCATGTTCTACGCAGATATGATCAGCCAGAGCGGCGTCGGCTTTGACGGCATCGCCGCCCAGTTCGTGTTCGGGGCACCCCAGGATGGGATGTTTGTCCGGGATATGTTCCAGATTTCGGATAAACTTGATCGCCTTGGCAATCTGGGGAAACCTGTTCACGTCACGGCTGTTCAGGTGCCCTCGAAGATGATCGGCGAGAAGGGCAGTCTCGGCGGCGGTTGCTGGCTCAAGCCCTGGGACGAGACTGTACAAGCCAAATGGATCAGGGGCTTCTACACTGTTGCCCTGAGCAAGCCCTTCGTGGATACCATCACGTGGGGAGATCTGGCTGACCGGCCGTCGAACCAACTGATCCCCTTCGGAGGACTGCTCAAAGACGATCTTACGCCGAAGCCTGCGTACAAAGTGCTCAAGGACTTCAGGGCGGACGTGGCAGCCTCGACGAGGCGCCCCCCCAACCAGCGGGGCCGCTAGCAGGCTGCTGTCCCCGAACGCCTGACTTCTGCGGTTGTGACTCGTGGCTCAGACAGATCTTCCCACACCCACCGGCTCTGCGTCAGCCCCAATGGGGGCCTACGTGGTCTGCTATCTCCTATTTGGAGCAGTACTTGCGATCACCTGGGTCACGCGGAGTGCCTCTTGGCCGCTGGGAACGCAAGGCTTGGCCAACCGCGAGTCAGTGGCGTTGCCGCGATCGGAGACCCAATCAGATGCCGCAGTTCGAGTTGTTGAGGTTGAGTCAAAGGTCGATCCGAACACCGCCAACTGGGCCGAGCTGGCCAGTCTGTCGGGGATAGGTGAGGTTCTGGCCAAGCGAATCGTCGAGCATCGCCAGGGCAAGGCCGCCGCGCCAAACGAACCCACTTTTCGACGCCCGGAGGACCTGGAGGCGGTGCGCGGAATTGGCCCCAAAACCGTTGCCAAGCTGGCCAAGCACCTCAAGTTTCCCGAGGCGGCCACGGCGCCAGGATCCTGATGGCGGGCCCGTCACCGTCTGGGAGGGTGCCACTGGCAGCTCGTCTGCCAGTGTCCGGCGTTTCTGCACTGGCGGGCGAGCCGCCAGTGCCATCCACTGACCATGCCCGCCGAATGTGTCACGGACCCGGCAGTCTCCGGGCCGCCCGCACAGGTTGACAGCCCTGGCAACGGGTTTCTACAATGGCGGTCGCTGTGGACATGCCTTTCCGCGGGCTTGGGGTCCGCGGCCGACGACTAACCCCCCGTGGGCGAGGTTCACCATGCGACGTTGGATACTCTTGGCACTGCTGGGTCTGATTGCCCTTTCTCTGACCGGTTGCGGCGGGGACGGCGTGGCGTACTCACGGCGGGAACGGATTCACCGCATGAAGCGAACCATGGAATGGGATGCCAAGCAGTACGCCGACGACGTCGACCTCTTCTGGCTGAACGACCAGAATCTCCGTACGTCCAGGTGGAGCATCCCCTAAGGCGCCCCGCCTTGTCTCCACGCAAGGGCTGTCGCCAAACCCTGTGTGATATGTTGCGCGCGGACCATGGCCTCGGGATCGAGGAGCCCGTGGTCGCAGTTGTGGGCATTGAGCAGACGGACCGACTCTCCCCATTCGTCGAGATCCTCCTTGCGATTCATGCTTGCCAAGGTATCACCATGGCAGAGGCCTCGCATCTCGGATTCGTGGTCTTCCCGGCCGTCAAGTCAATGCCCGCTCATTACCCCCCGGGTTGCCGGATGCAACGACTGCTTGGCAGGTTCAGTCTGAGCAGGTAGAGTGTTTCAGTTCCTGTCACTGGTGGAGGCACAAGGATCGGGTTTCTCTGGAGCTTGGCAATGAGTCAGCTCAGTCGACCTGAGAAGGTGAACGACGCCAGCCGCGATTGGGATGCTGCCAACCGCGCTGCAGCGACCCCCGGCGTGGTTTGGTGCGTTGCCTTGTTGGCCCTCGCATTCACAGCCACATTGTCGGCACTGCTTGTCTGGCGATCTGAAGGCCGAGGCATAGAGTCAATGGGCCTGATGATGCCGGCCTTCCTCGGTGTGGCGGCTTCGATTCTGGCGATCATTGGGATTGCGAGGCGGCACGGCCTGGCCTATCGGTTTGGGATCGCGTTCGGTCCGATCGGCGCCGCATGGACTCTGATAGGTGCCCTGACCGGCCTGCGGCACCTCGACGCAAGCCTGATGGTGACCATCGGCGCAGTTGCTCTGCTGGGTATCACTACCCCCATTCTATGGACGCGACGCGGCGTGAAGTCCTTCTTCGATCTGCGCTGCCCTGAGTGCGGCAGGTTCCGCATTGGTGCCGAGAGTTTCACCTTCTTTGAAAGACGATGCCTCACCTGCAACACGGTGTTCTGTGCAGATGGAACGATTCTCCGCTCAGCCCGGGGATCTATCTGGCCGTCTGCGGCCTCCTGGCCATCGCAGCCCCTGGCCGCTGCGTCGCCTGGCGCAGGTGGCCAGGTCGCGGCCGCTGCGCAAGGCGTTTCGGACACACCGCAGCAGGTCGTTGCCGCGACGCCACCGACCAGTCCGGGATCGCTAGGCGGTATCCCCGTGCTGAGCTATGCCGGGTCTCCCAGTCTGTTCTCGGGACCACCGGGCGTGGAGCGAAACACGATCTGGTACATCGTTTGTGCGGCAGTTGTCGTGTTCATGAGTCTGCTCGCATCGCTCATCGAGTTCAACCAAGCGCGGCAGAGCCTCACGGGATCGCCGAGTGGTCAGACGTCGCCGCAGCCTCTTGCGATTGTGGTCACAATTCTCCATTTGCTCGGGCTCATTGCTCTGCTCATCTATTGGCTTGTCTGGGTTGGAATCATTCACGGAGAAATGCGCAGGTTCACAGAGTACGGGTACAGAGTCTCTCCCGCCAAGGCGGTCGGCTTCTGCTTTATTCCATTTCTCAATCTCTATTGGGTTGTCTACATGCCCTACGAGATGGCTCGGACCCTGCCCAGATATTTGGGCAATAGACGAGGAAGCGATCGCTCCACCTCGGTCCTCGTCTTTCAGTTGTTGGCTCTTGTTCTGGGGTTTTGTGTTCCCGGTCTTAGAGTCTTGTTTGTGGGCTTGGCGATGCACGCCATCCAGAGCGTGCTGAACGATCTCTGGCGCACGGTCCGGGCCAATACCCCGGTCGGACCCACACAAGAGCCGGCCCCGGTCTCGACCGACGCAGGCCGGTCGGGCGTGCCTGCAATCGCGGCCGGCCAGACTGCACCATTTTTGCCCATAGCACCCGCGATGCCGGCCTGCGCACCTCGGATCGAGGAAGACGCGGCCATGCGGATGCTGCTGCCGGTGGGTCGATCAGGATGGGCCGTTGCGGCGGGTTACCTTGGCCTGCTCAGCCCTCTGCTCGTGCCCGCCCCTTTCGCCGTCATTACCGCGATCATCGCGATCAGAGAGATGCGTCGCCACCCCGAGAAACACGGCATGGGCCGGGCTGTCTTCGGGCTTGCGCTCGGCATCCCATGCACGCTGGTTACGGTTGCGGTCCTCGTCATGGCGATCAGCCAGCTCTGACGGCACGCCCTTCCGACGGGCGCCGTTCTTGCCGATCTCAATGGCGACGGAGGCCTCGATGTCATGACGACGAAAGAGACCGAGCGGCTGGGGGTCATCTGGTACGAGAACCCGTTCGGGGTGTGTGATACTCCGGGCGCGTGCAACCTGGCAGGAGTGGTCATCATCCGTAGACGGCCATCCGCGGGGAATGCCGTTCTCGAACGGCTCGGCTGTCAGTGCCTGATCATCCACAGGAAGGGTCGGCCGGTATCCCCGGCCCGCTGGCGCACTCCTCGAAGGCACCGTAGTCATCCCCGTCGACATCGTTGTCACCTACGCCTTCGGCGTCGCGGTCAAAACACCTGCACGGGCCGTCGAGAGTGAAGGGACCGGGGCCGGTGAAGCAGGCCTGCACCACGGCGAAATCCGTCTGGTCCACATCGCCGTCGCCGTCGGCGTCGGCGAACGGATCGGCACAGCAGATGATCTCTGGCGTACATGCGGTAAAATCGCCTTGGAAACGGCCGCCCAGGTTGTTTTCGCAGTCCTCGCGCGTGGTCTCGACGCATTGGCCATTCGGCCGGCAGCATGCGCCGATCGGCGCGGGACAATTGGCCGCGGCGCAGTCGACGTTGTCCCCGGCGTAGGTGCCGGCGTAGCGATTGACGCAGCCCGCAGATGTCGTCGGCTCGACGCAGGTTGTATCCGCCAGGCAGCATGCACCGGTCGGGATCGGAGGCTCCAGCGTCCCGCCATGCAGGGCGATGTTGTCGACGTAGTTGTTCCCCACGTCCTTGGGACTGGCTACACACGCTTCGTTACCGACGTGCATGGCCGCAAAGCCCCCCTTGTAGACCCGAGTCACAGTGGCTGTTTCGGTGACTGGGACGCCGCTGACGGTGCTGTCAAGCTGCACCTCAAGTACCCCGGACTTGATGATCATCTTGACGTAGTTCAGATGGCCTCCAACCTTTAAGCCGTCGCCGGTATAGGTGACGCCGGGGGCCGCCGGCGGCCCGAGCTGGAACCAGCGGTCGCCGTTATAGAGTGCCAGTCGATACGTCAGCGGCCTCTGTTCGGGGGTGCATGGCCCGTCAGCATCGATCAGCGCCAGCATGCCCAGGGCAATCGCGTTATGGTCAAGCCCGTCATCGACCGGCGCCTTCGGGCGGATCTTGGTTTCGTCACAGGCAACCAGTTCGACAACCACGGGCGCCCGATCGGAACCGTCCGTCAGTTCGATGTAGCGGTTCGTCTGAGCGGCGGCGAAGCGCTTGGTTGAGTCTCCGGGAAGGTCAAGCACGAACTCCAGCGTCAAGGGATTCTCATCCGTGCCGTTCACCGATCCTTTGGCGGCGTCCAGTTCCTGAATGCGAGGTACCATGTTCATCCGGTGGCTGGTGCCGTCGGCGAGGTACTGGTTGTCCTGTGCGAAGGGGTAGAACTCGCCCTTCCACTGCCGTCCGGAAAAGGGTGTACTCGCCGCGCATTGTAGAACCGCGCCATCGCCACAAACCGATTCCCCGATCACCTCCATCACAGAGGGCGTTGCGCCGTCGGACTTCAGACAGCCGTCGCTCGGCCAGACTGCAAGAAGCATACTCTGATCGGGTATGTCGCTGCCGATGGCGTCGTCGCACGGAGGATCGGCGCAATAATCGTCGAAGTCCTCGCACATGACCACGGGTGAGCCCGCCACCGTACTGCACCAGCCGGTGGTGTCGAGCGCTCGAGCGGGCATCGTACTCGCGAGAAACAGCACCCAGGCGAGAAACAGGAACGACCGTACGTTTCCTCTTTGATTGAAGTGCATGGTGATTCTCCTCCGAGCGGGGCAGCCTACAGACGCTATTGTCTGAAGGCCTGCCCTTCAGCTTCTCCTGGCCCGGCTTGTGAACTCCTCTGTCGTCCGTGTCGTTGTCGCAGACGCGAGGGCTCAATCACCCACAGGTCGGGCCGACTGGTATACCCGGGCCGGTGGCGCACTGCTCGAAGGCGGTCCAGTCGTCCGAGTCAACATCATCGTCCCCTGCGCCCCCGGCATCGCGGTCAAAGCACTCGCACAGGCCGTCGAGGGCGAAGGGGCCGGGCCCGCTGTAGCATGACTGGAAAAACGAGAAATCCGTCTGATCCACGTCGCCGTCCTCATCGGCGTCCGCAAACGGCGTCGGGCAGCAAACCTTCGGGTCATCGCAGTCCGTGCCGTCCCCTCTGTAGGCGCCGCCGACGGCCGCGCAGTCCTCTGGCGTCAAAATGCGGCACCCACCAAGCGGCACACAGCATGCCCCCTGTGGCCCTTGCGGCCGAGCGAGAACGCCGTCATACAGAACAACGTCATCCACCCATGGATTGCCGCTATGGGAGCCGTTGATGCAGTCGTAACTAATGGGAACGGCGCACTGCCCGGTCGTGCTGTCGAGCACGCAGCCTCGCCCGACCCCGATGCGAACTCTGTCGAACGGGCCGGTGTACTGGCGGGGGTAGGTGGCCGTGTACGGGCTGATCGCTGCCCCGGGAGCCCACATTCTGAGTTCTACCTGAGTGTCAGTGATAATCATGCTGAAGCGATGGTAGGCCTTGGTGAGGCTGAAGTCGCCGTTGGCGCCTCCGTAGCCGGCCTTGACCACCCACCAGCGGCGTCCGTCAAAGAACGCGGGGTGGTTGCTCTGCGGGTGGTGGGCACCAGTACCGCAGAGTTCCGGGTGGCACGGATTCATATCCAACTTCGAGAGAAGGCCGAACGCCATGGCGGCGTGAACGGTGTCGGACAAAGGTGGGCAGTCGGACGGCCGGGGCTCAAGGGGGTTGGCGATTTGGCAAACGACAGGAAACCCCGTGGACGGACCTCCACAGGGGATCTGCGAGCAGTCTTCGCTCATCACGTAATCAGTGGAGGCCCGATCGTCGCCAAGTGCCAGTTCCACGTAAAGGTCCTTGTACTGGCCGAATCTGTTGCCTTCGTGGCCGAGCCAGAGGACGAAGTAAAGGACCAGCGGGGCGTCGGCTGTGCCGTTGACGGCGGTGCCAGCAGCCTCGCCGCGACGGATGGCGGCCATCTCAATGGCTCCTTGCTCCATCAGGTCATAGACCCGCTGTTCCTCCTCGACGTCGATGTAGTCCTCGATGCCGGCGGGGTACTTCATGGCGAATGGGATGCTGTACTTCTGGTCGTCGCCGATCCGCATGTCGAATCCACAGGACGTGGTCATCTCCGTCCAATTCGCCAGGAAGCCGGTCGAGTCGGCGCTGCTCCCATCGGCGCACGCCACCGGAGGCGGGTCGGTGGGAGGATATCCCGGCCAAGGGTCGCCGCCGTTGCAGTAGCTGTCGAAGTCATCACACATCACGATGCGACCGGGCTCGATACCGATGCACCGGTCGGCCGGGGCGCGGGTGGGACATGCGAAAACGGCAAGAACGGCGAGGATCGGGCACGGGCTTCTCACGTCTCACACTCCTGTCTGCGCGGATAGGGATTGGGCGCACGCT
>CAZTQK010000248.1:0-9496 GCA_964615635.1 uncultured Planctomycetales bacterium
GCTGCGAGAACAGGGCCGTCGGCAGGCCTACATCAATAAGCTTGCTGAGCACCGGCGCGTCGCCCCCATGCCCGCTGAGGTGAATGATCAGCAGGGCATCGGCGTCTCTCAGCTTGCCTGCCACCTGGCCTGCTTCGGCCGGGGGTACCAGGTCGCCGCCAATGAACTTCACATCGCCCAGCCGGGCTTCGATCTCCGCGAAGTACTTGTCAAACTTGGCCAGCTCCTCGGTGGGGCGAGTGAGATAAGCATCGCCGGTGCGGCCGGCGAACACCTTGTAGATCTTCGCCGGCGGGAGCTTCGGCCAAGACGCTCTCTGATGTGTGGTTTCTTCGCCGGCTGCCAGTCGTGAGGCCAACAACACCCCGCCTACCGCCGTCGTCCCCAGAAACTCTCGTCGGGTCAAAGGATTGCTCATGACATTCTTCTCCGCAGCGTGGTGAACCATGCTGAACAGAACCACCTCGCAAGAATGGCGAGGCCGACGTGATATTATGCAGCAATCCAATGTGGGACGCCAGCGGCATCTGTTTCATTCGATATCCGCCCTCGAATCAGCAAATCCGGCTATTGCTCATTCCGTCCGCATGGCCCTTCGGCGAGGTCGCACGCGTCGTGCCACGCCGAGCCCAGCGATGAGCAGCCAGAATGTGGCGGGCTCGGGAACGATCTGCGTGCTCACTGTGTCATCGATATGCAGCTCAAAGGCCTGCCCGGTTGGCAGCGGCAAGGAACCGTTGAAGAGCGAGAAGTCGCTCGCCAGCCCGAAGGTTTCGTCGGCAGGATCGAACACGAAGGCGTCGGCGACGGAGGAAGCAACCGCGTTGTCATCGAGCCCCATCAATGGATGGCTGGAGAAAGACGCCGACAAGATAGGGGCTCCACCGGATGCGTTCACTTGGATGGTCATGCTGTAAAGGTCCTCGAAGCCGACGAGGTCGGTTCCCACGCGTAGTTCTCGTTCGGCAACGCCGAGACCGACAGCCTGCACGAACTGGCCGGCTGGAAGCGCACTCGTCAGGTCCAGGCTTTCTCCGGGCGCCAGTGCCGGAAAGTGGAAGGGATCCAGAACAAGCGCCGCGGCCGTTGCCCGGAATTCGGGTGGCGGGTCAAACGCATCAACCCGGGCAGCGGTGCGCATATTGATCTGGAGAAGCGTGTTGGCCGTTCCCGGAACGGCCGTCGCCGAAGTGTTCCATCGGCCGACCGCGGTTGCCAATACCCCTGGAACCAAGGCGTCGGCGCGCTGCAGATCGTTCTTGCCGGCGATCACCATCTGCCCCCCGGCTTGCGAGACGATGTACTTGTCCTGCATGTTCGCCGGAATCACGTCTCTGGTTACCGTGCCGGAGGGGTACACCACGATCTCGGTCAGGCCCTGGATTTCGACCATCGGCGGATTGATCGTCCATGCCAGGCCGAGCCCGCTCGACGTGACGCCAGGTACGCGGATCTGATGGATGGAGAGGTCACTCTCGCCGCTCGACTCGACCGCAGCCACGGATTGGCCGAGAGCCGAGCCAGTCATGCTCACGATGATGAGTGCCGCCGCCGGCATGATAATCGACGACCGCAGGGCGAAGCCTCTCGCGTCCATCCGTAATTGCCCGTTTCGTCGTAGTCCCCAGCACCGCCGAGGTGCAACCACGCCTGTAATGCCGACCAGCAGGCAGATGCCAACTGGCAAACAGATCATAGAGCTGTTCATTTCGTTTCTCCTCTTGCTCCGAGTCTGGACGGCGGTCAACCTGTTTGAGGTACTCGGAAAGGCCACCGCTCCCTGTCGAGAATGCTGACGGGCGGAGAGCCATGTATCCATGACCCTTCGAGACCTACACAATCCGGCCCGAACAGCAGGGTCTGAGTTGACGGCCGAGAGACTGTAGGTCCAGCATCCGGCTTAGCCCATTCCTCATCCAGGTTTGCAGAGAAATGCCATCAGAGGGTGGCAGGATGCGCGCTCCGCTGATGCGACTGTCCGCATTTGTGACGGCCGGGATCGTTGTGCTCGCTCGAGACCCGTCGCCTCAAGCACAGCGCCCATTACGTTTTCAAGAACCACCGAGCGCTTCGCCGTTGGGCTTAGAGCGGCCGTTTGGGTAGTCAGACGCGGCTCAATCCGCGCAGTTTGGATCGGCCGAGAGGTCTGGGCCGCTCAGGCATCGCTGGAAGATGGCGAAGTCCGCCTGATCAACGTCGTCATCGCTGTCGAGCTTGGCCAGTCGGCAAGCCGGATCGTTCTGAGGGGTTGCGACGCCGGAGAAGCACACCTGAAACCGCCCAAAGTCTACCTGATCCACGTCGCCGTCTAAGTCGAAGTCGCATGGCGCGTAAGGGCTCGACACGGTAACCAACACGGAGTCACTATCCGAATCGCTCATCGCGTCGGTGATTGTCAGGGTATAGACGGTCGTGGCGGTCGGCGAGGCCGTCGGCTCGAGCAGTTGCGGGTTGTCCAGCCCTTCGACGGGCGACCATTCGATGAAGCAGGGCGGCGTCCCTCCGCTTGCCGTGCCTTCCAAGGTCGTCGCGCCGCCCAGGGTGATCTCCTTGTCCGGCCCCGCACTGACGTACAACGGCGGCTTGATTGCTCCGCCCATCAGGCTCACGTCGCTGATCGACCGCCATTTCTCGGTGTTGTCGACGGTCCTGAGCGAAATGCGGTCGAAGCCTCCCGTGTAAAGCCGCGTCAGCGTGGCCGAGCCGACGGCCGAGCGCAGACCCTGTAACTGTACTGAGGTCGTCCGGACCGACATCTTGAGATCGTTGTGGCCGCCGTTGGCCGTTATGCCGGCCACATTATTCCAGTTCTTCCCGTCGAAAAACCGCGGATACCTGGCCGCCCCATGTATCCCGGCCGTCAATCCGAACGCCAGCACCGGCTGAACAGTTGCGCTGTTGCCTGACGGTGCGTGCACGTCGCCCTTCGACAGCTCGGCGAATACGTCCGAGGTGTCGAGATTGGTGTATTGCAGATAGAGCTTGACCAGCATTTCCAGCGGGTCGGCGTCGGTGCCCCGGACCTGGTCGGCACCAGGGACCACCGCGGTCATCTCGGGTCCCAGCGGGTGGGAAATACCCATTGGCTGAAGCACCCGGACCTTGACGGCGTTCGGCGGCGAGAACTCATCATAGGCCCCGACCCAGATGTCGTAGCGGTTGACCCCGGTGATGTTCAACCAGCGGGCGACGTAGGCGGGGTCGTCCGTTCCCTCGGCGTAGTCGTCCCAGTCCTCGTAGAAGTTGATGGGAGGCTCCGGGAGTACGGTCAGCGCCACCATGTTGGAGGCTTCTGCGCCGCAGTATCCCGATGCGATGCAGCGATAGTCACCCTGGTCACTCTCAGTGCAATAGAGAATCTGCAAATTGGCGGAGTCCGCCCCGACAATCCGCTCGTCATCGACCAGAGCGGTCTCGTTTTTCTGCCACTGGTAGCTCAGCGTCCCTGCACCTTCGGCAACCACCGAAAAACTGGCCGTGCCACCCATACCGACGGTCAAGGCTGACGGTTGGGTCAGGATCGCCGTCGGCGTCAGGGTCAGGACGCCGTCGTCCGAGGCCCGGCTGCAATCGTTATCGGTCACCACGCAGCGGTACCTGCCCAAGTCCGAGCTTTCAGCGTTTGAGATGGTCAACGTCGGCGATGTCGCGCCGGCGATTCTGCCGCCGTCGGTCAGATCCGCCCGCTGCTGGTTCGGCTTGTCCAGCTGCCACTGATAGCTCAGTGTCCCGTTGCCGCTGGCTGCCACTGCAAGGTTGACGGTGTCGCCCGGACAGCGGTCTTGCGTCTGCGGCTGCTGCGTGATCGTGGGGCCGGCAAGAGGTGTCGACGGAGTCAACGTGCAAATGGTCGGATCGTGGTCGGAAGCGTAGGTCTCATCACGAAACTGTGCCGCCGTGTAAGCCGTTACTTCCCGGGAGATATAGAACGTATCTATCAAGGACAACTCTATTGAAAGTACGATAAAAACGTCTTCCAGAATCTGCCTCAGGGGCGCCATATCGGGACTGTAGGGATTTGCATTGAAGTCTCCGCCGAGAATAACGGGTTCTTGCAGCACCGTATAGTCTTCTATGATGCCCGTCATCGTCTGCACCTGTTCGGCAATCGCCCCCGACCCGGTATGCGTACAGAAGAAGTGCACAGTGGTGCCCTGGAGGGACACCGTCACCCGGCATAAGGAACGATTCCAGCCTATCAAGTATTTCTGCTGGCTGAGCACGGTACCGGTGTTGTCCGCGAGATAAATGGCGTTACCCCATTCCGCCGTCCCGGGGGGAACCGGGTCTGCCTGTCCGGAAGTAAAGTAACCGTATGAATACCCCAGGCGATCCTTCAGCCACTGGAACTCGTCGATATTGTCCGCCAGGGGATCAAATCGCATGACTTCCTGCAACATGAGGACATCCGGTTTGCCAGCTGCCTCGATCACCTGTGCAATCTTTTCGAGACCCTGCTGGGCGGGACCAAGATTGATGGCCGACCTGATGTTGTAGGTCATCATATTGAGGGAGCAGAAGTCGAACTCGTCGGCGTGGGTTGCTTGTTGGCCCCAGATCACGCAAATGGAAAAAGCAACCAGCAGGCTCCTGCTGTTCATCGGAGCACCCCCCAGAATCCCGGCCTCCGCAAACCGGCATTGCCCGTCCGACCTCGCCCGGCTCGACCATCGGGGCACATTCTATTGTACCGGCGCCCCCCATTGCGCGCACCCTGTTTTCGTTTTTTCGGTCCTGCAGGCCGAAGCCGTCCGCTCCGAGCGCACCGCACCGGCTTTTCAGCGTCGCTTTTCATACTGAGCGCGTAACATGCCCTGACGTATCGAGGTGAGGATGTGTCCAGGAGTACCACAGGGGGCCTGCGCGTCTTCAGCGCGGTCGGGGCTGAATCTCCACCTCACATAGTCCTGGCAGGGGATTGGTCGCACGCACTCGCTACATGAACGCGGTTCCTTCCCGCTCGCTTGGCGGCGTAAAGGGCCGCGTCGGCGGCTGCAAGCAGGTCATCGGATGTGGTCATGCTCTCGGTTCGCTCCGCCAGCCCTAGACTGATCGTCACGTTGCACTCCACTCCCTTCGTCTTGATCGGCCGTGAATCAACCGCCTGGCGGAGCCGCTCGGCAAGCCGCTGTGCTGCGGCTGCAGAGGAGCCGGGGCAGATGATCAAGAACTCCTCCCCACCGAATCGACACAGCTTCTCGCCGCCCCTCACACTCGCTCGAAGCCGATGAGCGGTTTCAGCGAGCACAAGATCTCCCGTTTTGTGGCCGTGAGTGTCATTGAATCGCTTGAATCGATCGATGTCGATCATAATGCAGGACAACGGGCTGCCCTGACGGACAGCCAGCGCCCAGTGTTCCGCCAGGGAGAGCAGCGCCTCGCGCCGGTTGAACAACCCGGTCAGCTCATCCTGGCTCGCTACAGCCTGCAGCTTCTCGTTGTAAGCCGCCAGCTTGACGTTGCACTCCGAGACTTCGAGCGCTCGTGTAGCCAGATCGCCTCTGAGCCGTACCACGCGTTCACCCGCACGAACACGAGCCAGCAGCTCCTCGCGGTTGTATGGTTTGGTCAAGAACTCATCTGCTCCTGCATTGAGAGCTTCCACAGCCCTGGATTTCACGCAATCCGCCGTCAACATGAATATGTATACGAATCTGCCGCCTTCCTGGGCCCGCAATCTGCGGCATAGCTCCAACCCGTCAATTCCCGGCATCCGCCAGTCAGTAATGATCATCTGAGGAGCATGGGCGTGATCGACGGCCATCGCTTCGGTTCCGCCAGAGGCAGTGAGAACATGGTAGCCGCAGGACGTCAGGATTTCGTACAGCAATTGCACGGAGTCGGGATCGTCATCGACGACCAGGATGCGCAGCGGATCCGCCGATGCAGAACATGTCAATTCGGCCGCCGGTTCGGGCGGCGGGGCAATGCCGTCGTCATTATGCTTGTAGTAGGGCTCGACTCGGGTCTGCTTCGGCCCTGGGGCATCGTCGGGCTTCAGCGACAGAATGTCTGCTGTCTGAACCCACTCTGCCTTGATGGCATCCAAGAGTCCGGCCAATTCTTCGCCGGTGATTCCAGCGCTTTCAGCCTGGCGATCCAGTTCTGCCCGGAGATCCAGCGTTGTTTGACGGGGGTTCAGCGTTTTCGCGACAAGGCCGGCCAGATACAGGATTGCGATGATGCGGCACGCTTGTGCGTTTTGGGAAGCTTCCTTCGCATTCGCGGCACTCTGACCACGGACGACGTCACACAAAGCCTCCGGCACATACCAACTGCCCATCATCTCTGCCGACAATTCCTTGTGGTCGGCACCGAACATCTGCCGCTCAACCGCGGCCAGATCCGCACCATCGTCAGACTGGACGCGAGCGAGGACCTGGGCGTACAGATCCGGGTATGCGATTGCCAGGGCCAATTGGCCCACCTTGCCAAGCAACCCGACGGTGAATGCCTCGTCGGCCTGCAAGCCTCCCAGCCGCGCGGCAAGATGCCGGGCCGCCACCGCCCGGGCAATCGACTCTCTCCAGAAGCCTTCGAAATCAAAACCCTCGCAACGTCCCGCCCGGTTATTGGAGATCAGCGAGATGCCCAACGCCAAGTTCTTGAGTGTGCGCAGGCCGAGGAGCACGACGGCGCTGGATATCGAGCCGATCCTTCGGGAGGCCCCGGCAAGCGGCGAATTAACCAGCTTCAGCACTCGTGCGGCCAGGGCCGGGTCCGACTCGATGGTGGCCGCAATGGCTTCGACTGTCGAATCCTCCTCGCCCGCGAGGCGCAAGAGCCTCAGTGCGACCCCCGCAGGGGAGGGTAATGCGTTCTGGTTCTTCAGCTTCTCATAGAGTGCACTGGCCATCAGGCAAGCTCCGTCTGCTCACTGCCCGTGTCCTGAGAGGACTGGTCGGGGCGCCCCCTTCCCGACCACTCCGGGCGATCGAATCGTGTAAGATGCTCCTGGACCTCTCCAGTCGCAATAGTCATCGGCTGTTGCCGGGGGCTCGTTTACTGAATACAGGGAATAGCGTCAACCGGCGAACATGCCGACACCAAGTCCACCCCCAAACCCGGAGTAGGCATTTATGTCCGGGTCTCGGCAACTCGTGCTGCCCGTCTGAACCGATATTTGCCGACTGGTGCTGGGTGACTGCGCTGCTGTGTCGCAGATTATCGTGGCGAGCGACGAGTCTCGTGACCGAAAGCATTGTAGGGAGTGTCTGTCCTAGCAGTACACAACCCTTAAGAGCGATTAAATCGAATCAGCACAACGGATCCAGCCATATGAGTCTCCTGCCATTGCCCCCGACGCTGCCAGCATAAGCGGATTTCGTAGATATTGCCTGTCTTGGCCGCCACTTCAACCAGAAGAAATACGAGAGGTGTCGTTGAGCGACTCGTATCCGTAAAATGCTGCCGTGAGTCCCGCAGCCTGGACGCCACAATGAGGTGACACGATGCAGTGCAGCTTCCATCGCGAACTCCCAGTCATGATTATCCGTGCGGCAACCATCATTGCAGCCATCTGTCCGAGCCTCGCAGCCGAGACGCTCTACAACGGCATTGTCTTGCCAAATGAATGGCCTCCCCAGATCAAGGAATTGAGCCGCGAGCCGATGCCGGTCCCGTACCTCGAGAACCGCCCCGAGGTCGTCCCGATCGACGTGGGTCGCCAGTTGTTCGTGGATGACTTCCTCATCGAGGAAACCACATTGACGCGCACCTGGCACACCCCTCAGTACCACCCGGACTGCCCGGTTTTGAGACCCGATCAGCCTTGGGAGCACAAACCGGCGGACAACAAACCATGCGCGATGGTGTTCAGCGACGGCGTCTGGTACGACCCGGCCGCCGGCCTCTTCAAAATGTGGTACATGGGCGGATACTGCACGAGCACCTGCTTCGCGACGAGCAAGGACGGAATTCACTGGAGCAAGCCGTCTCTGGACGTCGTGCCGGACACAAACGTGGTCCTGGACAAGGCCAGGGACTCGAACACCGTCTGGTTGGACCTGAAGGAGTCAAATCCGGCCCGGCGATACAAGATGTTCATTGTCACCCAGCGGAGCGACGAGAAAGGCGGCGTCGACATGACGCTGTACTACTCGGCGGACGGCATCCACTGGGGAACGCCCGTGGCAACCAGTTGGGCCGGAGGCGACCGATCGACCATCTTCTTCAACCCCTTCCGCAACAAGTGGGTCTACAGCACCAGGATCGACCCCGCGACTGTCGGTCGGGCGAGGTTGTATGTGGAGTGCGCAGACCTGGCCGACGGACTCACGCGCATGGACGAAATCGGTTGGAACTGGACCTGCGCAGATCGGCTCGATCCTCGCAACCCCAACGAGGCACTCAAGGACGTCAAACCGCAGCTCTACACCCTGGATGCCGTCGCATACGAAAGCCTGATACTTGGGTTGTTCTCGATATGGCAAGGGGACCCCGGTCGGCCCGACGAGAAACGCAATGAGGTGTTGCTGGGCTTCAGCCGGGACGGCTTCCACTGGTCGCGGCCGGATCGCCGGCCGTTCGCCGCAGTGAACGAGACTGAGTCCGCATGGAACTGGGGCAACGTCCAGTCAGCCGGCGGCGGGTGCCTGGTGGTGGGCGATCACCTGTACTTCTACGTCAGCGGCCGTGGCCGGAAACGTGCAACAGACGCCGCGTCCACCGGGCTGGCTATCCTTCGCCGCGATGGCTTCGCCTCGATGGATGCTAAAGAGACGCCAGGCACGTTGACGACCCGACCGCTGCAGTTCTATGGGAGTCACCTCTTCGTCAACGCCGATACCCGCGGCGGCGAGCTGCGAGTCGAAGTACTCGATCGTAATGGCGAAGTCTACCCAGCTCTGAGCCGCGGGTTGTGCATGCCCATCACCACCAACGGCACGATCCAGCGGGTGCGGTGGATGGAACCTGTCGACCTTTCGGCGTTGGCCGGCAAACCGGTTCGGTTCCGGTTCCATCTGACACGCGGGAAGCTGTACTCGTTCTGGGTTAGCTACGACGAGTCGGGAGCCAGCAACGGCTACCTCGCCGCCGGCGGGCCTGGATACACCGAGTCTCGTGACACGGTCGGCCAGGCTGCCTACAAGGCGGCCGACGCCGTTGCGACTCAGACAACTGCCAGGCCGGCGCCGTCCGGCGAGTGGACATGTGTCGCCCTGCATGCAGCCTTCAGTCCTCGCGACACGGCTGAGGATTTCGTTTTCGACAAGAAGATGTGGATCAGCAACGGGTGGAGGTCGAAGCGCGGAACCAAGGACTCGTTTTTCACTCCCGACCTGTGGTCTTCGAGCGACGGAGTGAACTGGACGTTGATCACCGACAAGACACCGTACGACCCGTATAGCGAGATGGTTGTGTTTGAGGGCAAGGTCTGGGCGATCAAGGCAAGCGTGTGGAACTCGGCCGATGGCGTGCAGTGGCACAAGGTGCTGGACAAGACGCCGTTCGGCGGTCGCGGTTACGGCGAGGCGGTCGTGTTCAAGGACCGCAT
>CAZTQK010000249.1:0-9493 GCA_964615635.1 uncultured Planctomycetales bacterium
TTAACGCGATAGTAAGTCATGACCCCCTGCTTGCGATCCTCGATCAGGCCGGCGTTCTTCAGGATGGCCAGGTGCTTGGACACCGTGGACTGGTCCGCTCCAACCAGGGGTGTCAGCTTGCAGACGCAAACCTCTCCCTCGGCAAGAGCATCAAGGATCAAGAGACGGCTGGGATGGGCCAGGGCTCTGGCGACCCTGGCTCGTGCTTCATAGTGTGATCTGGATCTGGTTTTCATGGCTTCATGGCAATTATGCCATATAGTTCGGCAAAGTCAAGCTCGGACTCGCCTGGAACCTGAAATGGACGGGGCAGATGCCCGTCGTTAAGATCCTTCCAGCGCCCCCGCTTCCTGAGAGGTCTCAACCATGAGCCGAAAGCAAGACACCCGGATGTCACGACGCAAGGTGCTCAAAACGGCCGGTTCACTCGCCGGCGCCGCTGTGAGCCTGCCCTACATGCTCCCCTCAGGCACGCTGTCGGCCCCGGCCGATACGGGGGCGAGCAGCCGTCTCACACTGGCCGTCATCGGCGTCGGGGGGATGGGCACCGTTCACCTGAAAAACCTGCTGGAGTTCCGCAAGGAAGGCAAGATCAGCATCGCGGCCGTCTGCGACGCGGACGAGAAGAGACTCGCCAAGGCCGTCGAGACCGCCGGGCCGGGTGTTACCCCCTACCGCGATTACCGCTACATCCTCGAACGCAAGGACATCGATGCGGTCGTTATTGCCTCACCCGACCACTGGCATGCCGTGCAGACCGTTGACGCGTGCGAATGCGGCAAGCACGTGTACGTCGAGAAGCCGGCCTCGGTGACCATCGAGGAGGGCAAGGCCATGGTGGCTGCGGCCCGGCGACACAAGCGGGCTGTCCAGGTCGGTGCCCAGGCGCGGACCGCCAAGGGTGCGCACGCAACCTGCACGGCCATCCGCAACGGCATCGTCGGCAAGGTCACGAAGGTGACGTGCTGGCACTATGAAACGCCGGTCGATGAGAACCCCGTACCGGATTGCGACCCGCCACCCGAGTTGGACTGGGACCTATGGCTGGGGCCGCTGCGATGGCGGCCGTACAACCCGCGATACTGCCCGGGCACCTTCCGCTGGATGATGGAGTCGGGCGGCGGGCAGATCCGCGATCGCGGAGCACACCAGTTCAGCACGGTTCTCTGGTGCATGGACGCAGACGAGCAGACCTCGTTCACCGTCGAGGCTTCGGGAGTCGCACCATCCAAGGGGCTCTGGGACTGCCCGGTCAAGATGGATGCCACCTATACGTTCAAAAACCCCGACTGGCAACTGATCTGGGGGCAACCCGGTGAGAAGATCGGCAAAAGCGAGTTCGGAAATGTGTTTTGGGGGGAGAAGGGCCGGCTGATTCTGGAGTGGGAAGGTGCATACAAGGACGCCGAACCGGAAGCGGTCAACTTCAAGGTGCCGCCCGGCGGCGTCGTTCCTCCCCGAACAGATGAATACGACGATTTCAACATGAACCACAAGGCCGACTGGTTCAAGGCCATTCGCCAAGGCACACGACCGGCCGTGGACATCGAGATCGGCCACCGCGTGGCGACGCTGTGCAATCTCGGCAATCTCGCGTATCTGCTGGGTCGTAAGCTGGTGTGGGACGGCGAGCGGCAACAGGTTGTCGGCGATGAACAAGCCAACCGTCTCCTGGGCAAGCCGCAACGCTACCCCTATCACCTGTGATCGCCCCTCACCAAGCGGGAAGGAAAACACCGGGAAATTGCTCGGCACAATCCCATACGGCTGGTCTGGGTTTGCGTCCTCTGACACACAGAAGCACTCGTGTTCTATTAGCAGTCAGAACTCCGCAATACACTAGCTACGTCGGCGGAACATGCTGAGAAGACGTCACAATGGCAGGCCGGACGCCGTGGCCGTCTCCCAGGGGCTGTCGGGAGAACCTGATTCAGGCGAGGGTTCCAGCCGGAGACCGGTCAGCAAGGCCCTCACGGTCTGCATCACCTGCTCTGACGGAGCATCAGCCGTCAAGACGATCATGCCTGTGACCTGGCTGTCAGGCGAGGAGTACTCGAATACCATTCGCAGTCTTCCTTCATTGGTCCAGATTAGCAGCAGGCCCGCCAGAGTGTCGCCGTGAACGACCTCCACTTGCTCCGCCGCCAAACACAGCAATTGCCTGGCCTCCAACCGATTTTGCAGACGCTGGACTTGCGCCGAATCCACCCAGAACGAGAAATCCCCGCTGCTCGAACGGCAAATAGCGTCCTTCTCATCGATCGAGGACTCGCTGAGCCGTTCTTGCCAATTCAGCACGTCTGCATCGTCTTCTGTTCTGGTATCTCGGTGTCTCGGGGCTAGTATCAGGCACTTCAGGCCATCCAGATCCATGCCGATGCCGTACAGGTTGTCGGACGTTTCTGGGTCGATTCTGGCGTTGGCCGGGACCGCAAAGACCAAGTTTCCGAGTCTGATAGGGAGGGTCTCCTCCAGGAATGCGGCGGGTTCCAGGTCTGTCACGGTTATCGGTTGCCCGTCGATATCGCCGCATGCCAGGCGTGCGGCCAGTCCCATGTGCGGTGTTTTCGAGACAAGAAGCCCCGTGCCCACCAGAAACACCCCGAAGAACGTGACGAGTCTCAGCATTTGCGCTATCTCCATCCCAAGCCGTACTGCCATCGCCTCATCAAAGCGGGATTGCCGGCCAGGAGACGTCTCGCGAGGGACGGTCGCCACAGATTCCTGTGCCGCGTGGCAAGACCGCGTTTACTTGCTTGGGTTGCAACCGATTACCCCGATGCTTGCCCCAGTTGCCCTTTCCGCAGTGCCTCCGGCGGGACCTTATACAAGTAGTGGCCTTTGACCAGTAGTCTGTCGCATGAGAGCCTCTAGTATTTCAAACAAAATGACCTGCGATTGTCACCGTCGCGTCACCCCGGCGTCCTTTTTCTGTCACAAGACCCAGAAAGCGGGTCCCGGGGGGGCTGGAAGGCAAATGGGCGGTGTCCCGGCGGTCCAGTGGGAGCCTGATGGACTGGATAGCGACACCAGGGGTACGACTGGCTGGAGGTTGAGACAACCGGATCTCGTCCGCGGACACTTGTGGAAGGGATAGAATCTCCCAAGAACCCATCAGTGTGCGGTGCCGTTTCGGTTGAGGCAGGTGAGGCTTTGCCGCCCCGCAGAGGGTGTCAGAATGCGCGGTCTGTTCACGCCCCAGGTTGTCTAGGCAGCATTTCTCAGCAAGGAGATCCGCTATGTACAGGTTCCGTTCTGTTGGTCTGCCGACGTCGTTTGCCCTATATCTCTTGCTCGCGCCAATCGTGGGGTGCAATCCCTCGGTGCCATTCTCGGCCGGAGTGCCAGGTGGCTGGGGCGGCAATTTCGGGGCGACTCAGGGCGGGGTCCAGGACATGGGGTTCGCCCGGGAACTGGTCCACGCCGGGCGTATTCCCCCGCCCGAGGCCTTTGTGGCCGAGGGAATGTTCTCAGAGCACGATCTTGGCTTGTCGGGTGGCTCTTGCGAACGGACATTGTGCTTGCAGGGTGCTCTCGGCATTGCCCCCACCGCAGAAGGTGAACCAGCCGGCTGGCTGGAAATCGGCTTATCTTCCTCCATCGACATGGGCACCTTTGAGCGACCGTCGCTGACGTTGATCGCCACGGTAGATGTTTCCGGGTCGATGGGCTGGTCTTACTCGACGGAGTCCGATGAATACGGAACGCCTCTGGCCGTAGCCCAGCATCTCCTGTCCAGAATTTCAGACCAGCTGGGCGACGATGATCGGATCGCGATCGTCACCTACGGCTCCACCGTTGCCACCCCGCTTGAGCTGACCAGCGGGGACGAACAGGACCGGATCGACGCTGCCATTCGGGCCCTGCGATCTGAGGGTTCGACTTACATGGAGGCAGGCCTTCAGCGAGCCTACGCGATCGCCATCTCCGCCCTAGGCTCCACCGAGCAGGTGCGCGTCATGGTTTTTACGGATGTTCAGCCCAACGTGGGTATCACCACGGCCTCGGAGTTCAGCCAGATGGCCCAGGCAGGGGCCTCTGAAGGGATCGGTATCTCGGTAATGGCCATTGGTGTCGGAATTGGCCAGGAGGTGCTCAACGGCATTACTCACGTACGTGGGGGCAACGCGTTCAGTCTTTTCGACGGGCAGGACGTGGAAGACCTGATGGCCGACGACTGGCCCTGGCTTGTCTGCCCCATCGCGTACGACCTCTCCGTGACCCTGACGCCGAGCGCCGGATTTGAACTGGGCACTGCCTATGGATTTCCGGCCGGCCCCGATGAGGAGGAACCAGGCCTGGATGTCAGCACCGTCTTCCTGAGCAAACGCAAGGGTGCGATGCTGGCTCAGCTGCATCCTGCTGCGGGCCAGGACATGACAGGACTGGCAGTGACCGCGCACCTTTCCTACGAGTCCACCGACGGCGAGTCTGTAGAGGCAGACCTTGCCGTCAGCTACGCCGGGGACCCCTTGGATGATGCCGGCCGATACTACGAGCAGCCCAGTGTCGGCAAAACGGTTGCACTGGCTCTGCTTGTCGAGGGTATGCAAAAGGCGGCGCAGTCGTACTCCACGGACCCCCAGATCGCTGTGGTGACGTTGAGCGCTGCCATCCAACGCATCGTCTCTGACGCGCAGGCCCTCGGTGATGCTGATCTTGATGCCGAGATCCAATTTGCCAACAGCCTTCTTGCCCTCATGGAAGCCGGCGCAGAACAGGGCGATCTCTATGGCTACGGATACCTGTGGCCGTGATGTCGGCTGCACTCAGGACGCTGCGCGGTTGAGCTGCCACAGGTCGACCGTGCTCGTGCTGACCGCGTCACACCCGGCGTCTATGAGGCGGCGGGCCAGGTCGGCAGTACGGATGAGTCCGCCGGCGATCCGCGGCATGGTGACGTTGGCGAATTGCGGGAGGACTTCGAGGGCAGCCACGCCGGGGACGAGTTCGATGATGTCGGGCTGTGACTGTTCGACGATGTGCAAGCCGCGATCCACGGCCCGGCCATCCTGGAGGAACAGCAGCAGGATCGACGCCAATCCCTGCTTTCGGGCCGCGGACACCATGTGGGGGCGGACGGTGATGATCCCGTCGATCTGGCCAATGCCGGCGAGGTACCGGAGGCCGGCATCGTCACTGCTCAGGCCGGCCAGCAGGTCGATGTGCAGCATGATGGGCAGGTGGGCCAAAGGTCCCTTTCTGAGCCAACCGAGGATGTCGGCCAGATCGGCCAGTTCGCAGCCCTGGAGGAACAGGAGGCTGGCCTCGGCCACCAGGGCGGCGTCCGCATTGGCCTGGGAAACGACGGGGATGATCGGTCGTGTCAGCCATTGCCGGATGTCCTCTGAACGGTCGTTCTTTCTCATAGCTTTGCTCTGACTCTTGACAGGGGGTACCTCTGACCGCTCGGCCCGGAATCCTCTCCGGGTCTTTTGTTGCTGCGGAATTCCGTTCCACTCAGTGCCGATGAGGATGGCAATCCTCGAACCGGTAGGTCCCAGAACAGACTCTGGGGCCAGCGGCCCCCTGGGCCCCGGCCTCACTCTGACTCTTGACAGGGGCGCCGCCGGCCGATACACTACTCGTAACGCTGGATTCGAGCCAGCGTCAATCGCATTGCGGGCCAGAGAATAAAGAGAAAGGCCCCTGCGAGCATCGAGCTTTCGCAGGGGCCTTTTTGCGCGCGCCTGGTGTCCGGTTGAGGGTCGACACATGAACTGTTTCGAGATGGCAGCGAATTTCTGTGGCAGAGCCGGTCGTCGGGGCGGGCGAGGTCTTTCGGCCGTAGCTCTGTTGGCGTGGGCGACGGGGTGTTCATTGCCTGCCGACGGCGTCAACACAACGCCAGGCTGTTTGTCACCGAGATTCATCATCCAGTCGCATCGCGGTGCAGGAAAGCTGGCCCCTGAGAACACCATGCAGGCGTTTGAGCTGGCGTGGCCGCTCGGCACAGTGCCGGAAGCGGATGTCCGGACGACCAAGGATGGCGTGGTCGTGGCGTTCCACGACACAACCTTCGATCGGCTGGTCAATAACCTGCCGCCCGATTTGCGCGGCAAGGGTACAGGCGACCTGACCTGGTCGGAGCTGACCGAGTTGCGAATCGGTCCGCAGGGGCAGCCGATTCCTGAGATCGTGGAGGTGCTGGACGCCATACGTGGCCGTCCCGACCGATGGTTGTATCTCGACGTCAAGCAGGTGCCGCTTGAGCGCCTGGCGGAGATGGTCTCGCAGCGCGGGGTTGCATCGCAGGTGATCCTGGCGTCAACGAAATACGAAGAGGTCCGGCGGTGGAAGGAATTGCTGGCTCAGTCGCAGACGCTGCTATGGATGGGTGGGACCGAGGCCAAGCTGGGCCAACGGCTGAAGGAAGTCAGCGCTGCGAATTTTGCGGGCGTGACCCAGCTTCAGATCCACGTGAAGGTGGGCGACTTGGCGTCAGAGGGCGGCTTCCAGCCGTCCGCTGCGTTCCTGCGAGCGGTCGCAGACAAGCTCAAAGCTCGCCGTATTCTGTTCCAGATCTTCTGCCCGGGCGGCTGTGACGCGGCCGGGTATGAGCGATTGCTGCAGCTTGGAGTCCAGTCGTTTGCCACGGATGATCCGGAGGCGGCACTGGAGGCCGTTCGCAACCACAAGAAACGGAGCGGGAAATGAGCTGCGAGCAACGATCACAGGCTGCCTGTGAAGAGGGATTCATCGAGCGGGTCGAACGGGCGCTCCATATGGCCTCGGATACGCGCGAGGTACAGGTCGGCGAAGGTGTGATCGGTCTGACGGCCGAGGTCTTTCGCCGGCAGTTTCCCGAGTCAACGGCGGTGGTCGTTGCCGACCGCAACACATTCCTGGCGGCCGGACAACGCGTATCAGGTTTGTGCCGGAAGGCCGGTCTGCCGGTAGCAGAGTCCCTTGTTCTCGAAGAACCGGATTTGCACGCTGAGTATCGTCATGTGGAGCGGCTCCAGAGCGTGCTGAGCGGCAGCGGTGCGGTGCCCATCGCAGTCGGTTCGGGCACAATCAACGATCTGGTCAAGCTGGCGGCGCATCTCTGCGGCAGTCCGTACATGGTTGTGGCGACCGCCGCTTCGATGGACGGATACACGGCATTCGGAGCGTCGATTACCCGGCATGGCTCGAAGGAGACGTTCTTCTGTGCGGCCCCGCGGGCGGTGATTGCCGATTTGGACGTCGTGTGCGAGGCGCCCGGCGAGCTGAATGCGGCCGGCTACGCGGATCTTGCGGCGAAGACCACGGCCGGGGCAGATTGGATTCTGGCCGATGCATTGGGTGTGGAGGCCATCGAGCCGGAAGCGTGGCATCTTGTGCAGAGACGCCTCCGAGAATGGGTTGCCGACCCGGCGGCGATTCAAAGAGGTGATCGCGCGGCGCTCCGAGGGCAGCTCGAGGGCCTGCTGATGACCGGGTTTGCAATGCAGCACTGCCGGTCCAGCCGCCCGGCCTCGGGCGCCGAGCACCAGTTCAGCCACCTCTGGGACATGGAGCACCATCGACATGCAGACACAGTCCCGCTGCATGGTCACAAGGTCGGCATAGGAACGCTGGCGGTGACGCTGTTATATGAGGAGATGCTGCGATACCCGCTTCAACTGATGGACGCGCAGCGAATCTGCGATCGTCGGCCGGACCTGGAGTCGGTTCGCCGGCAGGTACGGCAGACGCACACGCTGTCCGAGTTGCGGGAGGTTTCGCTCCGGGAAGTCGAGGCCAAGCATCCTGATCGGGAGCAGGCGCTAGCGCTGCTGCAACGCTTGCGAGAGGTATGGCCCGACATGCGAGAGCGACTGCGCGATCAACTGATTCCTTCTCGGCTCTTGTGCCGAATGCTGGGGCAAGCGGGGGCCCCGTGCCGGCCGGAGGCGATCGGCATCGATCTGCCGCGGTTGCGGCGCAGCTATCTTGCGGCACAGCAAATACGACGTAGGTTTACCGTGCTGGATCTGGCGACTCTGACAGGGCTTCTGCCCGAATGCCTGGAGCGGCTTTTCGCCCGAGGCGGGGCATGGGAGCAATTGGGACGCGAATAACGGGATCGGATGATGCTGAGGCGAATCACAACACTGTTGCGGCCGGCTCCCCGGATCGATCGCATTCGCGATGCCGCCAAGGTCGAGCGCCAGTACGCTTATTGGCGGCAGAGAATTCTCTATGCGAGCCTGATCGGCTACGCGGTCTTCTACCTGGTGCGTAAGAACCTGCCCGTCGCGATGCCCGTGATGGAGAAAACATTGGGCATCGACAAGGAGCTGCTTGGCGTATTCTTGACGCTGCACGGTGTCCTGTACGGTGTGTCCAAGTTTGCCAACGGATTCCTGGGAGACCGGACGAATCCGCGCTGGTTCATGGCTCTCGGACTGCTGCTGTCCGCTGCGATGAACATCTGCTTTGGTTTGAGCACAGCGGCGGTGGCGTTCGGGGTGTTCTGGATGCTCAACGGCTGGTTCCAGGGCATGGGGTTCCCGCCGTGCGCACGCAGTCTGACCCAATGGTTCACCCCGGCCGAGCGAGCGACCAAGTTCGCGTTCTGGAACACGTCGCATTCCATCGGCGCGTTTCTGGCGCTGGTGTTGTGCGGAGAGCTGGTGAAGTACGATTGGCGGTTGTGCTTGTTCGTCCCGGCTGGAATCGCCCTGCTTGGGGCGGTCTTTTTGGTCGACCGATTGCGTGATTCGCCGCCATCGCTGGGCTTGCCGCCGATCGAGGTTTATGAGGATTTGCAGGAGGGTGTGACCCAGCAGAGTGCGACCGAGGACGACGACGCGGCAGAGTTTCGCGAATTCGTTATTCGGCGCGTGCTGCTGAATCCGATGATCTGGGTGGTGAGCATCGCCAACTTCTTCGTATACACGCTGCGATACGCTCTTCTCGACTGGGGACCGACGATTCTGCTGGAGATGAAGGGCTTGGAATTGAAGAAAGCGGCCTGGACAGTGGCGGTGTACGAACTGGCGGGCATCGCGGGCATGCTGCTCAGCGGCTGGATGACCGACAAAGTGTTTCGCGGGAGGGCAGGACGGGCCTGCGCCTTCTCGATGATGTTGTGCGGCGTGTCGGTCTGGCTCTTCTGGAAGGTCCCGTCGCAGTCGCCGCTGGTCTACATGGCCTTCTTGAGCACAATCGGTTTCTTCATTTACGGTCCGCAGTGTCTTGTGGGAGTCATCGCGGCGAATGCGGCCTCGCGGCGGGCGGCGGCGACGGCCATCGGGCTGACCGGCTTGCTTGGCTACCTGAGCACGGTTCTGTCTGGTTGGGGTCTCGGCCGGATCGCGAAGTACTATGGGTGGCACCCTGTTTTCATCGTCCTGATGGCTTCGGCGGCAGCCGCGACGCTGCTGTTCCTGTTGTGCTGGAACGCCGCCGACCAGCGGATGCGAAAGGCTTGAACGGTTGTGAGCGAGATCGACGGAATGCGAAAGGTGGATTTGAGGACCGTTCGTCACCTGGCCCTGGACATGGACGGCACCATCTACAAGGG
>CAZTQK010000250.1:0-9493 GCA_964615635.1 uncultured Planctomycetales bacterium
GTCTGGAAGTCGCCAGCGTGGTCCCGACTTGGTACACCTTTGACGAATACGTCGGCTTGGGCATCAAGCCCGTCTGCGAAGGCCAGATCGATGTGTCGAACCTGCCCGCCGGCACCTACAAGCTGGTGCTGACCGTTCCGGACAATAGCAACAATGTGGTGCCCATTTCCTACGTTCCGGGTGCGGCCGGCGGCTTTGCCGTCCCGGCCGAGCAGGTCATCGGCAGTGAGGTAGTGTTTAATTGGTGTTCCCCCCCGCCTATACCGCTGATCTGGAAAAGCGTTCGGACGCACTCCACTGCGGGTGAATTACCGATCGACCTGGTCACCGACCTGGGTTCTGCGGGCAGCAATCCGACGGTTGAACCCCGCAACGGGGGCCTGCAGAAGGTCACGGTGCAGTTCGACGGCAATCTACTCCATGCCGGATACCAGGCGGGTAGGGTGGTCATCGGTGGAACGTCTGGTCTCGCGATCACGGGCGAGTCGCTGGCCAGCACCTGGGTGTCCAACGATACACTGGTCCTTACGATGTCCGGCAGCGTCGACAAGGCCTGCTACACGATCGACGTCAGCAACGTCTGCTCTGTACCTCAGCTCAATCCCGTTTGCAGCATTCTGACTCTCGCGGGCGACTCGAACAACAGCAGGACCGTGAACACCATCGACATGGCCCAGGTCAAGAGCAAGATCGGGCAGCCGGTGAATACTTCCAATTGCAGGCAGGACCTGAACTTGAGCGGCACGATCAATACGATCGACATGGCCCTGGCCAAGTCGAAGATCCCGAACACGGCCGGGACCTGCCCGTGAGGAGCTGAGGGTTGCGGTGCCGCAGGGTTGTGTCACCGGAGGTTTATCCAGAATGACGGCCGCGCGGAAAGCGTGATTCCGGCGGAATGAAGAGTGGATGGTTCCAACCGAATAACCAGAGGAGAAAAGCCATGAAACCCCTTATTTATGTTGCATTTGTTGCTTTGCTGACGACAGGCACGGCCATGGGCGCCAGTCGCGCAGCCGTGCTGGGCCCCACCGTAGTAATGCCGGGCGAGGTTTTCGAGATCCAGGTCGAACTGCAGTCGCCGGACAACCTGATGGTCGGCTGGTTCATCGACGGGATCATGGCGACCAACGGCGCGATGGTGGGCCCGGTGACTGGAGGTACTGCGGCAGAGCAGGCAGCCTACCACTACGCCAACACCTGCGGCTGGGATACCAGCTCGGCCAATGTGCTGCTGGGATGGGTCAGTCAGACGGCTTTCCCGGTCGGACCGATGGGTGGGGTTCCTGTCGGCGACGGTGGCACCAACGGCGTCGCTTTCAGGATGGCGGTCGTTGCTCCGTCTCCGTATCCCTGGGAGCCCTATTTCGACATTTTCGTGACCGGCGGCGTCTATGGCGATCCGGAAACGTTCGCGGATACCGCCTTCGAGGAGTGCCCGGTTCTGAGAGTCTATATCCCCGAGCCGGCCGGCGTCCTGTTGCTGCTGGTCGGGCTGGCGATGTCAAGGCGCAAGCGCAGGGCCTGAGCGCGTCGAAACGCTGAGACGGCAGGAGGGGGTTGTATCGGGTTGACCATGCATCGCCGCGCAAGGCCGTGGCACCAGGCCCTCGGCGGCATGGCTCTGATCAGGTCCAGGGTCGGTCAGCTTGTAGCGATGTTTGAGATAAACACGAGGTGCGATATAAACTGTGATTGCACTATCTCGACAACCGATATGGCCCTGCTAAGGAGCAAGATCATCACTCCGCCATGCATTACCTGTCCGTGACGGAGCGATATTCGGCGGCCGGGGAACGGTTCTTCGGCGCCTTGTTCAAGATGGCGGCGGCCCGCGAAAGGTGATTCGAGCGGCGCGAGAATGGGGAAGGTTTCAATCAGTTATTAAAGGAGGAAAATATGAAAAGAATGGCTATTGCAGTAACAGTTCTGCTGACCACGGCGGGGATGGCTTTCGGAGCGGCCTCATTCAGCATCACCGGTCCGGGCGGCGTATCGACGTTCGAGCCGGTTCCCGGACAGGAGTTCCCGATCGCGATCCATCTTGTCACTGATGAGCCCATCATATCATGGTCCATGATACTGGATGGTCCGCCCGGCTACATGCTGCCCGCGTTTCCGGGCTTCCCGATTGTCTACGGCAATAACCCGATCTGGGCGATTCCGGGCACCGCCCCCTGGAGCACGACCCAAAGCGTCCCCTTCCCGGTTCCCATCGGAGGGACTGTCGCGGATCCGTGGGTACCCTTCGATGGTGGGCTGGTGTTCCAGACGAACGTCGTGGCCCCGGCGGTGATCACGCCTGGCATGATCTTCGGACCAGAGGCCCTCGTCGGCACCATGGACTTCGAGGACATTCCAGCATCTGTAAGTCCGTTGATGATCACCCCCGAACCGGCCGGCGCCCTGTTGCTGCTGGCGGGGGCGCTGATGTTGAGGCGACGACGATAGAGGCTGATCGCACCGCGTTCGGCGGCGATGAGGCGACACGGCCGAAAACGGAAGGGATACCGGAAGAAGAACGGCTCGGAAGGGATTCCGGGCCAAGCGGATTGACTGGGCATGGCCACGCAGAGCCGTGGCCATCGCATCCTGCTTCGCCGAGGCTACGCAGGACAAGCCCGGACGACAGCGGCACCCGGCGGGATCGCGGCTGAAGGAGGATCGGAAGCTTCCAGCTCAAGAACGAGAGGGCAATGGCGATGAAACAACTCATTGGTATCACAGGCGCGGCTTTGCTGACAGCAGGTACGGCCCTGGGTGCTGCGACAGCGACGGTGACCGGCCCCACTGTGGTAATGCCGGGCCAGGTCTTCGAGATTCAAGTCGTTTTGACCGCGGATGAGCCGATGATCGCGTTTTTCTTGGACGGGATCATGGCAACCAACGGTGCGATGCCGGGGCCGGTTGTTGGCACCACCATTGAGGAAAGAGCGGCGTACCACTACGGCAACACTGCAGGCTGGTCTACTAACCCGGGCGACACCCTGATGGGATGGGCGTCGCAGACAGCCTTCCCGGTTGGCCCGATCGGTGCAATTCCTACCGACGTGTTCACCGGCGCCGGCAACGGAGTCTGCTTCCGCATGAATGTTGTTTTTCCGACATGCGACTACTTCTGCATGATCTACGTGACCGGTGGCATCTATGGTGCTCCGGAGACGTTTGAGGACGTTGCCCTGGATTGGGTGCCCTTGTTCGTCTATGTCCCCGAGCCGGCCAGCGCTTTGCTGCTGCTGGCCGGGCTGGCGATGTCAAGGCGTAAGCGCAGGGCCTGAGCCTGTCGAAGGGTTGCGTGGCGGTAGGGGCTGACCGGGGGCCGTGACACTCTGGGCGGCTCTTTCAGAACCCCGAGCGTAAGCGAGGGGCCCTTGACCGACCCTGGCAAGTCGGTAAAGGGCAGGCCTGACCGCCAAGCGGCCGCATCACAAGGGGGCCGCTCCCTTCCTGCTTCGCCAAGGCTACGCAGGACGGGTACGGTCGCGGTTCTGAAAAAGAACCCTCAACAGCCGTGGCGTTTCCCGCCGAATCTGTCACGGGCCCGGCTGACCGCGGCAAGGCAGACCGGGGTTGCAGCCGTGCGGCAGTCGCGGTAGTATGTGTAGGCTCACGCCGACATTTCTACGGGAGAGGAGGAATACGAACATGACAAGGCTGGTTTGTGGTGCGGTGGCGGTTGTGCTGACGGCAGGGGTGGCCCTGCGTGCGGGTACCGTGACGGTGCTGGGCCCTGCCGTCGTGGCCCCAGGCGAGACTTTCGAGATCCAGCTCGATCTGCAGTCGCCGGAAAACCTGATGCTCGGCTGGTTCATCGACGGGATCATGGCGACCAACGGCGCTGTGCCGGGCCCGGTTGTTGGCAGTACGGCCGCGGAGCAGGCAGCCTATCACTATGGCATCACTGAACCTCCTGAGGTGGGGGTGCCCGAGAACCCTTTGATGGAGTGGGTCTCGCAGACGGCTTTCCCCGTCGGGCCGATGGGGGCGGTTCCTGACGCTGAAGGTAACACCAACGGCGTCGCTTTCAGGATGTTCGTCGTTGCTCCAGACGCCCCGGACTCTTTCTTCGATGTGTACGTGACCGGTGGTGTTTATGGCGATCCGGAGACGTGGGAGGATACCCCCTTCGAGGAGTTCCCGGTTCTGAGCATCTACGTCACACCCGAGCCAAGCAGTGTCTTGTTGCTGCTGGTCGGGCTGGCGATGCTAAAGCGTAAGCGCAGGCCCTGAGTCTGTCGCAGGGTTGCTGAGGCGATGACGACAGCAAGACGGCAGGTCTCGGCCATTGCGGCGACATCGACACTGCCCTACAACCGCGCCTGCCTGACTTCACACACATTGCGGAAGCGACGATCTGAGATTCGAGATTCCGGATTGACTCGGCATGGCCACGCAGAGCCGTGGCCATGGCCCCCAGCCCCCGGCCCCCGGAAGCCGGCACTGGCGGGCAAGCCGCCAGTGGCACCCGACAGATCGCTCACCGATCGGTGATTCGCTGGCCGACTTGTGCGGGGTCCCATTGATGGGACTGGCCGTGGCGGTGGGTGTAGTCGCTCCATAGTTCGTACCAGTAAGCCAGGAACTGATAGGGCTCCCAGGGGTCGTAGTACGTGCGGAGCGAGGCGGGGGTGAAGCGCCGGCCGGGGTGACGCTGGGTCAGGAAGCGTTTCAGTTCGGTGTCGACCGCCAGCAGGTTGTAGTGTCCCAGCAGCATGCTCAAGTGGGCGGCGGCGTAATCGCCGACGCCGTGGATGGACCGAAGGATGGGGCACAACTCGTCGCATGAGCCGTCGAAAGACTCGATGGCCTCCAGATCGACCTCTTCGTCGACGACGTCGCAGGCCAGCCGGTGCAGGAATTCGGCTCGATACCCGACGCGGGCTTTCCTCCTCAACGTTGCCGGTGAGACCTCGGCCAGGCGAGCGGGCGTCGGGAAACCGCGCCCGGCCGTGCCTTTGGCAGGCACGCCCCAGAGATCCGTGATGTTTCGTACCATCGTGACCGTCTGTGCCCATGAGGTGTTGCACGTACAAATGACCCTGACCACGTCCTCAAAAAGCGAAGCGCTGCGCAGCAACCGGCCGAAGCGCATCTCGGCCGCCTGGCGATGAGTCTCTGATGCCCGGCAGAGCTCGTGGAACCCGGAGAGATCCTCATTGAGCCGCAGCATGCGGTACACCGCCCTCAATACGGCCATCCGTTGAGATGGAGACAGACCCGCGGGACAAGAGACGACCAGACCGATGCCGGGTCTGTCTGCCTTCGACCCGGCCTTCGTCTCGCGGATCACGACCGGGACGGCCGTATCCTCATCGAGGGTGACGATCGTGCGCAAAGACTGCTTGGCCGGGTCCCAGGTATTGGGCGCCAGCACAAAGAAACCGTGCGAGCAGACGGCCATGCGGAAATCGAAGTCCGGCGGCGTGGCAATCGTGCGTTTCATACCGGGCGATTATCCGGGATGCGGGAATACCTGCAAACGCGCGAATGAAACACTGGCGGGCCAACCGCTCGACGTGGATCGCGATAAACCGGCAGTGGCACCCGGCGACAGAGGATGGATTCTCGGTCGAGCCCCGAGAGTATTCTGGGGCGAGCGGGTTACTGGCTTGCGCAGTTGGGGTCGGCGCAGATGCCCGGTCCGCTGAGACATCCCAGAAAGAGCCCGAAGTCGTCCACATCCACATCGTCGTCCTGGTCTATCCGGGCCCCCGTACACTCCGGCGACTCCTGGACAACGCCTGGGCCGCTGTAGCAGGCCTGGAAGAGGCCGAAGTCGACCTGATCCACATCGCAGTCTTCGTCGAGATCGCCGGGGACCAAGTGCCTGATGCTGAACGTGCGAACTGGGGATCGCAAGTACATCCGAGCGCCGTTCACATCGGGGTTTGCCTCGCTGGACAGCACCCGGTAGTAATACTGCCCGGTCGGCAGGTCGCTGATCACAAGCTGATGATTGAGGACCATCGCTGCGGAGCTTGCCGTCGAGCCGAGAGCGGTCGTCGGACCGTATTCAACCACGCTGTCGGTCGGCCAGTCGGTCGCCCACGCGACCGTCACGCGACCCGGCCCGCTCTGCTCCGCCTGCGAAGACCACGGCCCGCTCTTGACCCGGAATCGTCTGCCGCCCGCGTCGGCGTAGTCCTTCTTCGTCGACAGCGGGCTGGCTTCGTAGACGGTTGCGGGATCCAAGTCATCCATGGTGAGTTGGTGAGTTGAGCCCTCGGCCGTGCTGAAGGGGGTGTAGCGCTCATTCTGCCAACCCCACGTGCCGATCGGCGTCCACCACAGTTGCCGGCGGGCCGCGACATTGGTGTTCCACCTCATGGGGATGGTCGTCCCGCTGTCGGGGACATCCGCGATGAGGTCGGTCATAATCACCGGTTTCGCGGAGTACGAGTTGAACGAAGTTCCGAGGGCGGTGGCCGCCGCGAACGCAGGAGTAGCATACTGCGTGGGCAATTCGAGGCTGAACGTCTGGCCGAGGAAGTCGGGCTAGAGATACCAGCAGGCGCAGTAGACCTGGCGAGCACGACTCGAGTTGGAAGCGCCGATCTCCAGGTAGAAACTCCGCATGACCGACATGGCGTTCGGATTGGTGTCGGCGACCCAGCCCCACTCGGTGATGTATACGCCAACACCCGGCCGGGCGTTTTCCTGATCGAGCATGTCGAGCATACTCGTGGGGACGCCGCTGCCGACATGAGCGGTGATCCCGTCGTATCCGTCGGGGCCAAGAATCTGCATGACCGATCGCACGTTGTTCTGGCTGTTCCAGTGCCCGATGATCACCTTGGCATCCGGCTGGACGGCCCGGATCGCATTGCGAACCTTGACGAAACCCGAGGAGTACAGAGTCGGTGTCATGCCCGGAACAAACTCGTTTTCGTTGCTGATCGAGTAGACGCGGCAGTAGTTCTTGAGAGCGTTGGCCCAGTTTCCGCACCGCTGGGCAAACGTGTTCTGATCGGCCTCGGTGACGGGCATCACCGTTTCCAGTGTGTCGCCCCAATCCAGGCGCTGTAAGATCGTGAAGCCCTCGGCCACGGCCGGCTCATACCGGCCGCTGACGTTGGGCATGGCTCCTGTATGCAAGGCATTGCATTCCACAACCCAGCCCGTCCGATGACTCATCACGTCGACGTTCGCGCCCCAGTCCCAGAAGTGGATGCCGAAGACGTGCATGGACTCAGCTCGCGCCGACGCAGGTGAGATAGTCGAAGCCGCCGTGACGAACAGCAGGAAGGTCGGTATTCGCATGATATGCTTCATTTCTGTTGACTCCATGTAATGGTGCGCAAACCACGTTGCCGGCCTAGCTACCAGGAAAGACAGTCAGGATCGCCGCAGACGCCCGGCCCGCTGACACATCCCCGAAAGAGCGTGAAATCGCTCGAATCCACATCGTCGTCGCCGTCTATGCGGACGAACACACAACCCGGGTCAGTCTGCGGCACGCCCGGCCCCGAAAGGCAGGCCTGCAGCCGGCCGAAATCCTCCTGATCCACATCGCAATCGCCGTCCGTGTCCCCCGGCACCATTTGGCCCACCGTGAACGTGCGAATCGGCGAGCGCATGTACAGCCGAGCCTCGTTCGGGTCTGAGACCTCTTCGCTGGACAGAATGCGGTAGTAGTACTGGCCCGGGGCCAGATCGGTGATTTGGACGTCATGCTCGGTCAACAACGGATAACTGACTTTCGAGGAGCCGAGCGCGGTGGTGGGGCCATACTCGACGGTCGCATCAGTCGGCCAGTCAGTGGTCCAGGAGACGACCACGCGGCCTGCGCCGGTCTGCTGCACCGTCGAGGACCACGGCCCGCTCTTGACCCGGTACCGCCGCCCGCCGACGTCGCCGTAGTCGTTTCGTGTCGAGATCGGCATCACCTCGTAGACCCGGCTTGCGGATGTCCCCACGGTGAATGAATGGGTCGTCGTCAGCGATGAGTTCAGTGTCGTGCTCCGTCCCTCCGGATCGCTGAGCAATCGCCACCAGCCCTGGGTCCGGGCAGCAACGTCTGTTGTCCAACTGACGGCGATGCTGGAGCCCGGGTCAGAGATGTCCGCATAGAGGCCGCTCGCCATGATCTGGTTGTTGGCGTACGAGTTGAAGGTCGTCCCAAGAGCGGTCGCCGCCTCGAACGCCGGGTTGTCGATCACAGACTGTTGAAGGCTGAAGCTGCTCCACGCTCCCGCCGGCCAGTAGACGAACCAGCAGGCACAGAAGACCTGCCGGCTGCGACCGGCATTGGAGGCGCCCAGGTCCTGGTAGAACTGACGGATCACGTTCATGGCGTTGGGGTTGGTGTCTTTCAGCCATCCCCATTCGGTTATGTACACGCCGACTTCGGGGCGGGCGCTCTGGCCGCCGTGCAGGGTCGGATCATCGAGCATGTTGAGCAGACCGGTAGGGACGTCGTTCGACGTGTGAATGGCCACGCCGTCGTAACCGTCGCGGCCGAGGGCCTGCATCGCCTGCCGGGCATTCCCGGTGTCGTTGAAATGTCCGATGATCACCCGGGCCTCGGGCTGCTCGGCCTTGATGGCCGCACGGACCTTCTGGAACGCGGCCACATACTCGGGTACGGTGACAAAGAACTCCATCTCGTTGCCGATGCAGTAGTGTCGGCAGTACTTCTTGATTTTGTTGGCCCAATTGTTGCGGCACTGGCTGGCAAACGTGTCCTGCTCAGCGGAGGTCGTCGGCACTGTCTGGTCCCATTTCCAGTCCAATCGCTGGACGACAGTGAAACCCTCCCCAACGATGTCCTCGTAACGGGTTGTGTTCACCCCGTCGCTGCCGAGGTTGGCCTCGACGTCCCACCCGCCTTCGTGGCTCATCACGTCGACGTTGGCTCCGTAGTCCCAGAAATGGATCCCGAAGACGTGATGGGACTCAGCCAAAGCGGCCGTCGTGACTGACAACCAGAGCGCCGCACAGGGAAACACAGACCATCTGGGTACGGCGTGAGCCACGTCGGTGCCTCCAGGAAATCTCGCCCCGGTGTTGGCTGAACCACGGGGAAATCAAGCTGTTACTCCGCAACTAGCTGCTTCAGTATAACACGAAGCCCTCACCCGTGAGAACCTCGATTCCGGGAAAGACGAATCGCCGCAAGGCAGTGACCCTATCTTGTACTCCTCCAAGAAGTTACGGGCCTGTGAGGCACCCCCTCGGTTTCGGTCTGTGCAGCCCGACAACAAAAGACAAGCACCGCGCGTCGATTGGCCGGCCACCAGGCTTTGACGTATGATTTGCCCGAACCGCGTTTGCCGGGCAGGCGGATGACCTCCAGGCTGTAACCTATTGGGAAGACAGGACATGCAAACGGACCGGCCGCTGGGTGTGGCGATTCTCGGGTTCGGGTTCATTGGGAAGGTGCATGCTTACGCGCACCTGAACATTCCCTTGTTCTACGATCCGCCGCCGCTGCGTACACGGCTGGTGGGCGTGGCAACGAGCAACAAGGAATCAGCAGCCAAGGCCAAAGCCC
>CAZTQK010000251.1:0-9435 GCA_964615635.1 uncultured Planctomycetales bacterium
GGCCGCCGACACCGTTTTCATTTCCGCTCTACTGGATCTGCGCGCCGCCTGTGGTGCCGGCTCCTGCGACGGGGGCATCCACGGCGGCACGCAGAACCGCATCTGCCATACCTCTCACGGAACCTACGCCACCTACCTCGGAAAGGACAAGAACGACCACACGGTTATCCACCTTGTCCGAATCCATGAGGGGAAGGCCACCCTTCTTCATGCCATGCCCACTGCCGTCTCCGGCAGCAACAGCGTACACGTCCTGTGCAGCGCCGACGGGGAAATCTATGTCCTGAGCGGCCATAGCGTGCTCGTCAACCGGAATGAGCATGCTTCAATAGGCGTGCATCACCTGAATCGCAAAACCGGCACGATTGACGATTACCCTGCGAGTATCCCCTTCAATGGCGGCAACAACTTCGGCTACATCGCGGCTGCTATCGACACGGTCCGCGGCAGAATCTACGCCGTGTACAGCGGCGGCGATGCCCCGGGCTACTTCGCCTGGCTGGCCTTCGATCTGACCGCCATGAAGTGGATGCCCACCGCCACTGTCGCCGAGTTGGGATACCGCCACTGCTACAACTACTGCTTCGCCGGCGGGCGGGGCGGCATGGTCATTCTCTCGGAACGCGACATCACGACAGCGGCCGCCGGCCTTGCCCAAGCGTTTGCGGACAACAAGGTGCAGGCGAAGTACGTCTGGGACGAGCTGCGATTGTTCTACATCAACGATCTGGCCTCGCCCGAATACACGGCAGTCGACGTGGAAAAGGCGGTGTACGACATCCAGGCACGCCTGTATCCGACCGTGCAGAACAACTACCAGGGCGACGCCTACATTGACGCAAGCGGGAACCTGCATGTCCTCTATGCGTCGAGCAACAACAACGGCAAGGCGGGCACTTTCCTCCGTCACGCCGTCTTCAATGCCCGGCAAACCTGTACTTACAACGACCTGCTTGAATTCCAGGGCGGATACATGATGCGCATGGCCCAGTCCAGAGGCGGCGTCCACTACATCATCGCCATGCCCTACAAGGAGGCCGCACGCGTGCAGATCTGGCGCGCCACCGACACGGCCGGTCTGCACTACCGGCTGTTCAAGGAGCATCAGTTCCCCACCGGCGCGGCTCCAACCTACGCAGGCCTGGCCGTGTCTTGCCCGCGGGGCGGTTCACCGCAGAACAACGTCATCGACTGCTTGTTCCCCGTCAATCACGACTACTTCTACTTCCGGATCGTCTTGCCGGACAGATGAAACGCGGATGTCGAAACGTCGGAGATCCCGTTTCGGGGGCCGCCGACGACAAGGGGACTGATTGGCCCCGATGCACCTCAGCCTTCGACAAAGACAGGTGTGCGAGTGTTTTCTGGATCAATCCACACAGCACGGATCGGGTGTGCCGGCCTCGCCGCTGTAGCATCGTTGGAGGATGCCGAAATCGGTCTGATCTGCATCATCATCACCATCGAAATCGCTGCTCTGGCACTCTGGCCCCAAAGGCACAGTCGGTCCTGAGACGCACGCAACGAAGAGGCTGTAATCGAATTCGTCCACGTCGCAATCCTGGTCCAGGTCCGGTGGTACGGGCATGTTCACGGTAACCGTCACGGCGGCACACGTGCTGCTGGTCAGGCCGGTGGCGGAGTCCCTTGTTCTGGCGTAGTAGCTGGTGGTTACACTCGGGGTGACCGCGGGTGACTGGCCGCCGGGGACCACTGTGCCGCCGCAACTGGCGGTGAACCACTCGACGGTATCGCCGCCGCTCCCCGGAGTGGCCGAGAGCTGCGATGAGTTCCCGCTGCAGACTTCCGCCGGGTCCGCCAGAGCATCGGTCGGCTCAGCCGGGGCGGGGCTGAACCTCATGGCGAACACGTCGGTGCTACCGTGGTTCGGGATGCCGTCAAGGTTGCCGTCGGTCGTGCCGGCAAGGTAAGTGACGCTCTGGACGGTTCTTGCCACTCCCCTGGCCCAATCGTTGCCGGCCGATCCAACCTGCGCTGTCCACAAGCGGGTTCCTGTTGTGTCATATTTGGCCAAGAACACGTCCAAGCCGCCCTGGTGGACGTTCCCATGAATCGCCCCCGCCACTTGCCCCGACAAGTAGATGTGCCCGTCAGCACCCATTGCCACGCCCCATCCCTGATCGTGCTCGTTGGTGCCGAACTGTCTGCCCCAGAGCGGATTTCCAGACGCGTCAAACTTGGCCAGGCAGACGTCGCGTCCGCCCATTCGAGAATCGTAGAGCTCGCCCGTGGTGTACCCGGAAAGGTAGACATTTCCGGACGCGTCCGTCGTCAGGGAATAACCGTGCTCGGCGTTAACCGTACCCCACTGACGCAACCAGAGCCGGGTTCCGTCGGTGTCGTACTTGGCCAGGAAAAGATCGCCGTTGGCCAAGTAGGGGTAGCCTTCGATGGAGCCCAGACAGTAGCCCGTGACGAAGACATTCCCCGAAGCATCACAGGTGATCGCCCAGGCCTGGTCGATTTCTATCGAACCGAACAGTCGGGTCCATAATCGCGTGCCGGACGAGTTGTACTTGCAGATGAAAACATCTGCCGACCCCACGCGGGTTTGCCCGTGGAGGTCGCCCCGGACGTAGCCGGTAATGTAGATATCGCCTGAAGCATCCGTGGCAACCGCATACCCTTCATCGTCCTGGCCTGTCCCGATCTGCCTTGTCCAGAGCCAGTTGCCCGTCGGGCCGAATTGGGTCAAAAATGCATCCCACTTGCCCAGGTGTGATTGGCCGTCCAGAGCAGCGCCGGTGTAACCTGTCGCGTAGATGTTTCCCAAGGCATCAGTTGCAGCGCCATACGCAAAATCGCGTTCGCCGGTTCCCCGCTGCCTCATCCACAGCAGGTCTCCCGTCGCGTCGTACTTGCCAACGAACAGGTCGTAGCGTCCGGCATTGCCCCCGCCCAATGAACCTTGCGTCGCCCCCGCGATGATGCAGTTGCCGGATGAGTCTGCCGCCACAGCGTAGCCCTCATCAAGGGTGCTCGTACCCGCAAGCCGGGTCCAGACCTTTTCGTCAGGTTGAGCGTAAGCACCGTTCGAGCTGATCACCAGGAAACTCAAAACGACCAGTCTCTTCATAAAGCTGGCACTCCGCCGGGGTGACCCGGTCCATATTGATCGACGTTTCCCATTTGACCTCGGACGGCTACGCCGCCGAGCCGTGTCTCACTGCAGTATACCAGCGTCAGCCCGTTGGGCCGATTCTGGTTTCGAGTTTTTGTGTCTTGCGGGCTCTTGGCCGCCGCCAATCTACAGTGCGGTAGAGAGTTATGAGCCATAGGCACGCGACGGATTGGCGGTTGGAGTCGGCCCGCTTCCGGCAGTCAATCGGGAGGCACAATCCCGGCGGCTCGTGTAGCGGCCGGTGTGCCGCTTTTCGGAGCGATCCGAAGCGTCTTCAGCGAGGCGTCCAGCCAGCCTTGCCATTTGCGATTGAAACGGTCGCCGGCCTTGTAGTAACTGTGAGCATATGCAGGCTCGGCAAGAAGCTGAGCATGGGCCGTGTTCACCAGCTCCGCTGCCGACATCAACCGGCCAGCGGCGTCGCTCGGAGCCTTCTTGGCTTCGAAAGCCCTTGCCACGGCGGTGGAGAAATCAAAGCCCTTTTTGATCCAGGCGATGCGTTCGCGAACCTTGGGCTCCTTGGCTTTCGCCGAGGCCGCGTCCAGGTATCGGCGAGACGCGCGCAGCAATCCGAGATCGGCCATGGCCTCCTCGGGGGCGAGATTGTCCAGTCCCTCGAACCATCGGCCGGCCCTGGCACGCGTCCAGTACTTCTCGCACGCGTCATGGTACGTTCGCATCTCTGCCGCTGCCTCTCCGAAACAATCGCGATGGAACTCGTCGAGGATCTTGTCCAGGTTCTGGTCCACATCCCACTGCAGGCGCGAGGCCACATAGTGCATGGGGCCGCTCCAGGCCCAGAAGGGATAGGCCTCGCAGTAGATGGCCTTAACGCCGTTGGCGGCCCCGAACCGCAGGTCATCGGCCACGAGCCTGGGTGAGGTGCGCGGCGTGAACCAGCCCAGACCGTAGTACACGTAGGTGTTCAGGTTCTTCGCGTATCCGCCCCACGACTCGAGCAGGGCTCGATCCTTGTCACGGTATGCCGGATCGTAGTGCTGAAGAATGTCCTGCGTCAGGGCAACGATGACGTTGTCGGGGAGCTTCTTGCGGTTTCGCGGTGGTTGTTCGACGTTCCAGTATGCATAGACGCCCACGTGACGGCCGGGATGCGATTGGGCGACCGCCTCGGCCACCTTGCTCACGTAGTCGAAGTAGCTTTCCGAGTACTGCCTTCCGACAGGGATATCACGATGGGGCGCGTCCATCGCCGAGCAGTTCGGGCACTCGCAGTACCAGGGGTTGTCGTTCACACAGAGCGAGAAGGTATCCTTTTTCGGGTTCTGATCAAAGAACGTGCGGGCGGCCTCGATGCTCAGCCGGAGCACGTCGGGGTTGGTGAAGCACGGCTGAGGCGTGTCGCCGGCGTTGCTGCCGCGAATCAGCCGTTTTCCGTCGCGAAGCGGGAAGTATTCAGGATGATCCTTGCCGTGCTGGGCGACCGAAATGATGCTCGACAGGTTGTGGCCAAAACCCCACCGCGGAACAGGGACACGGCCGTCACTCAGGCGGTTCCTGCGGACGTAGGCGGCGGCTTCGGCTCCGATCAGACCGCTCCAGCGGCGATACGCGAATGACGGCCTGCAGACGCGTCCCGCAATACGGATGCCGGTTGCCTTCGGCACAATCGTGAAAAGCGGATGCGGGTAGTACATCCGAACGCCGATGTCGTCCATCAGGATGGTCGCCACGGCGTTGGCTGTGCCAGCCGGCGTCTGGCCGCGGATCATAAGCCCCTCGTCAAATACCTCGACGACCGCCCCGTCATAAGGCAGATCCGGTCTGCCGGCGACCTCGGCCAGTGCAACGGCATCGGGCGCGAGGCTGAGGATCTGGATCGCCGTTCTCGTATCATCCGGGCGAACCGAGTCGTGCTGCTCCAGCTTCACTCCTGTGGCTTCTCCGACCGCCCAGCGCAAGTCATCAGCCGCGTCTTTCTCCATGACATGCGCGTCCGGGCGAACAACGACGTAGGCCACAGCCTTCCCGTCGCGCACGATCTCGATCGCAGCCGCGGCCTTCTGCTCAGAAGAAGGCGCCGCCAAGCCACAGGACACGATGTAGGCAGCGATGACACCAGACCACACACCGCCCCGAACGAACGGTGAACAGGAGATGTGCATGAGACCACCTCGTCGAGGAAACCGCAGATGAGCGTGTTGCCGCCGCCGGCAACCGGGATGTCCACGGCCTGCATGGTACCAAATGCTCATTGCCATTACTATCGTGGCCGTGACGCAGTCGGCGCGAACCGACAAGGAGTGTGATGCATGCAGCTTGCCCCGCGGTCTTTCTGTGTTCTTTGGATACTGCTCATCGGAGTGCAGGCGTTCGGGCAGCCGGCGACTCAGCCGGTACCAGCCGCCCGGCCTGCTGCTGCGATCCTGCACGAGCCGGACATGCCGATCAAAGGCGCAGCGTCGTCGCCCGAGACAATCGCGGCCATCTTGCGGCAGGCCGGTCTGCACACGCGGCTGATCTCGGCCAGGGAGATGGCGGACCAGAGCATTCTCAATCCAACAGCTTTCGATATTCTCGTCCTGCCGACCGGCGAGAGCTTTCCAGTTGAAGCCCGCGACAATGTCGTCCAGTTTCTCCGTGACGATGGCAGTCTGATTACTATGGGAGGATACGCCTTCAATCACCTGCTGCGCTTCGAGAACGGACAGTGGCAGAGGGAGGAGGATCTCTGCAACACTCGCCTGGAGCAGGCCACGCGCAAGGATCGGTCCCTCATCGCCAACGGCGACATGGAAGGTGTGCAAGGACTGGCAGAACCCGGCCGTGCGTCCGCCGGGCAGTGGACTCGCACCTCGCCTAACTGCCTGCTCGTGCGCGAGTCGCCACAGGAAGGCCAGTGGTGTGCCGAGGCGGTCGTGCGGCCGGGAGACGCCGACAAGGGACCGACGTTTTGGCAGGAGGTGTCCTGCAAACCCGGCACCATGTACAAGGTCTCCGGTTGGCTTCGATCGGAAAAGATCGTCGAGACGGGCATGGCTTACATCGCCCTGTATCAGCACGACGGCCAGGGCAAGCTTGTGACCTTCAACGACTTTGCCGTGGCTCGCGGTACCACCAACTGGACACATCACAAGCTGATCGTCACCACCGCGCCCAATGTCGAGCGACTGGTGGTCAAGTTCGGCCTCTACCAGACGCACGGCACCGCCTGGTTTGATGACATCCGCCTGTCGGACGTCACCGGAGGCCGAGTCCGTCCAATGAACACCTCCACCGGCAAGCCGATGGACGGGCTGGTCGTAGCACCTGAACAGATCGGGATGTTCGACGCCTCGTATCCGCTCAAACGCGCCGTCGGAATCCGCACAACGACCGGGCAGCGATTTCTTTCCGGTGAGATCGGTGTGTCTCAACCGTTGACAGGCTGGGCGGCCTCCGGGGTGATCGGCGGCAACAATGCCCGCTGGATTCCGCTCGTGGAGGCCGTTGACCGCTATGGCCGTCCCCGCGGGGCCGCCGGGGCGATGCTCGTCCACTACAACGGTCACTATGCAGGGTCATGCTGGGCCTATTTCGGCGTCGACAATGTCGATCTGTTTCCCGAAGGTCACGGCCCGATGGCCCAGGGTTTGGCGAATGCGGCGCGATTCATGACAGCCAAGACGTTCCTGCGAAACCTCAAGACCGACCATCGATTCTACAAGCCTGGCGAACAGGCGACGGCTTCGGTCGCTATCGACAACCGCGGCCGGTCGGCAAGCCGGGTCAAGATCACCATCATCACGGCCGGCAGACAGACTGACCCTCGGCAACTGGAGAGCATGCCGCTCCTTCGCCAGGAATACGTCGTGACGGTCCCCGCGGGCAAGGCCGAGGAGATTGCCGTTCAAATCACGATTCCCGAGACCCCGCAAAACCTGTATGAGGTCAGAGCGATCCTCGAACCGCCCAGGGGCCACGCGGAAAGATCCATCATCGACGAAATGGTCACAGGTTTCGTGGTCGACAGCGATGCTGCGATCAAGGCCGGGCCCGAATTGCGATTCAAGGACAACTACTTCACTGTGAACGGGCGCCCCATGTTCCTCTTTGGCACGGACGCTTATGCTTACACGTACAAGTCGTCATACAGCAATCCGCTGACTTGGGCGGCGGACATGCAGGCCTGCGTGGACATCGGCCTGGATCTGTACGAAAACCTGAACCACGTCCGCCCGAACTGGGAAATGACCGAGGATGATTGGCGGGATTTTCGCGCCATGGGCCAGTTGTCGCAGCGTCAGGGTCTGGTGTACATGCCCGGCATGCTCATTGGGCACAATGTTGCGGTCAGCGATGAGATGCTGGCCAGGCAGAGCGCTTTGTGCGCCCAGTATGCCGAGCGATTCAAGGATCTGCCGGCGCTGCTGTACTACATCAACGGCGATTATCAGATGATGCTCGGCCAACATCCAAAGGAGGTCGAGATCCTCTGGAACCGCTGGCTCAAGGATCGCTACGAGACAACGGACAAGCTGCGAGCGGCATGGGCGCCGACGTCGGTCAACGCGGAACTGGGTGGTCTTGTCTTCTGGCCGGCGGACAGCGGCAAGTGGAACGACACGGCCATCGTCGACCGCATGAGGTTCCAGAACTGGCTCACCCGGCGATGGAACGAGTCGCACGTCGCGGCTATCCGTAAACACGACACCCAACATCCGATCACCTCGGAGTACTATCAGATCCCCTTTGGCGGGATGGATCTCATTCAGACCATCGACGGTCAGGATGTCAGCAACTTCGGTTTCTTCAGCACGCCGGGTAAGGACATCGACATTCTGCCGCTCAAGATCCGGTTTAACGACCTGCGGGTTCGCGGCAAGGGGGTCGCTTTGGGCGAGTACGGCGTCAAGACGCATCCGGCCTGGAGCATTGAAAACGGCGCGACCGATTACCACATCGTTCGCAGCGAAGAAGAGCAGATTCAACTGTTCATGGCAGTCGCACACTACGCGCTGGGCATGGGCGCTGGTAAGGTCCAGAACTGGTGCTTGCAGGATGCGCAGGACTCTGTTTTCCCATGGGGGTTGTTCTATCCGAACCAACTTGTCCCGAAAGACGTGGCGTACGTCCACCGCAATCAGTCGCTCATCTGGCGGCATTTCACGCCGCGTTACGTTGCTCCAGAGCTGACTGTCTGCGTCCCGAACAACCTGCGGCTGGGCAACTTCGAGGCCGTCGGGCGAGACGTGGCCGACCGCTGCTTCGAGAACCTGCTCGGCCTGCATTACGACTTCAACGTCATCGACGACCGCCACCTGGCGGACGTGCCGGACGACACGAAAGCCATCATATACCCGTCGCCCTTCTCTCTTGGTGACGAAACGTACCAGCAGCTTCTGACCCTTGCGAGAAGAGGTGTACACATCCTGCTGACCGGCGACATCTCGTACGACGAGAACCGCAAGCGGAATCGAACGCAGCGTCTGAAGGAGCTGGCAGGGGTTGAGTTCGTTGCGGAGGAGTATCCGGACATCGAGCGGCCGACAGAAGCCGGCATCGGCGTTTCATCCACCAGCAAGCCGGACAACCCCGCCGCGTCTCTGCACCCGTGTATTCGCGTGCGGCCGATGGGTGCGCAGGTCATCCAGTCCCGAGAGGACGACACCCCTCTGCTCGTTCGTCACAACAACGTCTTTCTGTGCCTTGATCCGACCGAGCTGAGCGGCAACACCGCTGCCGAGGAGGCTCGACGCCGCGTCTACTCGACGTTCCTGGAAACAACCGCCGTCAAGCCGCTGCTCATCGAGCCGAACGAACCGTGGCTGCACGTCATGGCCCAACCCACGGTCAAGGGCACGGTCCACGTGGTCTTCAATTGCCGAACGGATCAGGGGCAGCAGGAAGTGGTCATCCCGACGGCCGCCGGCCGCCTGACATTAAAAACGAGAAATCGATGGCCGGCCCTGGCGGCTGTCTCGGATGACGGCAAGGTCGTGGCGGTCGACGCATTCGGCGAGGCCTCCATCGGCAAGGATCCGCTGCTACGCGGTACCGGCATGAAGGCCTTGTTGTCGTTGGACGGCCAGGACCTGCGGCAGTCGAGGGCCGTCTTGATTACCCCGTTCCAGCCGGGCATTCTTATCATGCCGTCATCGTCGACAACGAACGACGCGGGCGGTGTTCATGTACTGGACTTCTCGGGCGGTCAATGGAGGGAGTACGAGAACCTCTCGATCGACCCTCGCAATGCGATGGTTGAGCTCGACTCGGACCGGGCAACGTGCGTGCTGGTACTCGATCGCGGCTCGGACGGCCGATGGCGGGAGCACCTGACGCAGGCTATGATGAGA
>CAZTQK010000252.1:0-9386 GCA_964615635.1 uncultured Planctomycetales bacterium
CGGACTGAGCCAACCTCTCCAAATTGCGCCGCGAACCGCATTTGGGCAAAAAGAGCCAGACCCCAGCACGCTAAACACGTACGGGTGAGTCGCCGACCGAAGGCGGCACGAAGAACTCTAGGTCCGTCAGTTGAGAACGGCAACAGGCAAACGGCTTGCGAAGGCGGAGACTACTGATTGTCCAGGTCGGAGGCCGTCTGGCGTTCGGCTGCAAAGGCCAGGAAATCCATGATTCGTTGCGTGGGCATGTCGCCGGGGGTCCCGATATTGCACTCCAGCGCGCAGTGCGAGATGCCGTAGACGGGTACGATCGTCACCTCCACTCCGGCTGTTACCAAGGCATCCGCAAACCGATTGGCCTGCAGCGTGGACAGCGGGCGACCTCCGAGGTGGAACACGATAAGCGGCGGGATTCCCTTGTCGGCGCTCGCGTGGCTGATCGGGGACGCGTCGCGCCGAACAGCCGCGTCACGGGTGAACGCATCGACAAGGAGTCTCTTGAACAACCAGACCGACGTCCTGTAGCCCAGGGGCAGGTCATAGCCGCCGTCCAACAGGATCACACCCCGGATGATCGACAGGGGCTTGCCCTGGGCGGCAAGGTAGGATTCATCGGTGACAGCCAGGGCAGCCAGATGGGCCCCCGCCGAGTGCCCCATCAGGTAGATGCGGTCCGGATCACCGCCGTAGTCGGCAATGTGATCGTGGACCCAGGCCAAGGCCTTGGTCACGTCCTGGATCTGTGTGGGATGCTGCGCGGCGGGGGCGAGCCGATAATTGATGCTGACAAACAGGTAGCCTTGCGTTGTGAAGAACACGCATTTGATGTCAGTGGGTGCGTGAAATGTCTTGTCGCCGAAGGCCCAGCCTCCTCCGTGAACCATGACCATGACCGGATGTGGTCCGTCGCTGACCGGCGTGAACACATCCAGGCTCAGCAGGTTGGGATCGACGCCCTCGATCTGATCGTAGGGAATATCCAAGTGCGACGCGAACTGGGCCGGCGCGACCAGCGGTGTCGCCAGGATCGACAGAACCAACAAGATGCACGGCATCTGCTTCTCTCCCCCCATTGGAGCGCGCGGTACGCGGAGTCAGTTGGAGAATGGGAAGAGATTGGAGGCTGATGGGTTTAACGCCCGGGCCTAGCGGCCGGCGTCCCAAGCCACCGACTGTCGACTCCGAGGTCAGCCGCCGCGGGCACACGTGAATTGCCCTGGCAAGACGGAACAGGACGCGTCATCCCGCCTGTCACCGCTCAGCCTTTTGCGGTCGTTGCGGATTCCTGCTCTCTCCCCACCCCGCCTCTCGCTGGACGAATGCTCCAGCCGCCTTGATGCGGGCCACATAGTTTCTATTCACGCAGCGAGTTGAATTCAAGGGCGGTGGGAGGATTCTCCGTCCGTTCGTCTGCCAGCCTCCCAAGGCATTGTGTTATTGGACCGTCGAGCTCTCCGCTCGTTGGGCTGGTGCTGCCCGTTGCCAGTGGTTGAACAACGCAACGGAACAATGCAACGGGAACGTACCTGGTTTTCAGGAGCAGAAGGCGGGCTAGGTTTGGTTGCTGGAATATGAAGAAGCTTTCAGCAATGAGCTCTTGGCTGTCAGCAGCAACGCGGCGGGCGGGGCATGACCCGACCAACCGAGAACTGATCACTACTCCGCTCGCTTCCGCGTATTCCGCGGTCTGTCAATCTCCGCCCACCCCGTTTCTTGAGCCTTCTGAGCTTCTTCGCGGCCGATCCATCACCGCGGTTCTGGTTCCATTCGTCCTTCGGATTTGACTGGGCGTTCGGACTTCGTCATTCCGGTTTCATTGGTCATTCCCTGTCTCGACGCATCCCTCAGCCTTCCGCCTTCATCCTTCCCCTCCGGAGCACCACCCGTGTTATCCCCTTCCGAACCGGCAGAGACACTCTGCGTGATCTTTGAAAACCGAAGACCAACCTCCTCCGGCCGATGGCTCACACCGGTCGATTGCCCCGATCTTATGCCGAGCAAGGTCGAGCGAGCCGTGTCGAAGGACCGACCGCTCGTTTTGCGGAACGAACCCAAAGAGACAGCGACCAGCCATCAGCGATCGGCTCTCAGCCGGATCCAGAGTCTCCCCGACCTCGTCTGGCTGAAAGCCAAGTGCTGAATGCTAAACGCTGACAGACTGCCCGCGCCAAACAAAGCCAAACCTGGGCTATCTGGGAAAGATGGGCAAGAGGCTGACATCGTGGGCAACTGCTTGGCGACCATTGACCTGCAACACTGGTTTGGGAATGCTTTTGCCCGTTCAAGCGGCGGGTCTGTCATCGAGACCCGGCTCGTCCGGCTCTGTACGAGGGACCGCACCGGACGGGTCTGGCCTCGCTCTGCTCCGCCCGGACGATGCCGCCCGTCGGCCAATGGCGCTGCCGAAACTCTACTAAGAGGGTTTATGCTGCCCTGTAAAAAGAGATGACTAACCGTTTATGCGGGTTTTTGGGACTCATGGCGACCGACGAAATGCAGGCCCATTTTGAAGTACTGGATCACGGTCGCGATTGCCAGGAGCGAGGCCGCCCACCACAAGATCACCGGTCCCCACTTGAGCGGCCCGGGGAGGTTCGGCGAGATGAGAATGGCGATGACCATGACCAACTGGGCGGCCGTACACCACTTGCCCAGGCGCTTTGCCTCGATGTAGATGCTGGAGGTGATCATGTAGATAATGCAGAAGCCGACGACGATGATCAGGTCCTTGCCGATGGCGATCACGGCGACCGTCGAGGGGAGTTGCATGCCGGGGACGCTGGTGTTTTCGCGGGACAGGAGCACGACCGAGCATAACACCACGAGCTTGTCGGCCAGCGGGTCGAGAAACCTGCCCAGGGCGCTCTCGGCCTTCAGGCGGCGAGCCAGGTAGCCGTCAAGGCTGTCACTGACTGCCATCAGTCCGAACACGACCACCGCCGACCAGCGGGCGAGTTCCCTCCAATGCGGATCCTGCAGGTGTAGCAGAGCCACGACGAACGGCCCTGCCAGCAAGATCCTGGTCATCGTCACGCGGTTAGGCCAGGAAAGCTTGTACATGTTTGATCTCGCGTCGGCCGGCCTGGTGTCCGTGACAGTTCAGGCAGCTCTCCCAGAACCCAGAGCGTAAGCGAGGGGCTCTTGACCAACCCTCGCGAGTCGATAAAGGACAGGCCGGACCGGAAGGCGGCCACATCACACGGGAACCGTTCCCTCACGGTCGCGGTTCTGAAACCGTCATCGTGTTTTCAGAACCCCGAGCGTGAGCGAGGGGCCAGGCCACGACGTGGCGTGCACGAACCAGCCACATCGCAAACGGCCGCTCCCTCACGGTCGCGGTTCTGAAACACGAGCACCACACGGCCGCTCCCTCACGGTCGCGGTTCTGAAGGAGCACGCGCCGCTCCCTCACAGTCGCGGTTCTGAAAAGCCGTACCGACTCCCCGCCTAAAGTTTCACGGCCCGCCGGCCTCGTCGGCCTTCTTGAGTTCCTTCAGCCTCTGTCCCGCTTCCGACCGGCGATAGGTCTCGTCGAGCGGGAAGCAACCGCTGATCAGGCCCTTGCGCGGCCCGGTGGTACACTCGCTGAACGTGCGGCAGATCCGCTTGGTGTCGAGTGCCCCCTTCTCAAGCGAGTCGACCGGCATTTCAGGGTAGCTCAGCACCATTCGCCCGATGCCAATGAAATCGACCCATCCCTTTCGAACAACGGCTTGGCCGACCAGCGGCAGGAACTCCTGCAGATACGTGTAGCCGGACCCGACAAGGACCATCCCGGGAAGCCGCTGCTTGAGCTGCCGAACAACGTCGATCTGGCGAGCCACGCCGACCAGCGGGTCCTCTGGCGGCTGATAACCGTCCGACGGCGGGAAATACGCGGGGCGCTGGATGTGCGGGTTGTAGTACGGACTGCCGCAGGTAATGTTGACCACGTTCACGTCCAGGCTGGCCAGCACCTCCAGGAAACGGATCGGCTCGCTCAGGTCGTATTCGAGGGGGTTGTGCGGGTTAATCCCGAAGCCGTATCGATACGGGAGACAGTGATCGAAACGAGCGGGTACGCCAACTCCCTTACGGCCGGCCGACCGGGTCGCCGGATCATCCTCAAAGGGCACGAAGTCAAATGCGCTCAGCCGCACACCGATGTGCAGACCGGGGACCTCGGCCCGGACGCGGCCGATCAGCTCGCGTGTGAATCGGGTTCGGTTCTCGAAAGAGCCGCCGAAGGCTCCCGGCCGCGTATGGCCGCCCAGCAGCTCGTGTCCGAGATAGCCGTGGCAGCACTTGAGATCGACGAAATCGAAGCCTGCCCCGGCCGCCAGCTTCGAGGCTGCGACGAAATCGTCCATGAGCCGCTTCAGCTCATCGTCCTTGAACATGACTGCGTCGTCATCGGGCCTGATTCCGAAGCGGGCGTCGAAAATGGGGTGATGGTAGGCGATGCGAGGCTCCATTCGCCTGTTGTCGTTCGGCTTGCAGAATCGGCCGGAATGGGTCAACTGGAGGCCGATGAGCAGGTCGTCGCTGGTGCCCATGACCTTGCGATGAGCACTAACGAGGACTTCTCGCAAAGCCGCGATATCGCCCTGGGTGTCTGAGTTGATCCAGAGCTGGTTGGGATTGGCTCGCCCGTCGTGGCGAACCGCCACCGCCTCGCCGCCCCAGATGAGCTTGGCTCCGCTCTGCCCGAACCGCTGCCATCGGCGCCGGGTCCATTCCGACGGCCGTCCATCGGGCGTCCCGTCCCAGCCCTCCATGGGATGGATGCACCAGCGGTTACTCAGACGACGGCCGAATACGCTGATCGGCTCTGCCAACGGCGAGCCCTCGGCAGCGGTCAGGTTTCGGTCGTCACAAGGGATATCGCATCCCAACTCCGCCCAGCGAGCAAGAAGATCCTTGCTTCCGCTGAACTGCGCCAGTTTCGGGTAGACCTGCAATGCAGCCATCAGTGTCCCTTCGTCAAGAGTCGGCAACTGCGGGCTCGCACGTACAGCAGTATACGGCCGAACGAGCTCGTCTGAAACCCGGAAAACGCAGTGGTGGCGATGGCAGGTGGGCGGGCCGGTCATTGGATCAGCACCAGTGAGAAGGATCTCCGACCGATCCTTCGTCAAGACCCCACCCATCCGGCTTCGCTCCGCTCGGATGAATGGGGCACCCAGCCCAGAGGCGTGCTGACGCCAAAGAAAGAACCAGCCGGTCGATGCTCCCTTGCACGGACCGGCCGGTCTTCGGCGTAAGCCTACTGGATGATGATTACGCTCTGCCCGCTGGTTTTGCCCGCGGGGTACATCAATGCGATCACCGCCGGGAAAGGCCCCACGGCGCGAATCGCAGGATGAGTCAGACTACCGTCGGTGTCGCCGAGCCGTCGGAAGAAGGCCGAGCACCCCAAGCCCGAGCAACATCAGCATGCCTGGCTCGGGAATCATCGCGCCACCGAGGCCGAGGATATTCTCGCCCGGGGCGGTGCCGATCGCCGTTACCTGAGCGGTCGCCGTGTTGAGCTCATACAACTGCCCGCTCACCTGGCTGATCCCGAGCATCTTGCCCGAGTCGTGGTCGTACCAGATGTCCGCGAGCGCCTCGGGATGAGCCGCGCCCCCACTGATCTCGCCAATCAGAGTAGCCGACCCGTCGGCGGGATTGACGCTGTACAGCTTCGACGTCGTCGCGACCTGATTAACAACAAACAACACCTTGGCCACCGGATCATAATCCATCGACCAGATCCCGATGAATATGTCGCCGGCACCGCCGACAACCGGACCGATCAAGGTGGCGACGCCGGTATTCACATCGATGCTATACAGCTTCTGGTAATCCGAGGCGTAGAGAACACCGCCAACGGTAGGCGATTCCGGTTCCGCGTAGGCCAGGCTCTTGATCATCAGGCTGCCGCCATAGGCACCGATCGGTGTAATGGTGTCAGCCGCGATATCGATTCGGAACAAGGATCCGCCCTCCGACGTGGCAAAGAAGGTTTCCTCGGTGGGGCCGTCGGTTGCCCCGAACCACTTGATGCCAGGGGTGTTCTTGTAGAGGGCGATCGTGCCGCTGGACCTGTCGATCTGCCAGATCGCCTCATCATGGGAAACACCATAGAGCATCAGGGCGGAGGCGGGTGAGGCCGCGCCTGCGATACACAAGCACACTATCAGTGAAGCCGTCCTTCTCATCTCTCTCTCCTTTTGTATATCCTCTCACTCGCTCCTGGGCCCCCAAGGTTTTCGGGATCACCCAGGCTACCAATGCTTCTCTCGTTCTCCTCTCGTCGCGATCGACCTCATGGTCTCGTCACGGAGCCATCGGGATGTTATAGCACTCGCCCCATCCCCCCTGTTGCAGGGGCTGACAGATATCCAGCGTCTCCGGGTCATTGTCATCACACGGCCCCGGCCAGGGCGATGACGGATCGCAACCTCCGCAGAAACCGCCCGTATCCGGCTCCGTGGTGAAGACCGTGACATTTGTGATCATCGTGTCCGCATCGTTGGTGGACTCGAAGACTTCGGCCCCCAGCACGGTGTACCGGCCGTCCAGTTCCGCAGTTCCGCCCCAACCGTAGACGCGGAACTCAAACGCCAGCATCTGGGCAGCGAAGAAGTCATCGGGGAAGCCCAGGCCGTTGGGCGCCGGCGCGTTGAGCGGCAGGTCAAAGACCAGCATACCCGGATCTGTCATGCCGGCCGTCTTCAGCCGCAACCAGAGCGGGTTGCCGTATCGGGCGATACCCAAACCCGGAAGGGCGCGGAAGATGTCCAGCCGCAGCGTCGTGCAGTCGCCTTCTCTGGCTTCGCGCCACAGGAACACGCGCACCGTCACGGGATTGCCTTCGTGATAGATTTCCGCGATCGAGGTGCGGAAAGCGACGGGAATCGCACCGACCTCACTGTCCCACTCCAGGATCGGTTCCTGGATGTTGATCACCTCTCCCTGACCACTGACATCTTCGCTGATCTCACCGTAGGTGAAGAAGTCCTCGATGAACCAGTCGAACAACTGGTCTGCGGGCGGTCCGGGCGGGCCCGGATCGCCGTCCTGGCCGTCCTGGCCGTCGGAACCGTCGTCGCCCGAAGGGCCCGCCGGTCCGCGGCAGTCCAACGCATTGAATAGGCCGTCGCCGTTGATGTCCTCGTCCACGTCGCCGGTGCCATTGCCGTTCAGATCCCAGCACTGCAGCCCGTCCACCCCGGGGATCGGCTCGGCGTTGGGCCCGTCGGCGCCCTGACAGTCGTTGACGTTGCAGATACCGTCACTATTCTGATCTTCGGTCGCCGGATCACACGCCCCATCGGCATTCAGGTCCCAGCAGTTCAGACCCGGCCGTCCCGCGACGCCGTCACTGCCCCTGAGCAACCAGATCGCGAGGATGCCCGCGGCAAACTGGAACGTACATTTGCATGGGATGGGCGGCAGGCAGCAGCTACCACCCCCGCAACCGGTGACCATAGACATCCAAACCACCGTTAATGGCGAAGCCGCCAGAACCGCGGCCATCGTCAGGCCGGCGATTTTCCCCTTAATCCGCGGCATTATTTTCATGAGATCAACCCTCTCTGCGCCAACACGCAAAACCGCGTAATTGCTCTCACCCTCTCGTTGTTCAGAAGTCCCCGCCACTGCCCCATTCGCAGAAACTGTAGACGCCATCGGCACTCGTGAAGACCGTCACGCCTGAAAGGCCGGTGTCTGCAGCGTTGACCGATTCGAAGACCTCCGCCCCCAACACCGTCAGCTCTGCATCCAGGTCGACGGACTCGACCCCCCTGAAGACGCTGATCTCGAAGGCCAGCATCTGAGGTGCGTACAGGTCATTCGGGAAACCGAGGCCGTCCGGCGCGGTGTTCAACGGCAGGTCGACGACCAGCATACCGGGATTGGTCATGCTGCCGGGCTCCAGCCGCAGCCAGACCGGATTGGCCCCGTATCGCTCGATCCCCCCACTCGGGATCAACCGGAAGACGTCGAATTGCAGAGTTGTGCAAGCCGCCGACTCCCCGTACTCACGCCACAGGAACAATCGCAGCGTCACCGGGTTACCTTCGGTGTAGATCTCGGGAACGGACACGCGGAAACCAATCGGCCCGTATGACCGGTACTCGGAACTCAGGAGCGGCTCCTGGATGTTGATGACCTCTCCCTGGCCGCTGACGCTGTTCGTGATCTGGCCGTAGGTGAAGAAATCCTCGATGAAGAGATCGAACAAGGTCGGGCCGGCAGGGCCGGGCGGGCCATCGCTGCCATCGGAGCCGTCCTGGCCGTCCGAGCCATCGCTGCCCGGAGGCCCCGCGGTCCCGCGGCAATCGTAGGCGTTCCACACCCCGTCATCGTTGATGTCTTCGTCCGGGTCGGCCACGCCGTCGGCGTTCAGGTCCCAGCAGTTGAGACCGTCAATCCCAGGGATGGACTGTCCGGGCTCACCCGGAAGACCCTGGCAATCAAGCGCGTTGCAGACGCCGTCGGTGTTGGCATCCTCGGTCGCGAGATCACAATCGCCGTTGCCGTTCAGATCCCAGCAGGAGATGCCGTCCGCCCCGAGTCCGTTGTTACGGAGCAGCCAGATCGCCAGCAAGCCCGCGCCGAACTGGAGGGTGCACCCACACGGGATAGCCGGCAGACAACCGCCGCCCCCGCAACCCGTGACCATGGACATTGAAATCACCGCCAGCGGCGAGACGGCAAGAATTGCCGCCATCGTCGCGCCCACAACCTTGGCCCTTATGCGTGTCATCCGAGCTTTCATGGAACCACTCCTCGTTTCTTCTGGGAAAAACACCTGCCTTGCGTTCTCGCCCTCCCGGCCCCCCCGCTTTTCATCCCTGACTCTTTCAAACAAGCCATCCGCGTTCGCCGTGCCGTCTTTCTTTGAGTCGGCCTTCGTGTCGCGGTTTCATCTTCGCATTGACTGCACCTACGAAATGGATCCTCTAACCCTCTCTCGATTCACCCGGCGAAACGGGAAACGTCTCCGCTCCGCAATCCGGCTTCGGCCCCTTCAGGGTAGAGCCAGAAACCACCGGAACCTTCTACCTCGCGCACGCTGTCGGAAAACGACCGTGCTGCGCGAGCCAGCCTGATCCTGCCGTGTTCAGATACTCTTGTGCTGACCTCTCTCTCCCAAAGAGATGGTGCACCCTGAGGTTCCACTGCTATCGTACCTGCGTGGGTAGCTCAAGGCAAGAGTCAACCGCTGAAAGGATGATTATTTTCGGTTATCCGACGGAAACCGTCAGGGGCTGGAAACATGGCTCTACTTGAGATGGGCGACATCCGAAACCGCAGGATCTTGGGACACGCGGCTGGGAGGGATGGGAGACGGCTGGCCGGCCGGGGCAACTCCAAGATGTGTGTGCGGCGCCCCCACGGCGCGATCCCTAGGG
>CAZTQK010000253.1:0-9312 GCA_964615635.1 uncultured Planctomycetales bacterium
CGCCGATGGTCAATTGCCCGGTTCCGTTGAGACCGATCTCGACGTCCTTGGCGTCCACGTAGCCATCGATGATGGCTAGATTGGCCGTCGCGTCTGCGGTGTTGCCGATGGTGAGAGAGGCGCGGTAGACGTCGTTCCATTCCCTCAGGATCGCGTAGTTCCAACCGTTCAGGTCAAACACGATTTGATCGCCGGTGTTCTGGCCCGCCGGGGCGGTCACCAGAAGCCGGGCCGTCTGATGGTCGCCGTTAAAGGGAACGGTCCGGTCGCTTCCGCTCGGCGAGTTGAAGATCGCACGGCCATTCTCCTCGGGGGGACCCCCGGACGGGCTCCAGTTCGCCGCGTTGGCGAACGTGCCGCCATCGGGCCCGATCCACACGTAATCATCCGGCTCCGGCAGCAGGGTGAACTCCAGCAAGAGGTGGGCATTCAAGGGACCTGACAAGGGGCCGTCGCTCTCGGCTGCCGCCCGGACACTGCCGTACCAGTGGTAATCGTTGCCAGCGGTGAGCGTTCCGACGAAGTACCACATGTTCTCTTCGCCTTGGGGACAGTATCCAACGCCCTCGAGCACTGCAAACGAATCGAATGAGCGACTGCCATCTGGGAGATAGGCCGGCACCAGCCCGTCATCGTGCTCCTTGGTCACTCTGACGACGTACTCGTAGTTCTTGTCCCTTGGCTTGACCCAGAACTGAAAGTGGCTGTCTCCTTGGGCGAAGACCTTCGAGTAGTTGGTGTCGGTCAACTCGGCCTGAAGGTCATAGAGCATGGCGTCGATGTGCTGAAGCTCATTGCTGCCGGGTGCAAGCCCCAAGTCCAGGTAGCTGCCCCCTGTGCCGGTGAGCGTGTTGGTGCTTAGCCAAATGTCGTGGTACGGGTGGTTGACGACGTCGAGCGAGTCGTCGATGACCTGCTCGACGAACGTCAGAGTCTCCTCGGGAAGCAAGAAACCACCCGCCTCGGCCTGGGCCGAGAGGATTTCATAACTGTAGGTGATGCTGGCACGGGCGGAGATCGTCACCGTCAACAACAAGAGTGTGGCCGCTGTCAGAGTGCACTTGGACTGCATGATTCTGTCCCCTTCCTCGCATGTGACCTGCGATTGCGGAATGCAGGATTGGTCGATACCGAGTCCACAAGGCTTCGGTTCTGAAGGAACGAGCCGATCGGACACTCCGCGCCACAGTCGCGTCGTGGCCAACGGTCGACCGATATGGGCGGCACTACGCTGGCGCCCTTCCCCCCATACATCGAATACCCTATTGTACCGTTTCGCTACACGTGCTGGAAGGAGGATCTGGCGCAAGAACATCTGTTCTGAATAGTGTTTATCCTCTTGACTCACATAGGTTTATGGATCGTGGTCGGCGGCTCATGGATTTCACTGAGGCTGTCGTCAGTCGGCCAAGTGTATACACAGGCGGCTCGGTCGCCGGTCGATGCTGTTTCGCTGCACACCGTCTTATCACGGCTTCCTGCACATCTACGTTCTAACCGACTCGTCCTCCTGATGGGCTTTGGCCACGGCCGCGGCCAGCTTGTCGAGTTGAGCGAAGGTCTCCGCGTTCGGCATTCCTTTGTGCAATACGGTTCCGAGGACCTCGACCTTGAGGTTGGGAATCAGCCCGGTGATCTGTTCGATCGCCTTGCTGCTCCAGCCGTATGAGCCAATGATTGCCGCGTACTTGAGCTTCGGCCGCAGCAAGTCGGCCAGATGCGCGGCGTAGTACACGGCCGGGTGCGGACCGACATGCACCGTCGGCGTGCCCACAATCAGCGTGGCGGCATCCACCAGAGCGATTGCCAGCTTGCCGATGTCCGTGACAGCCAGATCGAAGGCGTGGACCGTGACGCCGTGATCGGCCAGCGTGGCAATGAGGTGTTTGGCCATCGCCTCTGTGCTTCCGTGCATGCTGATGTAGGGCAGGACGACTTCGTTCCTCATGGTCGGCGACACCCACTCCTTATAGGCATCGATGATGAAGCCGGGTTTGTCGTACACTGGCCCGTGGCTGGGGGCGATCATCTGGAAGTCGAGGGCACTGATCTTCTCCAGGTTTCGGACGATCACTTTGCGGAACGGCATCATGATCTCGGCGTAGTAGCGCTTGGCGGCTTCATAGACACGTGCCTGATCCGTGACGTACAGGTCGGTGGTCGCCAGGTGTGAGCCGAAGAAGTCGCAAGAGAACAGGCATTTGTCCTCCGGGATATAGGTGCTCATCGTTTCCGGCCAATGCACCCAGGGCGTATCCACGAACTGCAGCGTCTTTCCGCCCAGGTCAATGGTCTCACCGTCGGCGACTGTCCGGATGCGTTCTTCGGGCATCTGCAGATGGGTGGTCAACAAGTCGCGAGCCTTGGTGCTGCAAACCAGTGTGGCGTTCGGGAATCGCTTGAGCACGTCGGGAATGGCGCCCGAATGGTCCTGCTCGGAATGCTGCGAGATCACGTAATCGAGTCGCTTGACGGCTTCGAGTTCTGCCATCAGTTCTCCCTGCAGAACCGGTTCCGAGGCGTCGATCAGCGCGGTCGCGTTCTTGCCCCGCACCAGGTAGGCGTTATAGCTGGTGCCGTCGGGCAGCGGGATCAGCGAGTCAAACAGTCGCCGCTCCCAGTGGACCATCGCGATCATCTCGATGCCATTGCCGATTTCTCGTGCATGCATGTTTCCTGCCCTCGGAAAAGCGGACGCAGCTCTTCTTCCTGAATGTCTGATGCCCAACCACTGGCACATCGTACTCTGGCCGCGGGAGGATGGCGAGTTGACCGCCTTTGTCCGCTGTCTCACTCACACTCACACCATGCGATGGCAAACCCATTATAGCACCGCCGGGACGGGACATCTGTATCAGGGGCGGTTCAAATCCTTCCCTGTGCAGAGCGATGAGCATCTGCTGACCGTTTGTCGCTACGTGGAGCGGAATGCCCTGCAGGCCAACTTGGTGGAGCGGGCGGAGGACTGGCAATGGTCCAGCCTCTGGCGGCGGCACTGCGATATGCCCGAGGCTCGCCAGATCCTCTTCGATTGGCCGGGCGGAATCCCGCGAAACTGGGTGGAGACGCTCTCACATCGGGACATGTCGATGCCAAGAGCGCCCCGAAAACACCACTCTCACCTCATCAGGGCAGCCAGGGCCCCCGTCTCTGCGTGTCGCCGCTCGGCGAAGTCATTGGCGCCGTGTCAACAGGTATCTCCAGGTTGGCAAGCGCAACGTGTTGAGGACGCTGCGCCGCTGGCGAACACGGCCCATCGGTCGAGCCGGGATAATGTTCAGAGTGTCAAATGGCACATGTTGGCATGTGTCACGCCAGATGCAGGGGTCTACGATAAGCATGTGGGGCGGGGCGAGGATCTGTCGGACGGGCGCCGATCGTTACTCACCTCAAGGAGAACCATCATGAATCGCGATACTGCGGGACTATTGCTTGCGCTGGCGTGCGTCTGCGCCTTCGCGGGCCAGGGCGCAGCGGCCGCCTTTGATGTGGTCTTCTTCTCAGACTACACGGGAGACGGCACGGTCGATGCGTCCGACTACGCGCTGTGGAGAAGCAATTTCGGAGACGTCAACCAGGACAATTCGATCAACGCCTCAGACCTCGCCGACTGGCGGGCGAATTACGGCAGCACGGCTGGATCGTCGCAGAGCAACTTCAACGGTTCGTCGCTCGGCCTGCCAGTGCCGACTGATTCCCTGTTTGCCTGGCAGAGCGTTCCGCTGGCGGCGATGTTCGACACCGTTGCCCAGTTCGACGCCTGGAGGAACAAGTTCACGTCGGCTGCGGCCGTGCCGGGCGATTTCAGCGGTGACGGGATCGTCGACGCCGCCGATTACACCATCTGGCGCGATACGCTTCTGAACAACGCCACGCTCGACAAGTTCCTTGCTTCGACCGGCGACTTCAACGGCGACGGAGTCGTCGATGGGCGCGATTACATGGTCTGGCGGGACAACCTTGGGGCCTCGGTCAACGTGAACACCCCCGTCGGGTTCGCCCCGGGCGACTTCAACGAGGACGGCGTCGTTGACGCGGCCGACTACACCGTGTGGCGGGATAACCTGCGCGAATCCGTTTCGATTCGGCCGGCCAATGACTGGTGGTGGATCATCGATCCGGTCACCATCCCCGAACCCGGCGCAATCACCAGCCTCGCGTTGTGTGGAGTCATGCTGCTGAGTCGACGGAGCATGCGTCAGCAGCTTGCCTCGTTCCGCGTTGACCATTCCGATCAGCGCCGCAGCCATCCGCTTCGGTGATTCTGACGGGAAACGGCTAGCCTGCCGACGCGCCCGGGGCCGGTTTCTCTGGCGTGGTCGATAGAAGACCCTGATCTGGTGACGGACTGCAAGCGAACCGGAAAGGAAGGACAGGCTGTCGTGCGTGTTTTTCCTGTGCCTTCTTGGGCCAGGAAAGCGTGCAAAGGTGGTCCGTTCAGCCGGCGTCGTTTGGCCCGACACGTCGTCTGGTGCTCTGTGTGCTGGCCTGCAGACCCCGCTCCCGGCTTTCGACACAAAAGGAGCATACTTCATCCCTTGCAGAGATCAAGAGTCTTCAGATCAACATTGGGTGGCGCTTGTGTCGCATCCTCTCTGATACATGGCAGGATGTGTAAGGCGGCCTGAGCGACGTTTTGCTCAGATGTATTCCGGGACCCGGCATTGCCGATTCCCTCGGAATCGCTAGCATGAGCCCACGGAATTCCTGGGTACTCGTCTGCGCAAAGGAGCCTCGTGATGCGTGCTTCAGTTTCATGTTGTCTGGCGGTTGCGGTCTTCTTTCTGTCTGCATCGGCTCTGGCGGCGGATGTCAAACGGGTCGCCCCTGAGGATTTCGCGATCCTGCCGTGGGGCGGGACGAAGGCCGACCCGGCCGTGCTGAAAGAGATCGCCGGCTGTGGCTTCAATCTGGCGGGCTTCGTTGTTCCTGAAGGTCTGGACGCGGTCCAGGCGGCGGGGCTCAAGTGCATTGTCTCCGGGCACAACACTCACGTGGGCGATGCCGAGGCCAAGCTGGATGAAGCCGAGATCGCCAAACGCGTCGAGCCGCTGGTGAAGCAAGTGGGCAAGCACCCGGCCGTCTTTGGGTATTACCTGCGCGACGAGCCAACCGCCCACGCGTTCCCCGGCTTGGCCAATTGGGTGGCCGCGTACCGCAAGGTCGATCCGGACGTCCGTTGCTACATCAACCTCTTCCCCAACGTGGCCTCGATCCCCCAGTTGGGCGTCACAACCTACGACGAGTACGTCGAGTCCTTTGTCACCACCGTCAAACCCAGCTTCATCAGCTATGACCACTATGCGCTGATGGACGACGGTTCGTTGAAGGGAGGCTATTTCCAAAACCTCGAATCGGTGCGAAAGATCGCCCTGAAGTATAACCTGCCGTTCTGGAACATCGTTCTCTCGAATGCACACTTCCACTACGCCGAGCCGAGCGAAAACGGCCTGCGCTTCCAGGCCTACACGACGCTTGCGTACGGTGCCCGAGGCATCAGCTACTTCACCTACTTCGCTCCGCCTACCGGCAACTACCGCCTGGCGCCGATCGACCAGTTCGGCCACAAGACGGCCACGTGGGACATGTTGCGGAACGTCAATCTACAGATTCACCAGCTTGCCCCGACGTACGTCAAGCTCAAGAGCGTCAACGTCTTTCATCATCCCGACGTCCCCAACGAGTGCCGGGGCATCGCGAGCAGCAAGTTCGTTCAGGAAGTGAGCGGCGGCAGCTTCGTGGTGGGCGAGTTCGAGGGGCCCGAGGGCCGGCCGTTCGTGATGGTCGTCAACAAGGATCTCCACAAGTCGGCCAGTTTCACGATCAGATTCAAGCAAGATGGTCAGATCAGGCAGGTTAATTCATACTCCGGGGCGCTGCACCGCTGGGCGGGTGAGAACAACTGGCTGGCCCCCGGGCAGGGCATGCTGCTGAGCGTGGAGAAGTGAAACATGACAAGACTGATCCGAATCTGCCAAACCGTCGGTCTGCTCATGATTGTCGGCTGTGCGAACCGGCCGTCTGCTGTTGTCGATGTGCCGGCAACCTTGCCGGCCGCGACATGGGTTGCCTCTCGGCCGGTGGCCCTGCCGCAGGTGCCGCCGGGCGAATGGATGGACCTATTTGACGGCAGGACGCTGAACGGCTGGCGGGTACTGACCGAGAAAGCCTTCTTCGGCCACAAGGAGGTCCGGGTGGGGAGCGGCACCATCGTCATGGAACGAGGCCAGTTGCAGACCGGCATCGGCTGGGCCGGCGAGTTCCCCCGGAACAACTACGAGGTCTCGCTGGAGGCCATGAGGACCGACGGTCACGACTTCTTCTGCGGGATGACTTTTCCCGTCGGCGATGAGCCGTGCACGCTGATCGTCGGGGGCTGGGGCGGTTCGGTTGTCGGGCTGTCGAATGTCGACTACATGCACGCCGCCGAAAACATGACGACCAACAGCATGTCTTTCGAGAACAACCAATGGTATTCCATCCGCTTGCGGGTTACGACGGAGAAGATCGACGTCTGGATTAACGACCAGCACATGATCAGCCTCAATCGTGAGGGCCGCACGTTCGGCGTCTGGTGGGAACAAGAGGCCGCTCGGCCGTTTGGCATCGCCAATTGGGACACCGGCAGCGCCCTTCGGAACATACGCTTGCGGCGGCTGAGAGATTAGAGACCTCCTGCTTCAGGCCCGCATCTGCTCAGGGTATTCTATTCCGACGGTGAGGCGACGCCGGTCCGCTTATCGGACGTGCCGGCCGTGCGAGCGACAGTGATGGAGGTCGTCTTTGGCAAACGTAGTGAATTTGCCTCATTTTCTGGCCGAATCTTGAGATATGGAGACTGCTTCCTGCGCCGTGATTACGCTTCCTGAAAACGACCAGCAGGAACTGGATGCGATCATGGCAGAACTGGACGCCCAGGCCGTGGCCGGGGAGCCGGACTGGCTCGAGAAGCGGGCCCATCAACGCAAGAAGCTGCGTGTCGTCTGCGAGGTCCGGTTCATCGGGCCCGACACGACAACCGTGCTCTGGGTGCCTGCCCTGAGTCGCGAGTTATCGACAAGCGGCATGAGCTTCGTGTCGCGACAGCATTTCCGACGTCAGAACCCGATGCTCATCACGTTGTGTCTGCCCGATGGCAAGGATCGACGCCTGCCGGGCGTAGTCGTGTATTCGCGGTCGGTGCAGACAGGTTGGTTTCTGACCGGCCTGCGTTTTGAGAAGTCCAACGACACGCGGCTGCTGCCCGAGTTCTACGACCAGACCCGGGCGATGGGTGCCACACCTGTCGCCCCGCCCGCCGAAGAAGAAGGAGATGGCGTGCCCACTCGGGAACGGCTGCTGCGGATGCTTGAACGGGTCCGCGGCCGGCGCACCAAGACCAATCTGACCAACGCCGTCTCCGCTTCGATGTTCCCGGACGCACAGGTTCGACGGGCTTGCATACCGGTCCTGATGGATCTGGCCGGGCCGGAGGCAAACCGTGCTCTGATTCGATTGCTCAATGACACGAGCCCGCAAATCCAGGGTGAGGCCGCGGAGGCTCTGGGCTCGATGGGCACCAAGCAGGCGATCGAGGCGCTCAAGCCGCTTCTGCAGAACGCAGAAGATGAGGTCGCGATTCGCGCCGCCGAGGCACTCGGCCGGCTCGGAGATAAGGCCGGCCGTCGTGTGGCTGCTCGGCTGGTCCGATCGCAGACGGCCATCGCGGTCCGGGCCGCCAAGACCCTCGGCATCATCGTCGGGCGGTCTTTCAGGCCCACCGTCGAAGGGCTCAATGAGGCCAGAGCCTTCCTGAACAAGGAAGGCGACTGAGCCCATCGAACGAACCCACACGACGTAGTGTCACTTCGCGATATCGGACTTCGGAGACCGCTTTGTCTGATGTGTTCAGGTGAACCCTGGTTGTTCAGTGAAACTCCCGACGTTCGATTGCCGAAGCAACCACTAAGTCCCGCGGGAGACGAGAGATCTCGCCTTGCGCGAGGCGTCGCTTTCGCTTGGCCGCGGGCAGACACACGGCCGGATGACCTCGGGTAATGGATCAGACGCAAACACAAGAGGCAGTCTCAACTTACGATCGGGAGATCCAGGAACTGCTCCTGGAGGTCGACGAGGAAGCGGCCCGTCAGGAATCGCGCTGGGCCGAGAAGAGGGCCCACGCCCGCAAGATAGTGCGTACCCCGTGCGAGGTCAGGTTTATCGGTCCGGACGGCGAGTCCGTCCGCTATGCCTTGGGCAGGACACGTGAGATCTCCGCCGGCGGCTTGAGCTTTCTGAGCCGTCAGCACTTTGCTCGCCGCTCGGGAATCCTGGTCACCCTTTCGGTGATTAACGGGAGGACCAGATCGCTGCCTGCCAAGGTTGTTTATTGCCGCAGTGTGCGGGAAGGTTGGTACTTGACCGGGACTCAATTCGCCGCAGCCGAGGACAGCCGACTCGATCCTCGCAACTACAGCCAGACGCCTGCGACAGAGGCAGATTGCGACAAGCAGAACCGAGCGGGAGAGGAGGACGGGAAGGTTACACCTCGCCGGCGGATGCTGCAGATCCTGGCGATGGCCTCCATTCCTTCTCAGCGGACAAAGAACATCGTCGCCAAGGTTATCATGGCCTCGATGAGTTCCGACCACGTCGTTCGCCGGGCTGCGATCCCCGTCCTTCTGAGCATTGGCGGTCGAGAAGGCCTCGTCTCTCTCATCTGCATGTTGCGAGACAGCAACACCGTCATCCAGGGTGAAGCGGCTGAAGCGCTGGGCATGCTTGGCAGTCCGGAGGCCCTGGAGCCTCTGCAACAGCTCGCCCACAATCCGGAAGATGAGCTCGCCGTCCGTGCCGCCGAGGCCCTGGCGCGGTTGGGGAATTGGAGCGGCAAGCACGTGATCTCCCGTCTTCTGATTCGAGAGGGCCCGGTCAGCCGCCGGGCGGCCCGGGCGCTGGGTCTGCTCGTGGGGCGCGACTTCCGTCCCAATGCAGAAGGCGTTGAGCAGGCCCGGAAGTACCTTCGGAAGCACGACCTCTAATTGTCCGGCTGCCCATCGGTCGAGTTCGATTCTTCTTGCCCCTCGGTATCCCCTTTCTATCACCTGCTTGCTGTTCCCAAGAGGTTCGGGTATCAGTCTCAGGTTGATCGCTGGCTGATTGTGCAGGTACGGTGAGTGTTGGGCCCGTGTGAGCTCTGTGACTGTTCTGTGACCTGACCGAACTGCTAGATCATGCGATGTCGACGCACGGATGGTCGGCAGGGAGGCGCTCATGATGAGAGTTGGCTTGATGGGCTTGGGGCGGGGCGGCCAGCTTGTGGCCGAGGCGCTC
>CAZTQK010000254.1:0-9311 GCA_964615635.1 uncultured Planctomycetales bacterium
GATATGGGCGGCGATGGTTTCGAGCGTCTGTGATTGTTCCCGGGCGATGGCCGGCAGCTCATTGGCCGAGCGAGCCAACTGCTCGAGGGAGGTGCAGATCCGCTCACTGCGGTCGGCTTGGGTGACCAGGTGATTCTGAATCTCCTGAATCACGCGCGTGACTTGTTCGTACCCTTCCTGCAACTTGGCCAGCGTCTGATCTCGTTTGCTCCAACGCGTGAGGGGCCCCGGCGTTCTGTCCGGCACCGATTCGGTCTCGGCGTCAAGCGCCTCCACCGGGTCGGCCAATAGGCCGTCATCGCCCACCCTGCCCAAGCCCTCGCTCGAAGCGTGCGTTGTCTCGGGCCTTCGCCACGCCGTTCGCAGGCGCCGCCACCATGATCCGGTCTTCATCATTGTGGAACCCTCCCGCCGCCGGCTCCGCGCCCTTCGGCGCAGAGACGAAGCTTCTCCACATGTTTCTACCGGGATTGGCCCTTTAAGGCAAGCAAATCACTTGGCCTTGCTCGCCTTGGCCCGGGCGGCGCGGATTCCATCGACGGCCTCCCGCATCCGCTGAAGCGTGTCTTTGTTGCGGGGTGTGCCGCGTCCTGCGTTCTGGTCGACGAAGCCGGCGACCCTGCCCAGTTCCTTCTCGTCTGCCTCGGTCGGTTTCGGGCACATCTTGGCGAGGCTCAGGTAGTGGCCGATCGAGTCTGGGGGCATGTCGGCATCAAACAGCCGGCGGGCCATCCGCGCCGCGAAGGCCTCATCCGTCATCTTGAGGTCCCAGCAGCGCTCCCTGAACCAGTACTGATGCGAGAAGAAGGGCATCGTCCGAGGATCCACGTTTCTGGGTTTGTCGTGCCCCATCGCCGCCCAGCCGTTCCAGGGATTGCCGTATCCCTGGCCAGGGTCGTAGCTTGTCGCAAACCCGGTGAGCGACGCCTCGCGCGGCTCCGGCGGGGAGGTCGATCCGTGGTAGTCGCTCATCTGGATCGTTGTGTGCCACCGGAGAATGAGGGGGTGCTCGGCCTGGGCGTTCTGCATGAGCGGATCGCCCCAGCACCACCACCAGTAAATCCGCTTGGCGTCGATGTCGTGGACCGCCTGGCGGTATCCTGGGCTGTTGAACTTGCCGATGGCGATAGCGAACTCGAATTCCGGCCGTTTTTTCCAGATGGTCTGGGCGAGACGTTTGAGGGCGTCGGTCCGTTCACGCCAGGTCTTCTCGTCGACCTCGCGGCCCTCGCCCGCCGGTTCGATGTAGATTCCCTCTGTTCCAGGAAGCAAGTCGAGCATGTCCAGGTACCACTGGATGCCGCGATCGATCGACTTGTTGGCGATCTGGTCATGGTGCCAGGTAAACCATCCGCCCCCGATGTAGAACTTCATGCCTTCGGCCCGGCAGAGCTCGACCAGGGCGTTGACGTTCCACCCGTTGGCCAGATCGCTTTTCTTGTACTCGCCCCCGTACTGCTCAAGGACGGGGAAACCGGCCAGCCAGAACCAGTTGCGGTTCAGGGCCAGCTCGGAGTGGAACTTCAGGACGCGCTTCCAGCTCTCCAGGGAATCGTACGCCGACCAGCAGGGCAGCATGTACGTTCCTCGGTAGGCGAAGGCGGGTTTCATCTTCACGTTCAAGGGCCAGTCGACCGCAGCCCCGCTGCTGGTAATGCCCATGCGGAAGAAAAGGAGTTCCTGACAACCGTGCTTGAGCCCGACGGGGCTGTTGGCGGTGATCACGACAAACCGGCGGTCGCCGGCCTCGTGCGTCAGGATCTGGAAGCCCTCGGGGCCCAGGTCGCCGCGATCGAGCTTGAGTCCCGCCCCGACCAGCCGGGCGATGACGGGGTTGTTCCGCTCGTCGCCGACAACGATGTAGAGTCCTGGCTGGTCGGCTTGTGTCACTTTGGGGAGCGTCCAGCCGCACCACTCAGCGAGCGTGCCATTCACCGTGATGTCCACGATATCTTTGACGGGGTCGTTGAGTCGGGGCTGGATCAGGCGAGCCTGGGGCTTGTGGTCCTGCCACAGAACGGCCCGCTCGGCACCGAACGCGGAGGCCGGGACACTCGCCGCAACTATCGCCAGAACAAAAATGGGCATCCTCATGTTCGCGTCTCCTTGCCGCAGCGGCACGACGGTGTTTGAGAATCCTCCGAGGTCGACGGCCGACGCTCGTGCTTGTCTATGGCGCTCTGGGTCCGCAGGTGGCGGCGGACCATTCAGGATTTTGCCAGTTTCCGACGATCCTGTCCAATCGGCGCGCGGCCGCTAGAAAACGTGTTGCGTCGGCCGGAAGAGGACCTCGTTGATGTTGAAATGCCTCGGCCGGTTGATGATGAAGGCGATCGGTTCGGCTACATCCTGCGGTTTGACCATCTCTGTGCTCATTTGCTCGCTGGACTCGTGAGACACCTGTTCGACAGGGGCGGTCCGCATCAGCCCGGCGTTGCTGTAGAGAACATCACTACGCCCGTAGGTTTCCATGGTTCGGGCGATCATTGCCTGGATGCCAGCCGGCCGGGTCACATCGGTGATGTAGACGAGGGCCTCGCCACCGGGCTGCCGAACCTGCTCCGCCACCTGTTGCAGTCGTCCTCGCGCCGGGCGGCCAGCACCACCCTTGCCCCGTTGCAGGCCGGCCGGAAGGCCGTAGCCGCCCCCATCCCGCTGCTCGCCCCGGTGATCAGGACGACATGCCCGTCATCAGACACGGCTGATTCCCCCAACTCCAGTATCTGCGGACTACTGCCCGCCCCTGTTGAACCCGGCCTGATCCGACCTGTCCACTCCACCGAAACACCCCGTTCGCTGAACCCTGAAGCCTGAGCCCTGAGCCCTCTGCTCGGGCTTGCTGGGGTGGATCGAGCGTGGTAGACTTCCGCGGGCCTTGACCGGTGGCGTCAAGCGTAATCGTCACACATACGAAATGTGAAATGTCTATGAGCCAGAAACTCCTAACAATCGCGATCGTTACCATTACTGCAATGACTTCAATCTTAAAATCCTCTTCCGGCGCCGACTTTGGCGATGACGTCGCATTCCTGAAGAAGCACACCGACCCGATCGTCCTCAGCGACAAGGCGGGTCAGGCCAAGGTGGCCCTTGTGCCGGCCTGGCAGGGACGCGTGATGACCAGCACGACGAACGGCAACGCGGGCCAAAGCTTCGGCTGGATCAACCGCGAACTGATCGCCTCCAGGAAGATCCTGCCGCACATGAACGCCTTCGGCGGCGAAGACCGTTTCTGGATGGGGCCGGAGGGCGGACAGTTCTCGATCTTCTTCGCCAAGGGCAAGAAGTTCGTGTTCGACGACTGGCAGACCCCCGCCATCTTCGACACCGAGCCTTTCAAGGTTCTCCGCAAGGCGGATGACAAGGCAGTGTTTGGTGCCGAGTTCTCACTGACCAACTACTCCGGCACGGTCTTCAACGTGGGTGTCGAGCGCGAGGTGCGTCTGCTCGCCCCGGAAACGGCCTGGGAGAAACTCGGGGTAAAGGCTGCCAAGGACGTGAGTCTCGTCGCCTACGTCTCCGATAACAAGATCACCAACAAAGGCAAGGAACCCTGGAAGAAGGAGACAGGACTGCTGTCCGTCTGGATTCTCGGCATGTTTAATCCGTCGCCGTCCACCACGATCGTCGTGCCCATCAAGGCCGGGCCGGAGGCCGAACTGGGCAAGAAGGTGACGTCGGACTACTTCGGCGAAGTGCCGCCCGACCGGCTGGTCGTGCGCGACGACGTGGTTTTCCTCCGCGCAGACGGTCAATACCGCAGCAAGATCGGCATCGGCCCGAAACGGAGCAAGGCGATTCTCGGTAGCTACGACGCGGACAGCAAGGTTCTCACCATCGTACAATTCAACCAGCCGAAGGGCGTAACGGATTACGTAAATTCGCTCTGGAAACTGCAGGATGATCCTTTCAGCGGCGACGCGGCGAACAGCTACAACGATGGACCGCCCACCCCGGGCGCCCAACCGATGGGGCCATTCTACGAGCTCGAGTCTTCCTCACCGGCTGCGGCGCTGGAACCGGGCAAGAACCTGACTCACACGCATCGCACGATCCACCTCACCGGACCTGAAACCTCGCTGGATGGGATCGCCAAGGCGACTCTGGGCGTGTCGCTTGCGGAAATCAAGGCTGTGTTCAAGAAGTGACCAGGACCGGCAGGCCATGACGTGAGTTACGGCCGCCCCAAGCCTGCCACGGCCGATCTATATCTAGAGAACCAAGTATTATGAGCACTCAGACCGAGCCAGCCCTCAACGCGATCAACGAGAATCGAAGCATGTTTGTCCTGCCGGACGGAAGGAATGTCTTGTTTACCTTCTGTCTCGTCAGCTCGTTGTTTCTACTCTGGGGATTCTGCAACGGCATGATTGATGTGATGGACAAGCACTTCCAGGAAGAACTGGGCCTGAGCTTGTCGCAATCGGCCTGGGTGCAGTTCGCGCACTGGATGGGCTACTTCCTCATGTCCATCCCCGCGGGTTGGCTGGCGACGCGCCTTGGGTACAAGGGCGGCATCATTGCCGGACTTCTGATGGTGGCCGTGGGCGGCTTCTGGTTCATCGAAGCCGCCGAGATTGCCAAGTTCTGGGCCTTTCTCCTGGGGGTATGCGTTGTGGCCTCCGGCCTGACCTTCCTGGAGACGGTGGCCAACCCCTACACCACCGTTCTGGGCTCGCCTCGCTACGCCGCATCGCGGATCAACCTGGCCCAGTCCTGTAACGGCGTCGGATGGGTGCTAGGCCCGATCGCCGGTGGGTTATTCTTTTACGGAACGGACGAAACCGGCCGGAGCACGGGTTCGGAGACGCTTTGGATCCCTTATGCCGGTGTTGGGGTCGTGGTCTTGCTCCTGGCCGTGGTTTTCTTCTTCGCGCCGGTGCCGGACATTAAGGCCAAAGATGATTACGCGATTGACGAGAACAACGACGTAGGAAAGAAGGCGCCGGCCATACGGCAAGTAAACCGCGGGTTATCGTATGTGTTGCTGCTCGGCAACGTTTGCGCGCTGTTCGGCGTGTTCGGGATGATTCTCTGGCTGGCGCTGGGTTCCCTGGGTGTTGGTCCTCGCCTCGTAGGGCTTGTCTCAGCGATGCCGTTCGCGAGCAGGCTGGTCATCACCGCCGACACCGCGCTGTTTCTGGCTTTGGTGGTTGCTGGTGGCGTGGCAGTGGTGGTGGCGGCCATCTGGCTTGTCGGCGTCATCAAACGTCTGTCACATCAAAGTATCTGGGCTCACGAACACTTCACGGGCGCCGTTCTTGCCCAGTTCTTCTACGTAGCCGCTCAGGCGGGCATATTCAGCTTCCTGATCAACTACATGACTTCCGAGCCGCCCTCGCTCCCTGCTTCCTGGCTGAAGGAGGACGGCAAGTGGGTGGAGCTCAGAACGGCTTTTGTCGGCTCCGATTTCAAGGACATGTCGTCACTGGCCGCCAAACTGAACGCCAAGGCGGATCCCCTGTCCGCCTTCCTGGCCACGGAGAAAAAAGAGGGGGAGAATGACAGCGCCAAGAACCCGAACGCCGCGGACAAGGAAGAGAACGGCGTCCTTTCCGGTTCGACGCTGCAGATCCTCGCCCAGTATAAGGATGGCGCCGCCAGCGAGACCGCAGCCCGGGTCGCCGTGATGCAGGATCTCAACGGTTTCATCAAGGAGCGGAGCCTCTATAGTCCGGAGCGATTCAGCGGAGTCGTGCTGCAGGATAAGACGAAGGGACTGTTGGCACAGGATTCCGAGAGTCGACACAAGGCACGCCTCAACCGTCTGCTCCTGGCGGACGCGTATCCAAACGAGCTTGCCTTTCATGACGGAGTGGTGGGAGTCACCAACCAGTTCGCGTCCTATCTGGTAACATTCGGATTCATCTGCTTCCTGGTGGGACGGATGACAGGATCCTGGCTGTTGAGGAGAGTCTCCGCGCACAAGATCGTCGGCCTGTACGCAGTGGTGAATGTCGCGGCCTGCCTGCTGGTCTTCTGCAAGCTCGGCTGGCTTTCGGTGCTGAGCGTCTTCGTGAGCTACTTCTTCATGTCCATCATGTTCCCGACCATCTTTGCCCTCGGCATCTTCGGTCTGGGCAACAAGGCGAAAGGCGCATCGGCCTACATCGTCATGGCCATCGTGGGTGGGGCCTTGCTGCCCAAACTGATGGGGGCCGTTGCCGACCACTATGACATGTCCCGGGGCTTCATCGTACCCCTGTTCTGTTTCGTGCTGATCGCGCTGTACGGCTACGCGTGGCCCAAGCTGAGCCGCGAAGAAGCATTGCATGGCGTGGGTGCGTCCGGCGGGCACTAGAAGACTGCTGAGCGGCTGCTGGTTCGACAGCGTGTTCTGATCCGCAATACTCTCACTGACGAAACGATGAATCTCGGGCCGGCGAACCTCCGAAGAAACGCCGTGTAGGGCCTCTGCCCCATTGAAACGCTTGCGGATGCCGGGCATGCGTCGCCGCGCAGGGTCAGTGGCAGACGAGAAGTCGGCAACGGAGGGCACGTGCGACGTCCAAGCGGGCCGCCGCCGCGCACGCAGCCTGTTTAGGAGAAGGACAGCATCAGAGAATCCGTCCGGGAAGGAAAAACTACCGCCAAAACGCGCTGCAGAAAACACTAGTAATCAAGTCGCGCTCGTGCATAATGTTGGCGAGCTTGGTGCGGCACTTGGGCTTTGACGCCATTCGGCATATCGGGAGGTCGGCGCGCGGACAGTGATGTCGGCTGCCGGCCCAGGAATCTCCAGGGCGGTTCGGTGTCTTTCGCCGCGTTGGTATCCTGCGAAGAGCACTTGTCGTGCTGGGCGAGTCAGGGCCTGGAGGGGCCCATGGCAAACCGTCTCTGGCAAAGGGCTGAACGAGATCTGAGCATAACGGTCCAGGGATCGGCACCGGACCCGATCGTGTGGGAACGTAGCGCGCGGGTTGCCCGGATATGCGAGTATATCGCTCAATTGCCGGAGGTCTCGGAGGGTTCCTTTAATTCGGAAGCGCTCATGGTTGCGGCCTTGTACCACGACATGGGCTGGGTGTTGGAGTGTCGGGCCGGCCGTATTTCTCGCAGCGAATTGCTGCTTCGGCCAACCTCGGACGCCTACCGCGAGATGGCTGCCGACTGGATCGAGGTCCATCTCAAGGGTGCCCTTCTTGGAGGCATCATTGAGCAGGCCATGGCCACGATTCGGCAGTCAAATGACCGCCGTACCCGTTTACTGGAAGCCCAAATCCTGGCCGACGCCGACAATCTCGACCAGATTGGTCCACCTTTCATAGACCGGATGATTCGCAAGTGCCGTTGGGAGGGCAAGACGATGGAGCAGCTTCTGACGGCTTGGCAACGCCAAGAGGAGTACCGCTATTGGCAGGCCCGCATCAACGAGTCCCTTCGTTTCGAGGCCGTTCGCGCTATTGGGCAGCGGCGCCTTGAGGCTCTGCGGCAGTTCATGGCCGATCTGGCAACAACCATTTCCTTGGCCGATCTGGCCGTCCTCGTCGGCTCGCGCTGCGAGCCACCGCCTCCTCATCTCCGGTTGATGGCAGCGGCTGACCCGCCGTAGGTTCATTTCCGAGCGTAGCTTCCAATTTGGCCTCCCTCACCCGCGTCGGCAATCCGTCTTGTCGCGACAGGCTTTCACCGTGCGAGGACGCGTGCCGGCGGCGTCTACCGCGGTTGCCGATTCCGACAAGCCGCTATAAAGACTTGTGCAACAAACGATTTACGCCGATGATGAATACCGATGATACCGCGCAGTGCCCAGAGGCCTGGGGCCAACGTTTGCCGCACGGGCTGGTGCTCATCGGCACCAAACGGCAAGCGAGGTGGAAAGTCCGCAGACGTGCCAGGCCGAGGGCCCTTACGCACCTGAAGGGACAGATCCGTGGACTATTTCCGTATCAGCGGTGGCAAGCGACTTCGTGGGACGGTCGATATCAGCGGGGCGAAGAACGCCGCACTCCCGATCATGGCAGCCTCAATCCTGTGCGAGGGCGAGGTCGTCCTGCGCAACGTACCCGACCTGATGGATATCCGCTCGATGGAGAAGCTCCTGAACAAGCTCGGGGTCTCCTCGATGCGGGAGCCCGGAGGCACCCTGCGGCTGAAGGTCCAGGACGAGATGAATTGCCACGCGGACTACGATCTGGTCCGACAGATGCGGGCCAGCGTTTGCGTAATGGGGCCGCTTCTGGGCAAGCGGGGACGTTCGCAGGTCAGTCTTCCCGGCGGGTGTGCCATTGGCGACCGGCCGGTCAATCTCCACGTCCTTGGATTGCAGGCGCTGGGGGCGGAAGCCGATCTCATCAACGGCGATATCCTCCTGAAGGCAAAACGCCTGACGGGCTCGGAGCTGTTCCTGGGGGGGCCGTTCGGCTCCACGGTGACCGGCACGGCCAACGTCATGATGGCCGCCGTGCTCGCCGAGGGTCGGACAGTCATCGAATCCGCCGCGTGTGAGCCTGAAGTGACCGATCTGGCCAACTTTCTCAATGCCTGTGGTGCCCGTATCACCGGCCATGGGTCTCCGAGGATTACGATCGACGGCGTGAAGAAACTGACTGGCTGTGAGTACACGGTTATTCCCGACCGGATCGAGGCCGGCACCTTCATCATCGCCGGAGCCATTACTAATGGGGAAATCAGGATCCGCAACTGCAGGCTCGAGCACCTGTTGGCGATGGTCGACCGCCTGCGGCTGATCGGCGTCAATGTCGAGCGAGAGGGCGATGAGGTGGTAGTCAGCAGTACCCGTCGGCTGGAACCCGTCGACATTACCACACAACCCTACCCGGGCTTTCCGACTGACCTGCAAGCCCAGATCATGGCGTTGCTCTGTCTGGCCGATGGCAACAGCATCATCACCGAGAAGATCTACCCTGATCGCTTCATGCACGTCGCCGAATTGAGTCGGCTTGGAGCCAAGCTCCGCAAAGAAGGCCCAACGGTGATCATCCAGGGCGTGAAGCGGCTGGTGGGGGCCCCCGTCATGGCCTCGGACCTACGAGCGTCCGCCGCCCTTGTCCTGGCAGGTCTTGTAGCCAAGGGCGAGACCCGTATCAACCGTGTGTATCACATTGACCGGGGCTATGAGAGGGTGGAACGCAGGCTGCAGGCCCTTGGCGCTGATATCGAGCGGCGTTCGGGTGAGGATGAGTGAGGGTCAGGGGGGGATGGGGCAACCCAAGCGACTTTTGCCTGAGCGGCCGTGGGGACTCACCGGCCGCTGATTGAAGATAAACCATTTCGGCGAAAAGCCATACCGCCGGAATCGATAGGCAGTGGGTGATATATCGCATATCTGCCTCCCATAGGGTCGACTT
>CAZTQK010000255.1:0-9259 GCA_964615635.1 uncultured Planctomycetales bacterium
CCGGGGTCCACAGTGTTACCCGTGTCGTCAGGCGTTGCCGGAATGCCATCGGTGCCGAAAACCGTCACGACAACCGAGTCAGTGGCCGTGGAACCAAGGCTGTCGGTGACCGTCAGGACGTAAGTCGTGGTCTCCGTTGGGGCAACCGTGATCGCGGGGATGTTCTTGGCGGATAGGAAACCGCCGTCGCCAGTACCTTGAACCTCCCAGGAGTATGTGTACGGGGCGACGCCGCCGTTCACGGTCGGCCTCAGTGTCACCTGTTGACCGAGCGAGATGATCCGATCCGCGCCGGCGAACGCGCTGAACGCCGCCGCGACTTCGACCTTGACGAAGGCCACCTTGACCGAGCCCTTGGAGTCGGTCACCGTCAATCGGTACGAGGTGTCGCGAACGGGCGAAGCCATGGCGGTCTGGATCTGGTTCGCCAGGAACGAGCCGCCTGCGTAAGTCAGGATGGTCACCTTTCGGCTTGCATTCTCGGGGTCGATGTCCGTCATCGGGTCCCACTTGGCCGTGTAAGGTCCAACGCCCCCGCTGGCGGAGAACTGGATTTCCACCTGTCCGCCGGGCTCACTGACCTTCAACTCGCCCAGGACTCCCAAGACGATCTGGAGCTGCGGCGCGGGAACCGTCCCGCCACCGCCACCGCCGCCGGTTCCGGCAGTCAGGTCAATGGGGCCGGCCGGCCCGAGCACCCGTTCGATGCCCGGCAGCGTATCGGTGCCCTGCTGACCGTCGTTGCTGACGAAGTACACCAGAGTGTCCGGATCCTGTGAGACGGTGAACTCGGCCGGATCGACGCACGGAATATCATAGATGTCACACTCATAGGAGGCCGTATCTTCACCCAAGCCGCCTACCAGCGTGTCATTGCCCGGACCACCCGCGAGGATGTCGTCGCCATCCAGACCGAAGATCTGGTTGTGGGCCTCATTGCCGACCAGAATGTCGCCCTGGCCGGTCGTACCCACCCAGCGTGAACCGATCAGGTTCTCGAAGTTCAGGAGCGTATCCGACCCCGCAGCGCTGACCACCTGCGGCTGGCTGTCGGCCAGGCTGATCGTCACCGGCCCGTCGGTGTGGGAATAAGCAATGAAGTCGCCCTTGCCCAGGTACGTCTGGTCGCCGCCGTTAAGGAAATTGTCGCCCTTGCCGGACTCGATGAGGTCGTCGCCGGGTTCCACGGCGGTGCCCAGGTCCATGGGAAGGAACCGGATCGTGAGCAGGCTCACGCTATCGGAGTTCCCCGGGGAGTCTCCGAAGACGACATTGTCGTACAGAATCGGGTTGAACCCGTTCGACAGCCGGTTGTCATCGGGCTGGCTCGGATCATAAACCGAATTGCCGCTGATCAGGACATCGTTGCCGCTCCAGCCGACCAGTATGTTCGGCTTGGTTTGGTGACCGAAGATCACGTCGTCGCCGGAAGTACCCAGGACGATCTCGATACGGTCGAGGGACTCATTGAAGTACGGAGTCATCAGGTCATCAGGGGGACTGTTGATGATCGTGTCGACCGATCTGGGCGTGAACGGGATCGGCGGAATCGCGGACCCGCGTCCCGGGTCCCCGCCGTCGATCGCCGTATCCGGACAAGCCACGGTGTTGAGGTTCGAACAGGGAGCCAGGGGCAACGGCGCCAAAGCCGTGGGCAGCGCCGGCAGAACCGACAGATCATCCACGAGTTCCTGCTCGAACGTCTCCAGGTTCACCGGATCCTTGCGCAGGTTCACCACGACCGGCGTGATCGCCATGGGTGCCCCGGCCGAGATCGAGGGGTGGAAGTCTGAGTAGTCGAGCACATCGACGCCCAGGCCGCCGGACAAGAGGTCCGCCCCGGGTCCGCCGCGAATCAGATCATCGCCGCCGTCGCCGTAGAGCTTGTCGTTGCCCCACCGGCCGAACAGGTAGTCGTTGCCTCCTGCCATCGCGTGCTCGGGCTTGAGATCGAGACCAAAGCCCGGATAGTAGGGCTTGAGCGCGACGATTGCCGCAACGTCGGGGTCGTCGCCGTCCGGATCGCAATGCATGTCGCTATCACCGCAGATGATGTCATTGCCCAAGCCGCCGACGATCAGATCCTCGCCGCCCCGGCCCATGATGATATCGTTGCCGCCCCGGCCGAGCAGAATGTTGGCGAAGTCACCGTAGTAATAGTAGGGGGGGACGCCTGCATAGCCGTCCTTGGGGACCTCAACGTAGTTCTGCATGTAATAGCCGACGTACCCGGCCCCGGAGGCTTCAATGGCTATCAGGTCGGCGAGGGTCTCGCTTGAGCCGATGATCACATCGTCAAAGTCCGAACCAATGACATTCTCGATACCATAGATGTAGTCGTATCCGGTCCCAAAGCCATAGGCGTACGGATCGCCGTCGTCAACGGCCATGCCCGGCTCGAAGGTGCGCGCGGTCTGCTCAGTATTGCCGCCGAGCATGACCATCACGCCCTGGTGCAGCCACTGAGAAGCAGTAGAGTAATCGACCGTGTCTCGCGGGCTGAAGTCCTTGTAGTCGGGGGTGATGTCGTTGCCGCCGAAGATCACGTCGACCCCGGAGTTGCCCTGAATCACATCGTCTCCGGGCCCGCCCACCAGGCGGTCGCCGCCGGCGCCGCCGAAAATGAGGTCGTCTCCCTCTCCGCCGTAGATCGTGTCACTGTAGATCGCCAGTGTCGCCGGAGCCGTCGGGTCGATCTCCCAAATCCCGTCATCCTCCTCTCGGCCCAGCACGTTGCCGTTACGATCCAGGTAATCGTAATCGTAATCGCCGAAGATGATATCATTCCAGCCTGTTCCCACTCCGGGCTCCATTTCTTGGCCCATGAGATCGCCGTAGATGGTGCCTGTGATGCCGGTATCGTCACCACCGCATCCGTAGATAACGTCCGCTCCCGGCCCGCCTGCAATCCGGTCAATGCCGCTGACCAAGGTAGCAGGGAAAAACGGCGGTTTGCCCAGCACAATGTGCAAGTCACCCCAGATAACGTCAGCTCCTATAGTGTGCTCAGGCGTGCCGTTGTTCGACTGCAGGCCGTCGCCCTCGAGGACATCGTTGCCGGGGCCGCCGACGATGAGGTCGGCGCCGTTGCCTCCGTGGATCTCGTCATTGCCGCGTGCGAAGGCCCGATTGGGAGGCAGCACCAACTGCGTGATCGCTTCGTCCGCATTGCCATAAGGAATACCCGGAGTCTGGTCTCGGAGGAGCCCCAGGGGACCGATGGCCAAGTCGTAAAGATCAAGCACCTCGATGTTCCGGGGGATCGTGGGATCCGCCGGATGGGGCTCTCCCAACTCGAAATCGGTGACCACGTTTCCGTTCGTGTCGAACGTCGTGGGAGCATCGGGCCCCAAACCGATCAGTTCATCGCCGTCGCCGAAGAGAACATCGGCGCCCCAGGCGCCGTGGATCGTATCGTTGCCCTGTCCGCCGAAGACATAGGAACCGGCGACAGGAAGCGGATCGGCCCCGAAACACGAGGCACTCTCGCTCTCTTCCGTATCCGGGTCCTCCGACCCGCAGGTGTAGATAGTATCGATTCCAGATCCGCCGAAGATCAGGTCTGCGTTGATGCCGCCCATCAGATAGTCGTTTCCGGCCATGCCCATGATGGTCGTCGCGCCGCGGGCGGACCCGATGATCGTGTCGTGGTCGTTGGTGCCTCGAATCGCCTCGAAACCGACGATCGAGTCGGTATTGCCGTTGACGTCCCTGGCCGTCCTCGCACCGTAGTTGACGTTGACGTTGCCGATGTCTCCCGGCTCTCGGAGGTAATCGAGCACGTCAAAGAGCCCGCTACCGCCTGCGAGCGTGTCGTTCCCGCGCCCGCCGGTAATGATGTCGTTGTCGGCGCCGCCGGTAATCAAATCGTCCCCATCACCGCCATAGAGATAGTCCGAGCCGGACTCGCCGTCGATGGAGTCGTCATCGCTGCCCTCGCCGGCAAGCAAGTGCGGTCCGCCGCTGATGAAGTCGTTGCCGGCCCCGCCTTTGAGGATATCATCGCCGATGCCGCCATAGATCACGTCGCAGAACACATCCTCCACTCCGGGCAAACTGATCGGCCGGTTCTTGGGTGCCAACAGACACTCTTCGGGGCTCTCATCGCCACCACTGACATAGTCGTCGCCGGCGCCGCTGTAGATCAGGTCGTTGCCCGGGCCGCCATCCACGGGTTCGTCGCCCGGCAGGTCTCCGTCGTTGCCTGCGCCAAGATACATGGTGTCATTGCCGGGCCCGCCCAGGGCAATCGCGCTGAGCTCCTCACCGCAGCCGGTGGTGTCGATCACGTCGTCTCCCGCGTCAGCAACGATCACGACCCAACTGATGTCGCCTGCATCGCCGGATTTCAGGAAACAGCACGGGCCATCCTCCGCCCCCTGGTCGTTCGCGATTGCCGCACAAACGACCTCTTGCTCCGACGGCTCCCCGCCTCCTGGGTCCGGCATAAGAACCTTATCCTCCCAAACCACGATTTCGTCATCGAATTCGGTGCCAATCAGAAGCAACGTGTCTCCGGGATCGTAGCGCGTAACCCGGAAGGTCCAATCGCACCCCGCCTGCGCCTGAGCTTGCTGGGCCGCGAGAAGAGGCAGAAGGGCAGACAGCACACAGGACCAGGCAAGTCTCGCCTGCCGGCCCCTGAAAGTCGCCGCCGCACGGAAATCACCACCGGCCAAGCACTTCTGTTCGATTTGCGTCATGGCACTGAACCTTGTCATCCTGAAAAGCAAACACTTGCAGTAATAATCAACGCTTCGCCCCCTCGGGCAGAGGCCCGGGGCTGACTGCACCTTCCATCCGCAGGGGACACAACTCCCCTGGAGTGGCAGGCTATGTTATGGTAACCGGCCACAAATGTCTCGCCAATGGCCCGCCTTCGGGCCGCTCATGCCGCATCCGGCCCATTCCCGCTCGGGGCGGCCAACCTCAGGCCACACAGGAGGTTGACACTGCCTCGCCTCCAACCGGCGTTATCGGGCTATCCGCTGGCCTCACTCCCAAGAGACTGCCGCAGCCAGGTTCCCCGGACTGCAGGTCACTCAACGGGCAGTCTGGCACGGCGTGCGCAGAACCACAGTCGCCCGGTGAACAAGCAGCTTCCTCGGGAGTCGCCCTTCCCCTCCTGACACAGCGAGCAATACACTCGCCAGCGTAACACAAATGCGGTCCCTGGCAGGTCTCTCCCCCCTCGGCCGCATGCTGGCAGTTACCGGTCGTTGCGGGTCCTACAAATCCGCAGACCGGGTTGTCTGCCTATTACTGTTGTTCCTTGCTCGACGCCTCCGGTCAAGCCTTCCGAACACATTCCTCTGCGCATCTGCGTCGGAAGGGCTTCTCGGACGACGGCCAGGGAGAGAGTCGGACGCAAGCATCCGCTCCACCGCCTGCTCGGCTCCGTCGCCGGCCAGGTAGTGGTCAAAAAAGGCGACCGTTCGCGCCGCATAGAGCTCCGGGCGCAGAACGGCCGACTGGTTGTGCTTGGCGCTCGGTACCACCCACAGGAATTTCGGACCCGGGGCCATTTCATAAAGCATATGGGACTGTTCCACCGGGATGTAGCTGTCCCGCTCGCCGTGGATAAACAGGATGGGCCGCGGACCTTCCATGCGAACCAGGGCTTTTCGGACCGACGGGAACGTGCAGTTGAGCCGCTTTCGGCACTCGCAGAACAACAGCCACCGCAGGAACCGCCAGAACTGCGGCGGATGGTTCTCGTAGACAAAGCGGACTTTGGCGAAAATGTAAGCCCAGCGCTTCATCAGGTATTCGAGCGTGGTATCGGAACTGAATGCCCCGTCAGTGATAATGGCCTTGACTGTCCTGTTGTTCTGGGCCGCGAGGATGGCAGCTCCCGCCCCGCGCGAGATGCCGAACAGACCCACCTCCGGCGGCAGCCCTCGGCTCTCCAGCCAGTCTTCGACATAGGCGATTGCCCCCAGCATGTCGTTCAATTCGTGATCGGTCGGCCACTGCCGGGGCTGATATCCGGGTTGCAGGCTCGACTCGCCGTGACCCCTGAAATCAAAGCTGAATACGTTGTAACCGGCCTCAAGCAACGGGCGGCAGTACCGGGCACAACTGTACATGTCGCTGGAGAACTCATGGGCGAAGATCACCATGCCCTTGGGGCGGCCGCCATGATTGCCGATCAGAAACATGCCGCAGAGATTGAGATTGTCGAACGCCCGGAAAACCACCCGCTCGCCGTCGATCCGTGCGAAATCACACGGCCCCATCGCCAGCGGCGGCGGGGTGTCGCGGATGATGTTAAACATGATCTTGACGTACTTTCGAAGAACCAGCCAGGAAATGAGCAACAGACAGAGCAGCGTCAGGAGAATCGAGGCAAGAGCCCAGTTGCGCGCCAGGTAGTCCCACCACGCGCCGGCCAACACTCCTGATTCAGCCAACAAGATGAAGCACATCCTCAGCGTCGCAGCTCTGGTGTCACCCCGTTACCACGCCTTCGGTATGGTAAGCCCGCGGAACCGTGTCAATCAAGCGCGTGTGCCCCCTGCACAGGGCGGGCCTCAGAAGATGATGAACCCACTGCAACGGCTGCCTCGCCACCAAAAAGAAAACACCGGGAGTCCGAAGACAACCCGGTGCTTTCCGGAGGGGAAAAGCACTATGAACTCCGCCCAATGGCGGTCATTCGCGTCCTCAACAACACATAATCACGGAGATCGCGGCCCGAATTCGACCGCTTCGAGAAGGCCCATAGGCTCCTGCCTTTGGAGCCACTCTCTCTCCGAACTCTGTGCAACCAACACCAAAGATTACCGCAACTTAGCGGAACTAACAAGGGGAAAATCACAATTTCGTCAGAATGGGGATACTTAGCCGTGTGACGCATATCCGACAGAATGTAAGTTCATATGCTGATGATGGTTAGGGACAGCGGACGCGCGATCTTTGGTTGCGTGCGGATCCGGCAAGCGAGCTGAGCAGATTCCGTCCCTTCACGAGCCCGATGGCTAGACACTCCGATTGGCGTACCAGAAGACTCCACGGGCCACCTGGCAGACCGATCGGGCCGGGAAGACCGGCAAGAGACTCGGCAGCGCATTTCAAAGTGCCGATAAGAGTGGGAACCGCAGGGCTGATCAACCGGCTCCCAGGAGCGCAGTGAGGTACCACGCGCGTCGGCCCTGAGGCGTCCGCAGACACGGCATGAGCAAGATCGTTACCCTGGCTGAGCTTCTCCAGAGAGTTGCCGAGGCCCGCGCCACCGGCAAGACAATCGTCCATTGCCACGGCTGCTTCGACATCGTTCACCCGGGTCACGTGCGTTACATCGAGTTCGCACGGCGACAGGGTGACGTGTTGGTCGTGTCGCTGACCGGCGACTCTCAGGTCAGTAAGGACGTCCAGCGGCCTTACATCCCCGAGGAACTGCGAGCCGAGAACCTCGCGGCTCTCGAGGCCGTGGACATGGTCTACGTGAACTCCCATCCCACGGCCACCGACTTGCTGCGGGCGTTGAAACCGGACATCTACGTCAAGGGAAGCGAATACGAACAGAGCAGCGACCCCGGCTTTCTGGCAGAGAAACAGGTCGTTGCGGCCTACGGCGGGCGGGTGCTGTTCAGCAGCGGTGACGTCGTTTTCAGCTCGACCCGGTTGATCGAAGCCCTCAGCCACGATCCCACCCTGGACATCGACCGCCTGACCACGATCTGCAGGCGTCACGAGATTGACCGCAACTCGACCGAGGCGCTGCTTGATCGCTTCGCCTCGCTTCGTGTCCTCGTCGTCGGCGACGTTCTGTTGGACCGTTATGTGCTCTGCGACGCCACCGAGTTGGCCGGCGAAGCTCCGATGATGTCGCTCACCCAATTGGAGGAGCGAGTCTACATCGGCGGGGCGGGAATCATCGCCCAACACGTCGCCGGGCTTGGCGCCAAACCCTATCTGCTGAGCGCCTGCGCGGCAGACGAAGCGACCTCGCAGATCCGAGACATGCTGGGCCACATCGGCGCCGAGGCCCATTTGATCCCCGGACATCCCCGCATTCCGCAGAAGACCCGCTACCTGGTTGACACCACCAAGGTCATGCGAGTTGAAGACGGGCGCTACCATCCACTGGACTCCATAGCGGAGGAAAAGGCCGCCAAGTGGGTCGAGTCGATCATCGACGAGATTGACGCCATCATCATCAGTGATTTCGGATATGGAACGATCACCGGCGGGCTGATCGGAAGGGTGCGGGAGATTGCCAAGAGTAACGCCCCAGTGGTGACCGCCGATGCCAGCGGCCCTCGAGGCCGGCTCCTCGACTTCAAGGAGGTGGACCTGCTCTGTCCCGCGGAGCGGACGTTGCGTGCCTCGCTGCATGATTTCGAGAGGGGTCTGTCGTTCGCGGCCTGGGACATTCTCCAGGAGACGAACGCCAAGGAGTTGTTGGTGACGCTGGGCAAGAAGGGCCTGGTGGTGTTCAGTCGACAGTCACAGGACAACAACCGGCCGGAGTGGCGGGGACGGCTGAGAAGTGAATACCTGCCCATGCTGGCAGACCGCCTGGTTGACCCGCTCGGCTGTGACAGCGTGCTGCAGACCACGGCGACGCTGGCCCTAGCCGCGGGCGGCAGCCTCATGCAGGCGGCGTATCTGGGCACGGCTGCCACGGCGATTGAGTACGCCTGCCTGGGCAATGAACCGATCAACGCAAACATGCTGCGACGCTGGCTGAGCATGCGTGTGGAGTTGAGCCGTTCGGCGCGACGACGGCCGGGCGAAGCCGTGCGATTCCCAACCTCACCGCGAGAAGGCGACTTTGCGACGAGGCGCGATCTGACCGGCCCTCGACAAGAACCTGATCCCATCATCACGCACATCTGAGACGCGCACGGCGACTGAATTCGCAGAGCAATCTCGTGCATCGCATTCTTCCGGGATCTGTTTCACATCTCGCATTCGTTCGACGGCCATAGGCGACAGAACCCGGTAACCTGCACTCCAGTGCCAACCCGGCATGGCATATTCTCAAAGGCTTGATACCGCGAAGTTTGTGAAAGGCACCGTAGCAGACCCCGGCGATTCCCTGCCAGTCTGGCACCGGCAACCGGCTTGGAGGGGTTACTTCAGAGCACACGCAACGTATTGCTAAAACATGAGTTATGAGAATTGCGATTGCTGGCACAGCGATTGCTGATCGGTTTGGGCGTGACAAGTTGAGGTCGTTTAAGGCATCTGCATGGGCAGGTGCGAGGGTGAACAATGGGGGCGAGTCCCCAGGAGGTATGCGATGTTGCCG
>CAZTQK010000256.1:0-9207 GCA_964615635.1 uncultured Planctomycetales bacterium
TTTCATTCTAGGTTCGGGTTCGTTTCTCCCGGGAGACCCCGCCCCGAATGAACAGCTTGACGCGATCCTGGGGCCCCTCGAGCAGGCCCCGGAGAACGTCAAGTCGTACATTCAGAATGTGGCATCCCGAATGTTGGCCTCAAGCGGGGTTGAGTTCAGGCACTTCGCCATCGACCCCCAAACCCGCAAGCTCACCCATACGGTGGCATCGCTGGCGGAAGAAGCCGCAAGGAGGGCCCTTGATGCGGCGGGCAAGAAGCCTGATGACATCGAGCTGCTTCTGCTGTCCTGCCCGAACTACGACTGCTCGACCCCGCCTACCTCGGCCATACTGCAGGAACGACTGGGGATTAAGCAGTGCGCCGAGATGGAGATCCACTCCAACTGTGCGGGGGTGGGCAAGTGCATGCAGATCGCGTATGACGCCCTGCGGTGCGGCAGATACAAGACCGCCCTGATCGTCTATTCGCAGTTGTCCAGCGTCTACCTTCGCAACTGCTACTACAACCAGAGCCGCATCAACAAGAAACAGGCCTCATTGAGATATATTCTCGCGGACGGCAGCGGCGCTGCTTTTCTTCAGGCGATGGAGCCGGGCAGCAACCACGTGCAGCACGAGTTGCTGGGGACGTATGTCGAGTCGGTCGGCGGCGAAATGCCCGCCGGCATGACGGCCGGCGGCGGCGTTGCCGATCTCATGGAAGCCGACCATCAGATCCCTCATGTGTTCGAGCTTGGCACGCATCATCTCGACCAGGATTTTTCCGCGGTCAACCGCAGCGCCGGCAAGCTGCTGTTTGAGGGGCTGGTGCGGATGACCGAGGTTCTGGGGATCAGCCCGCAGAAGGTTGACGCGATCGTGGCATCTATCCCCACCCGGCAACTCTACGAGGACAACATCGAGCTGTTCACCGAGTACTTCAGAATCACCCGCGACCAGTTGAAATTCCGCGCCGGCAAGACGGGTTATTGCGGCGGTACGTCGTTGTTGCTCCATTTTGATGAGATGGTTCGATCCGGAGAGATCAAACCCGGGCAGACGATCCTGCTCGACTCGGTCGAATCCAGCAAGTGGATGACTGCCGGCTTCGCGGTGCGGTGGTGAGATGCCGGAACCCAACGGCCACTCCGATCGGTCCCGCATAGCCCCAGACTCCTCGACCCGGCTCGATTCCTTTCCTGTCGCGGCCCGCTACGCATTCTACACTGCCTTCTTTCTGACCTTCCTGCTTGGCCTCTTGCCCTGGCTGGCCTACCGGCTCGACGTATATGTGCCTTCGCTTCATGTCGAGATCGGTTGGCTCGGCCGAACGATCGGTCTCGTCATCTTTGTCTGTTTTCTGATTGCGTACCTGGTCTCATCGCGTCTGCTCACCAGTCGCGGGCGCGGAGGTCACGTGGAGTTTGATCCGCCGAAAGAGTTTGTTGCCTGCGGGGTCTACCGCTGGGTTCGCAACCCCATAGCCGCCAGCGCGGTGTTGATGCTGCTCGGCGAGGCTCTGGCCTTTTCGTCGACGGGCATACTGCTGCTTTTCCTGCTGGCACTGATCGTTGCCCATCTGCAGGTCACCCTGCTGGAGGAGCCTCTGCTACGCAAGCGTTTCGGGACAAGCTATACTGCTTATCTTGGCCAGGTCCCGAGATGGATTCCGCGGCGTCCCAGAGGATCAGACTGATGCAGGCGGCAGTGACCGGTGGTACGGGATTCCTCGGCGAAGCGATTGTTCGCCTTCTGGTCCCGCAAGCTGAGTGCGTCAGGGTGCTGGTGCGACGGCCCGAGGACGACACACGGGTCCGATCCCTGCAGGCCCAGCCCATCCGCGGAGATCTGGCCAGTCATGAGGCCTGTGCCGCGCTCATTCATTTAGGCGATGTGGTTTTCCACTGCGCAGCACGCGTTGAGATGACAGGGAAATGGGAGGACTTCCGGCGGACGACCGTTGAAGGCACCGGACGGCTGCTGCAGGCGGCCTTGAGCCAAGGGGCCCAACGCTTCGTCTATGTGAGTTCAGCGGCGGTTTACTCGAAGAAAGGGGCCTCCGTCGGCCCGGTGTCGGCTGACAAGACGCAGGCTGTGCCGGCGCGGTACAATCTCTATGGACGAGCGAAGGCAATGGCTGAGATGCTCGTCCGGAGGGAGTGTGAACGAGCGGGTTGCTCCTGGGTGATCCTCCGGCCGGTGTTCATCTACGGGCCGGGCAACCGGGTGCTGGTCAGGAACTTCGCACGACTGCTGGACCGGGGGCGATTGTTCACCGTCGGCTCGGGCAGCAACCGGATCTCGACCGCCTACATCGACGAAGCGGCGGAAGCCGTCGTGCTGGCGGGCCTGCATCCGAGGGCACATGGCAAGGTGTACGATGTCGCGAGTGACGAGGCCGTCACTCAGACCCAGTTCATCAACGCGACGGCTGACGCCTTGGGAATGCCCCGCCCTACCCGGCATGTGCCTGTACGAATCGCTTTTGCAGCGGCATGGGCGGCAGATATCGTGGCCAGGCTGCCCGGACGTGAGCCCCCCTTCACCCGGGCGATGATCGATTTGATGAGCACGGACCAGGTCGTCGACGCCGGCTCTCTGCGGGAAGAACTGGGCTGGACGCACAGGACCCGATTTGCCGAGGGCATGTGGCGAATGCAAGAATGGTATCAACGAACCAAACTCAAGGAGGATCGCAGAGACCCTGATACCTGCGGCAGCAGGGTCCTGCAATCGGCATGACCGGCAAGCTTCCTAACATTCTGCTGATCGTGACCGATTGCGGCCGTTCTGACCGCTGGGTCGGCCCCGGCCGGTCCGCGCAAACACCGAACGTCGATCGGCTTGCCCAAGAAGGGATGGCTTTCCCGAACACGATTACCGAAAAAAGCTGTACCACTCCCAGCTTCGCGACGCTCCTGACGGGCCTCTACAGCACGCGACATGGCGTCCATCTGGTCTGGGGTTATCGATTGAGCGACCGGATTCCGCTGGTGACCCACGCCTTGGCCGCCGAGGGTTATCACTGCTATGCCGAGATGACCGGTCCGCTGTTGCCAGAGATGGGCCTGGACCGTGCCTTTGAAACCTACAACTACCGGGCTCCGTGTGACTACCTGCACACCGAGTGGGGAGATCTGTTCCTCGGGCGTCTTCGGACCGGTTTCTATCGCGAGCCCTGGTTCATGGTCCTTCACTTGTGGGAACTGCACCCCCACAGACAGGTTCAAGCGGACTTTAGCAACGAGCGCTACGGCCGGACCGAGTACGATCGGTCCGTGTCAAGTCTGGACGCACAACTGGGTCGTGTTTTCGCCGCGGTTCCAGACAACACGCTGATTGCTTTCACCGGCGACCATGGGGAGAAGCTGGACACCGAGACCTACCGCGAGGGCACCGCTGTCGACTATGCCCGCCGTCTTCTGCGGGTCGACCAAGCAGAGGGCATGGTTCCTTTCAGCGTCGCCCGGTGGGCCGGCCCCAGCGTCCTCCAGCAGTTCTACGAGCACTGTATTCCACTGATGCGGAACGTGCGGCTTCGCGGCGACGGCGGCGCGCCGGCTTACGGCCGGTGGGAGCGCCTCAAGGACCGTGTTCGACTGCTGCGGCTGACCCCGATGGTCTTCGTGCACGATCTCCTCAAGCTCCGTGCCCCGGTCAAGCTGACGAACATCATGAAACGGCGTGGGTTGCTCGATGAAGCGCGGGCCAAAGCGAAAGTGGGCCGTTTTGTTCGCTCAGTGGGAAATGATCGTCTGCTCGATATGCACATGCGCATGTGGGCCAGTTCCTACCGGCAGAACATCGAAGAAGGCCACATCATCTCGTTGTACGACTTCGTCGTGCGCGTGCCGCTGGTCATCCGTGCACCGGCGGGTGCACCTCGCGGGCAGTCCTGGAACCGGATGGTTCGCCAGCCGGACATTCTGCCGACCATCATGGACCTGGTCGGCATCGATCCTGAGAAACTGGGCGACATCGATGGCCGGTCGTTCAAGCCGCTTGTCGCGGGCCGGCCATGGGAATGCCTGCCCGCCTACCTTTCGCTGACAGGCCTGCCGGAAGACCTCGAACTGCGCGGCGTACGCACGGAACGGCACAAGTACACCTACGGGCCCCGGAATCCCGAGATGCCCGAGGAGCTCTACGATCTGCAGAACGATCCCGGCGAGACGGTCAATCTGGCAAGCCGCCAATCGGCCACGTGCAGCGAACTGCGGCGACTGAGCGAGAGCCTGTTGCCTGCCGGCGGCCAGGCACCGGCCGAGATGCTCGAGATTACCGCGGATCAGCAACAGAGCATTGAGCGGCACTTGCAGGAGTTGGGTTACATCGAATAGACAGTATTCGTGTTCACACCCCACAACAGCCGGACGGTGCGAGTGCGGTTGCCGAGGGAGACCACGATCGTGGACCATGTCCAAACACCTTCGCCTTCACAGGCCGAGCTCGAAGCGCGGATCGGTCTGCAAACCAAGAAACAGACTGACATGCGAGGAGTTCTCTGGGGGTTTCTCCTCCTGGACTTGTGGGTCCGCATGACATTGTGGTTCACGTCGCTGGGCCTGGCGACCGCCGTGATGGCAGCCTTGAAGGGCTGGCCGTCCGGCAACCCTCTCGCCGGCGACCTGGGCCTCACCATGCTCTGGGCTAAGCGCATCGGGCAGTGGGTGATTCTGTTCAACCTCATTTACCTGCTTGAGTTGCTGCTCGTCCGCCTGCCTATTCCCACACCCAGGGAGGGCACCTACTCGACGAGCAAACGAGGTCTTCCCGACCGGCAACTGATCTGGGTCACTCTTCTGGGTGTGCTGACCAAGGCGCGCTACCAGGCCCCTTTTCCTGGTTTCCTGGTGTTCCATCTGGCCAATCTGCCCCCGTTGTGCTGGCTGGTCAGTTGGATCTTCGGTCCGAAGTCCAAATCCAGTTACGTGACCGAGCCCGAAATACTGGATCCCTCGCTAGTGGAAATCGGCCGCAACGTGATCATCGGGTACGGCACCCGAATCGTCGCCCACATCCAAGAGGCAGACAAGGTCACGATCCAACGAACGATCATCGAGGACGATGTCCTGGTTGGAGGCGAGGTCAGCATCCTGGCCGGGGTGCGGCTGCAGAAAGGATGCGTTATTGGCGCTCGATCGCTGCTGTTGCCGGGCACAGTTGTCGGCCCATACGAGTTCTGGGCCGGGGCTCCTGCCAAGCGGATCAGTTCCCTTCAGCAGGAGACACCGCCGCAAGGCATATGAGGCATGCGAGAACAACCGTCCACGCCCCGGCCCAAGCACGCCGACGCCGTCCGCTCGCCGGAAAACGGTCGCGATTCGCGCCGACGCCGACTCTTGGCGGGCGCGATCATCTGTGTCGCGGTCGCGTCCCATCTGCCGTCGCTTCGGTGGGGCTTTCTGTATGACGACTACATCCACCAGTTCATGCTCCAACGGATCGAACACGGTGATCCTGCGCGGGCCTGGAGTCTATTCGACTTCGGCGTCCGGCCCGGACCGCAGAATCCGATGTTCGAGTGGGGTTTCTATCCATGGTGGACGGATATGGACTTCAAGATCAGGTTCTTCAGGCCAATCACCAGCCTGAGCATCGCGGCCGACTATTGGCTTTACGGTGGTTGGGCGCCCGGTTACCACCTGACCAGCCTGGGGCTGTTCGCCGTCCTGTTGGTACTGATCTATCGACTGTACCGCGCGATCGAATTGCCCGGAACGGCGTTTCTCTGGGCGATGGCGATCATGGCCTTGAGCGACATCCATAGTCTACCGGTCGGCTGGATCGCGAATCGCAACGCGCTGTGGGTTGCAGTGTTCCTGGTTGGGATGCTCTTGTCGCTGCATTCGTATCGAGCACGGCCGCGGTACTCGATGCTGGTATTGGCGGTCGTTTGTTTTCTGCTTGCATGCGGCTCAAAGGAATCCGGCATCATCGGTCTGCCGCTGGCCGTACTCCATGAATGGCTCTACCCGCCGTCGGCGTCTCCCCGGTCATTCAGAGACAGGCTCTTTGCGATAGTCAAGTCGCGACCGCTCCTGGCCATCATCCTTGTAGCGGCTGCTTATGTCTGCTGGTACGCGTCGGCCGGCTACGGAACACAGTCTCTTCTGTACCCGGCGCCCTGGCGAGACCCGGCCCAGTATTTCGCCCGGCTGGCAGTCATTGTGCCACTGGCCGTCGTGAGTCTGTTTGTCGGGGTCAGTGCCGACATCGCCGCCGTCTTGAGAGACTCCATGCCGTGGATGCTACCCTTCACGGTGGTTGCTTCGGCTGTCATCTTCTGGGTCATGGCTCGCACGATTCGCCGGACACCCGCCGCGTACTTTGGTCTGGGGCTGGCCGCCCTCTCGCTTGTCCCGGAAGCCGGCGCCGACCCTTCGGACCGTCTGTTTCTCAATGCCTCGATCGGAACCTCGATACTGATCGGTCTGCTACTGCATGACGTTGGGGGATGGAGGAAGGCGCTCGTGGAGAGGAGAATCGCTTCTCTGGCCCTGGCGGTGGTCCTCGTGTTCAGAGGGCTTCTGCTGCCCGTGCCGGCCACACTGCTTCGCGGTCATTTCTTTTCAAGAATGGGAGGGCTGGACCGTGCGCTCATCGCCGCCGCGGAGATCGATCGCGGCCGTCCTGAACCGCGGCACGTCCTGGTCCTCAACAGCCCATCCAGCCTGCTGGCTACGACACAATTGGCCACGTGGGCAGTGATTCATGATGACCCCGGAACGCGCATCCACCTGGCACAGATGGGCCGGCGCGGGCTGCTCTGGCATCGACAGGATGATCGCCGGATGATACTGACTTCGCTCGGCGCGCCTTTCAGCGATCAGCGATTCGAACGCCTTTTCTGCACAGGCCGCCCCCTTGAACCGGGCGCGGTGCACTACCGCACAAGCGGCTTTGCCGCGATTCCGCTCCATGTTGAGGCAACCGGCGCGCGGCAGGTGTTGCTGGAATTCGACCGCAGTCTTGACGATGACATGTACCAGTTCATTCTGTGGCAAGACGGGCGATTCAGGCGCACAAGCCCGCCGCGAATCGGCGAAACACGCGAGATTCCGGAGATCCCCAGTCCGTTCCTGCTGGTGCCGTGACCGGGTGCGTCAGACGTGCGGCGGGGTGCGCTCCGTGTGTGCCACTGGCGGCTTGCCCGTCAGTGTCCCTCGCGAAGGGTGGAGAATCCGGCCGCTCCCTCACGGTCGCGGTTCTGAAAGAGCGGCCCAGACTGTCTCGCGCCCGCCATGAGCGGTGGTCATTGATCGCGCTTGCCGCAAACACGGTCCATCGGCTAAGCTGCCCGAGAGAATGAACGAGCAGACAACGCCATCACGACTGCCCGGCCCGCCGCGAGACGTTGCGCGGAGCATCGCCTGTGCCATCGGGCTTCTTGTGATTGTCCTGGTCGCCCACGGGGTTTCGATCTGGGACGGTCTGTTCTTCGACGATCACTGGCACCGGGCGGCCTTCCGCAACTATGGCTGGAGCCCGTCCGATCTGATGGAGTCGGCGACGATCGATCTGTCCGGTGGACTCAATCATCTCTGGTGGCAGGAGAAGCCGGCTGTCTGGCGGTATGCCCGCCCGGTGGCGATGGCGCTGGCGAAGGCCGAGTTCGTTCTGAGCGGAGGCGACGCGCGGATCATTCATGCCTGCTCGCTCGGCTGGCACTGGCTCATTGCCCTGCTGGTCTACTGGCTTGCGCTCAAGACCGGGCTTGCGCGAGGCTGGGCCTTCTGCGCCGGCGTTATGTTCATCATTCTGCCGCACTCGTTCTTCGCCCTCGGTTGGACGGCCGCCCGGAATGCCGTGGTGGGTACGTTCTTCTTCACGGCCGGTGTCGCCGCTTACATGTCCGCATCACTGGGACGGCCATCGCGATGGGCTCTGGCCCGATGGCTGCGCGAGGCTCTGCCCGCATTGCTGTGGGCCCTGGCCATTTTCAGCCGCGAGACATCCGTTGCGTTTGCCTTCATCATCTTCCTGATCGACGTCAGCTACGGCGGATGGCGCCATTTCAGCCGCCGGCTCCCCTACCACGCGGTGATCTGGCTGCTCACGCTTGCCTTCGTTGTCTGGCGGTGGACCAGCTTTGACGTCGGAAACGTGCCGGACATCTATTTCACCAAGTTGACGGGCTGGACCTCGGGTTACTGGGCCGGCAGCAAGCTGCTTCAGTTGCTCTTCTCGCAGGTCTTCTACACGCCGATGCTGATGGGGCTGGCCACGTACCAGGGAGTCCCCCGCGAGGAACTGGCGGCCCACGGCGTGATGGCCTTGCTCGTCGGGCTGGTGGCCATCTGGTACATCGCCGTGTCCAAGGGCAAGGGCGGCCGTTGGGTCTGGCCGCTGTGGTGCATCGCGGCGTTTGCCCCGGTCGTGCCCGTCTTTGCGATGCCCCATTTCAGCTACCTGCCCTCTGTGCCATATGCAATCATGGTCGCCATCCTCCTGGCGGGTGTGGCCGCTGAGTGGAGGAGAACCGTCGCCTTCCTCGTCATCGCAGCCACTGTCTGGTCGCTGGGCGTCTACCGGCTCGCATGGTGGGGCATCATCCGCTCCGAGCAGATCGTGTACAGCGACATTCTGGACTCCACACCGCAGTCTCCCCCGCCGGGCAGCAAGCTCTTCTTCATCAATCTGCCGATTGCCGCCATCTACGCGCCTGATGCGATGCGTGAGGCGTGGGAGACGCCCGATCTGGATGGGTATACCCTGACGTTTGCCCCTCATCCGCTCATGATGGTCGAGCCGTGCATCGTGGAGCAACTGAACGATCATGAGTTCACCGTTTCCACCAGCTCACCCGGTTATTTCTCCGGCCTGGCGGGGAAGATGCTGATTGACGGCATGCGGCCGGGCTCGCCCCTGACGAGCGGCATGGTGATCAAAGCCAAAGAAGGTCATCCTTTCGACACCACTGTGGTCGAGGCTGATCGTTATGGCGTCCGCAAGCTTCATTTCAAATTCCATCAGCCCTTGGCCACCGAGGGCTACTGCTTCTACCTGTCGTCACCGGAGCGAGCGGCCTACCGGCTGGCCTTCGATGCCCCATCGCCGAGGAGCTATGACAAGGTGCTGTTCCAGCGGGCCAGGTCGAGAGACCTCATCGAACGCGAGGCTGCGAGGTGGGAGATCCGCGACAAGGCCCGGCCGATTGCCGTCGTCATGGGTTCACCGATCCAGGATTATCTCTCGCTGCAATCCGAGACCTCACTGGCCCGCGT
>CAZTQK010000257.1:0-9183 GCA_964615635.1 uncultured Planctomycetales bacterium
GGGGTAAAACGATGAGGAAATGCCAAACTCCAGTGGCCGCTTTGCGGCCTGGCCTCTCGCTTACGCTTGGGGTTCTGAAAGAGCCGCCTAAAGTGTCACGGACCCACCAACCCTCGCTCAGTTAAGCCCCCAGTTGCACAAGAATCCCCGCAGGCGTGCAGAGAAGCATGTCTGGATCGGGCGTTTTGTGCCGAATCACCGCTGTTTCCGCGGTCCACTGGCGATGAGGTTTATTGGCGGCGGCAAAACACGGCTCATTCTCAATTCTGCATTCCCCGGCGTTGCCGTGTGCAACGCTGGGGTTAACGCTTCAGTTGCATAAAACACGACCAGGGATGATCGGATGGAGCCCTGCAAACGACCTTCATCTCGGGTTTCTTGGCTTGCACCGCAACACCACCGCCAGTGGCACCCACAGAGCATGCCCGCCGAATGTGTCACGGACCCCGCTCGCAGGACGCCCCGGGAACCCTGTTGCAGCGTCCACCCGATCGCGGCGAGAATATCGCAATGACCATGGATGAATCGACAGAAGGTTTGCGTCTGACCTGTGCCCAATGTCGCGCGGTCGACAGGTACGCCATCGAGGAGCTTGGCATTCCAGGCGTCGTTCTGATGGAGAATGCCGGGCGGAATGCAGCCGACCTGATCGAGAAGGGGCTGACTGCCCGGACAGCGGCGGAGAGGTCTCGCGGTCGGGTGGCTGTTCTCTGCGGCCGGGGCAACAACGGGGGCGACGGCTTCGTGGTGGCCCGCCACCTGGTGCATCGTGGCCACGATGTCTGGATCGATCTGATGGCCGATCCTGCCAAGCTCGCCGGCGAAGCGGCGGTCAACCACGCCATTATCGAGAAGATGGGCGTGCCAATCCGGCCGCTGACCGATCCGGCCGCCATTTCAGAGGCGGTCGAACGTTGGCGGCAGGCGGACGTGATCGTTGACGCCCTCTTGGGAACGGGCTTTGCCGGGGCGGTACGTGAACCGATGGCTGAAGTTATTCGGCAGGTCAACGCGCTGTCAGGCCCGCTTGTGGTCGCGATCGACGTGCCGTCGGGTCTGGATGCGGACACCGGCCAGCCGGCGGGCGAAGCCGTCCGGGCTCACCGAACGGTCACCTTTCTGGCCGAGAAGGCTGGATATGCCAGTGACCCGGCCCGCGCATACACCGGGCAGGTTCTCGTTGTCGATATCGGTGCCCCGACCGCCCTGATTCTCTCGCGCCTGGCTGCTGCCGGATGACTGCGGCTCCTGCGATGGGTCTCCTCCTCCGTGCCGCGCAAAACAACGGCCGGCACAATGCCGGCCGCCGTCGTGAGTGGTTGTGCTTACCCTTCCAGGTGTCGATTACCTTGCGCTGGCCTCCACTGCGGGGCTGGTGGTTGTGGGGCGAGTTGATTCCGGTTGACTGGAGGCGGTTCTCGTCGAGGAGACTCGGCCCGTCAGACCGGCCATCATCCTGTCCCTTTTTTCCCTGTGCATCCGCCGTTGATCTTCCGTCGGAATTCGATCCAGGCGGATAAGCAGTTGTCGCCAGAGATCCTCGCGGATCGGCCGCTCAAGCTCATTGAGCTGCCCGTTGATTCTCTTGATTTGCTCCGCTGCCTTCTTCCTTTCCTCGGGGTCGGTTTTGGGTTCGGAGCTGTACATCTCCTTGAGTTGATTGTCGAGGGCCGTGAGTTTCTCCTGGTTTCGTTCGCGGTATCGTTTTGCCTCGTCCTTGAGTTCCCTCAGGATTGAGCGGGCCGTGCCCTGCTGGCCGGCATCGAGGTTGTACTCGGCAATGAACGAATTGACTCGATAGTCCCAGGCATCTTCCGGTGGAATCGGTTTGGGTCTGGGGCCGACCTTGCCTTCCGTCGGTTCGACGATGCCCTTGCCCCAACGATCCAGCTTCTGCTCGAGGTCGTCGAACGTCTTGTTCATGTCCGCGAGATCGCGGTCGTGGATCTTCCGCTGGTTCTCGTCGAGGATCTCCCGCCACTTCTGGTTGCCGTCCAGTATCTCTTTCTTGATCGCGGCGACGAGCGGTCCTCCGCGCCGGGCCAGATCCTTGGCCTCCTCGACGGAAGGCGCCTCGCCCCGACGCTGGAGGTACCAGTACTCGGCGAACAGCGACCGGACGTCCTTCTCGTAGTCGTTGAGGAATCGCTTCACTCGCTGAGTCAGTAATTGCCGGGTGTATTCTTCCTGATCCGGTGTGAGGTTGTAGTAGCGCGTCATCTGGCTGATGTAATTATCGATGATCGGCTCAACGCCCCACTGCAACGGAGACCCAATGTAAGGGTTTTTCTTGGACGCAGGCGGCTTCGCGCCATCCTGGTTCTGGGCCAAGACCGGCGCCGCAGCCAAGGTCACCACAACTCCAAACGTCACAATCAGGATGCCTCTTCGCATGAATCTGTCCTTTTGCAACTCGCAAGCCCGGCCAATCTGAGCCGTTTCAGTCGGCCGCTAGTCACCCGAGGTTGGTCGTCGCCGCGGGCGAGGCAACTATGGGTTTTTGGCCCCCAGGGCGTGTCCCACATCCTCAACAGAGCCCCGCCGCCCATGCCTGTTACTTATATGGCTGACCGGCAAGAGGGTTGCAGACAGAAAATAAAGTCAAAACGGAACTGCCGCCCTTGTTGCCCTGCCCAGTCCCAAGACACGCCGATATGATGCTACCCGATTGTCAACCTGGAGGGCAAGCAGGGCCCCGATCAACTCCGCGGCCGACAACGCAGCCAGGCAGGTATGATCCGCCGACCCAGGTTCCGGAGACGCAGGCCGATGAAGGTTCTGGGCATGGCCTTGAGGCCGGCATGGTCCGGGTTCAGGGCCAGACCCCGCTGGATCATTTGCCGTGCCTCCGGCCACTTGCATGTGTGCAGGTATGCCAGGGCAAGCTTATGGATGGCCATGATGTTGTCGGGCTCGATCCGCAACGCTTCGTGGCAATGACTGATGCCGGCCTCGAAGTCGTTCTGCAGGAAGTAACAGACTGCCAGGTTGTGATGAGCCCCGACCAGGTTGCTGTCCAACTCGATGATCCGCTCGAAGTGGCGGGCAGCCTCTTCCGGGCGGCCCAACTCCAACAGGCAATTGCCCATGGCCATCCGGGCCATGCAGTCGTCGGGCTGGTCTTCGATCGCCAGTGACAGGTGATGGAGGGCGTCATAGTAGTTGCCGCGACGCAGTTCGACTTCGCCCATGTGTGCCCGCAGGCCGGGGCAAACCTCGTCCAGCATCAGGGCCGATTCGAAGTGGCGGACTGCCTTGTCCAGGTCGTCCAGTTGGGCGGCGATCAGGCCCAGCATGGCGTAGCCGTGAACCGATTGAGGATCCAGCTCCACCAAGTGCTGGAATTTGGCCGTTGCCGCCGCCAGATCGTCCATCTCGATCAGCAGGTCGCCGAATTCGGCGATCAGTTCGGTATTACCCGGATCGTGTCGCAGGGCGGCGAGGTACCCCTCACGGGCCTTGTCATGCAGCCTCTGGGCCCGGTAGGCCTCCGCGATCCGCTGGCGGGCCTGCGGGTAATCCGGTGCAATCTCGAGGGCCCTCTGCCAGCAGTAAATCGCCTTTGAGTAAAGTTCCCGGCAGGCCAGTGATTCGGCGATATGGTGGAAGCAGTTTGGGCAGTCCGGGTTGATCTGCTGGGCGAGGTAAAACATCTCTTCGGCCTTCTCGTGCAGGCCCATCCGGGTGTAGGCAGCGACCCGATGGCAGAACGACGGTTCGTAGTTCGGGTCGACCTTCTCGATTTCTGCCAGGATTTCCACAGCGTCGGCATACCGGCCGACGCGAATCATGTCGATGGCCAATGCGGTCTTGATGCCGATGTGTTCCGGATCGAGATCGAGTGCCTGGCGATAGGCCTCCACCGCCGAGTCGAAGTTCTCCAGCTGATCCAGGATCTGTCCTCGCTGAGCATGCCAGATGGGGTCGTTGGGATTGATCGCGATAGCGGCTTCCAGTTCATGCAAGGCCTCACTCCACTGTTGGGCCTCGCTGAGCTGCAGCGCCCGTTCCACGCGACTCTCAGCATCCAGCCAATCGTTCATGTTTCCCGCCCCCGATACATCGCCGGGTATTCATTGGTGCGTTATAGATATCGGTTGGCTGTGACGAGTCCTCTGGTAAACCGCTGAGAAATCAGTTCAGGTTTGTGCCCCCTGTTGCAGCAGTTATGGGCTCATCCCTGGCTGCGGCCAGGATCCCCGCATTTCATCTTGGGGTTGCGGCAGATAGGCGTGAAAGGGACCTATGATCGTTTGTCAACCGCACCGCCTGAAGAAGGGCAAGCGTCTGAGAACCCAGACTGGCTGGCACGGTATTTGAGATCAAGGGTTGCGGCGGGTGACGGCGCCGCGTCAGTCGGCGCCAGGCTGGTAGTTGAGTTCAAACGCATCCCTGAACAAGAAGACGTTCTCAAAATCCTCGATTCTGTCAGTGGGGAGCTTCCTCAACCAGTCGTTCTCGACCAGGGCAAAGATGATGGCGCCAATGTCCTCGGTGCGGCTGATATTCCACTTAGCCAAGACGCTTCGGGCCATCATTCCGTAGCGTCTCAAGGCCACGTCTCGCATCGCCCAGCAGAGCTGTTGCCCGGTTACGTGACGGTTCAGCCTCTGCGGCCCGCCGATCTTTTTAACGGCTTCCGCGACATCAGGGGGAAGCGAGCCCGTCTCGCTCAGGTGGCAGATCGTCTCCAGGGTTACGTTGTTGCGATCCATCCAACTGGCTATCGAGTTTTCCTCGGGAGTCATGGGCCCGTGGACCTGCTCGGAGGCCACACCGATGCATTCCTGGATGAAGATGAAGGCCTCCAGTGGGTAGCGGCCCAGTTCTTGGACGACCTCTTCGATGGGTTTCTTCGGTCGTTGGGTCATCGCTGAACCTAGGCTGAACCGCCTCCGGGCCCGCCGCTCGGCCCGCCGCCCGGTCCCCGCCCTGGTCGGTTTCGTCGCCCGCGTCGACGCGATCGGCGTCCGCGTCGGCTATGGAGCTGTTGCTGCTGATTATCGGACGATTCCTCGGTTGTCGGGCCAGCCGGAGGGCTTTCGGGGGACCCGGATGGCTGGGCTTCGGCGGCCGGGCTCACGTCTTCGGGCTTCGGCGCGTCGACCTGAACCTCTTTGGCCTGACCATCCTCCTCCGTTGGTTCATCATCGTTGGGCACGAGCGTACGCAACAGACGCCGTGCTGCCGGGCGCGGGGGCAACTCGCGGCGCTCCCGCCGTGAAGCTGAGCCGTTGCCCTTGTCTTCAGCAAGCGGCCTGGGCGGCGGCGCCGGAAGATTCATCTCCAGGATCTCCTCGACCGGCACGACGACGATGCGGTCATCCTCGGTTCTGATCCTCACCAGTTGCGTGATGATCTGCCGGTCAAAAACCTTCCCGATGCCAGCGGCGGTGCGGATCCAACTGTTGTTGCGGGGCAGCTTCTTGTTCAGAGCGTCGTAAGTCTCGTGCTCGTATCGCAGGCAGCATTTGAGCCGCCCGCAGCGACCGCTGACCTTGGCCAGATCCAGGGTGGTCTTTTGGAGCTTGGCCATGGACATGGTGATCGGCTTGAGCGTCTTCAGGAAGTTTTTGCAGCAGCACTCCCGCCCGCACGTCTCGTAATCCGCGAGCAGTCGGGCTTCGTCGCGGGCCCCGACTTGGCGCATCTCGATGCGCGTCTGGAACTCGGAGGCGAGCCGCCGAACCAGTTGCCGGAAATCGACCCGCTGCTCGGACATGAAGAACAGGATGATCCGCTCGCCGCCCAGGATCTGCTCGCAATCGACGATCTTCATCTCGAGCCCGTATTCGGCGGCGAGGTTCGAGGCGATTTCCAGCTTCTGGGGCGTCGTTGACTGAATATGTCGGAACTCGGCCAAGTCGGCTTCAGTCGCCTCTCGCAGGATGCGCCCGTTCCTGAAGCGATAGGTCTCGTCACCGCTGCTGGCTTGGGCGTAGGCCTGCATTTGTTCGCGAGGAATCTGCTGCTCGCACCCCGCACAGGTCAACAGAACGTGCTCGCCGATCTCGATCCCCCGGTCGGTCGAGATGACCAGCTTGCCACCGCACCTGAAGGCCAGGTTCGGCGGGTACGAAAACTCGCCGATCAGCCCCATCTTCCCGTATCGCACCGTGGTGGAAAGGGGCATCCGGTCGGCCTCCGGGCCGATCCGGTCAATCGCACTGGCACGTCCGCCGCATTTGCCCATTCGCTGGCACTGCCTCGCTGAGCGTTCAAAAGGGCAACAGTCCCGCCTGTCGGTTCCCCCCGGCAGGCGACCCCGGCCCAACCACTCATCCTATCTGATCGGCCATCAGATCTCAAACAGCACCTTCAAGGCTGAACCATCTCCCGCAACGCGAAACGCCTCCTCATGCTGATCGAGCGAGAACCGGTGCGTTAGCAGGGGGGCAGGGTCGATGATGCCTTGTTCGACCAGCGACACGGCTTCGGCAAAATCGCGACGGCGCGATTCAGAGGCGCCAGTTACCGTGATCTGGCCATAGTGGATGGTGTTCGGGTCGATGGTTACCACGGCGCCTGCGCTGAAGCCGGCGAAGAAGCTGATCCTGCCCGTTTTCTTCACCGTTCGCAACGCGACATTCACCAGATCCGGTACGCCCACAGCCAGGATCGCGGTGTCGAATCTTCCGGCAGCATCGAATTGATCGGGTGAGAAGATCTCGTCGGCCCCAAACCGCTTGGCCAATTCGCGGCGATGGGCGACCGGTTCAACCACTGTGATCGGACCGACTCCTTTGGCACGGGCGAGCATAAGGTGAACCAGGCCGATCGGACCGGCCCCGAAGATGACCAGTGACTCGGCACGGCCGTCCGTGTCAGCTCTGCCTTGGCCAAGCCCCATTTCATGTTGCCCGTTGAGGCAGCAGGCCATCGGCTCCAGCAGGGGAGCGATCTCCATAGGAATGGTAGCAGGCAGGTGAAACAGGTTGCCGCGCGAAACCGCCAGGGCCGGAATGAGCATGTACTCGGCAAACGATCCGTCCGTCGCGTAACCCAGGGTGTACCGCGTGTCGCAAAGGTTCTCGTGGTCGGCCCGGCAATACTCGCACTGGCCGCACGACACCACCACACACACGGCCACCGGCTGACCCGGGGCATACCCCGAAACCCCCGAACCAACGGCCGCAACCGTCCCGGCGCACTCGTGACCAATGGGGTGGCCATGCCGGATCTCGCGGGTCTTGCGACCAGTGAAGATGCGGACGTCAGTGCCGCAGATAGCCGACGCGCGGACTCGGACCAACACCTCGCCCGGTCCGGGGTGCGGCCGTGGCACCTCGCGCAAGACCATCCGGTTGGGACCTTCAAAGATCAAAGCCCGCATCATGTCGGTCATCGTCGCCTCCGGCCGGATATGGTAGCATCTCATGTGCGGCGTGCGAAGCAGACAGTGGGAAGGATCGGTGATAGCTTCGGCTGCTTGCCACTGCCGTCTTGGAAGGCCCCAGAAAGGATTCTGGGGCCAGCGGATAATGCCGCCGTGTGCCACTGCCGTGTCGGCAGTGCAGGAGCGAGAATGCACTGCTCGCAGAGCAGTGGCACACAATAACAAAGGAGCAACTCATGTCTCCGACTACTCATCTGGTCTCTCGTCGCGGAATAGGGTTGATGCTGGCTTTGGCGGCGGCACACGTTGGCATTCAGGCATTGGCCGCTGAACCGGACGTGCTCCGCCGCTGGGACTTCGGCAAACCCGGCGATCTTGAGGGTTGGCGAAAAGGAAACGGCGTGCAGGACTTGGCGATCGCCGATGACAAGCTGCAGATCGCCACGTCGCATCCCGACGCGTATGTCTTCGCGCCGCCGGTCGAGGTCCCGTTGGACGGCCTGGTCGTGCGTGTCGATCTGCGCGGCGAGAAGGGCGGCGAATCGGCGGTTTACTGGGTCACTCGCGACGATCCGGCCTGGAGTGAGAAGCAATGCGTGCGGCAGTACGTCTCTGATTGCGGTTCATTGACCAGGCCCAACGGTTTCGTGAATGTCGAGTTCCCGCTGGGCAAACCTGCCGACGCCGGCCGTGTTCTGACCGCATTCCGGATCGATCCGTTCAACGGCCCTCCCGCGAACAAGATCGAGATTGACTTCATCGAACTGATTCGCAAGGCGCCCGTCCTCGAAACGCGATTCGCGACAAGCGCCCACCAGGTTGCCGTGGGGCAGGACGCGCAAGCGACCGTGACAATCCGGCAAGTCGATGGCCGCCGAGCGGCGGATGATCTCCAGATCGAAATTGCGGGTGTCTCGGCGGACGCGCCTGATCTGCAAGGGCGCAAGCCGGATCATCTTGCGTCGCAAGGAGTGATTGCTCGATCAACGGCACCCGTTCGCTTTGATAAGCCGGGCGTGCAGTCATCTCGGGCTCGAATCTCATCCGGCGGGCGAATGATTGCCGACTCCGAAACCGCCGTCATTGTGGGCCGAGGCGAGTCGATGCCGACGCTGCCGGGTCTGCGGTCCGACCGTGTCCGGCTCGATCTTGTTCCCACCCCTGACAACAAGCATGTCGGGGCGGCCCGCTGGATGGCCGCCGGCCGACTTGCCGGCTGGCTGTTGCCGCTGGCCGAGGTCACGGTACTCAGCGGCGATGCAGCCGTGACACGCTGCCCGGTCCTGTCGGTGGCCCGATCATCACCCGAAATGGTATTGCTCAACGGTCAAATCGCCGGCCTGCCCGATTGGGAGGTCGAGATTCTGCTGAGCTTGAGAGAATTTGGCGAGCACGAGGCGATCGAGATTGCCGGTCGTTTGCGAGGCCCCAAAGGCGGACAGGTGCTCGATCTCTCAGTTCCCGTGTTGCGGGCAGACCGCGACCCGGCCGGCGAGCCCACTGACCGCCACGCCATCTTCGGCGGTCTTGAGTTTCTCGAACCCGGTTGGTCTTCTTCGAGTGATAGAGCGGTTGGAGACAGGTTCGCCGATCGCTGGTCGCCGCATCCGTTCAAGATCACGCTGCCCATGATGGCCGTCGAGTCGGGGCATCTGACCTCGGCAGTCATCTGGCAACCGGTCGTGTCGGCCTCCGCTGCCGGTCCCTGGGCGACTTTCGCATCACCCAACTTCCTCGACCGGCAATCGAACCACCTGATGAGGCTCTCCCTGCCCGGTCGGGAAGAGAATGAGTCGTTCGCACGTCGGCCACGCACGCTTGCTGACAAGGAAGTACTGGAGAGCCGG
>CAZTQK010000258.1:0-9160 GCA_964615635.1 uncultured Planctomycetales bacterium
CGACGAAACGACCCAGTGGAAGGAGGTGGCCGACAAGTTGACATTGCTCTTTGATCCGCAGACGGGCATCTATGAGCAGCATGACGGTTTCCTTCGCCTTCAACCGATCCCACCCGATCTCCTGAAAGATCGCAAAGCATGGTTCGTCACGGTGGCCCCGTACCAGGCATTAAATCAGCCGGACGTGCTGATGGCCATGGCCATGTTCCGCGACGATTTCCCCGTCGACGTCCGCCGGGCCAACTGGCTGTTTTACAGGGACAAGAGCATGGACTTCTCGTCCATGAGCCTCGTGATCAACTCGATCATGGCGGCGGACATGGGCGACATGACAGAGGCGTATCGGCAATTCCGCATTGGTGCGGGCGTCGATCTGGACGAGGACCTGACCGGGCGAAAGGACACCTACGCCGGTCTTCACGGCACCGCGGCGGGCGGCGCCTGGATGGCGGCGGTGTTCGGTTTTGGGGGCGTCCGGCTGAGAGATGACGGCCTGGAAATCCGCCCGAATCTGCCGCCCCAGTGGAAGGGCTTGCGGTTCAAGCTGACGTATCGCGGGAGCGTGCTCGGCGTCGCCATCGCCGGTCAGCAGGTCACTTTGCGTGCGAGCGACGATGCGCCCACCTCGGTCTGCCTGCGGGTGAAGAATCGGGCAGTCACCCTGGCACCGGGTGAGACATGGACGGGGTGACTTTTTAAGTGCGGCGTTATGTCGGCGGCATGCCCACGGTGATGTCCGCGGCGATCGGCGGCCGGTGCAGCATCAGAGCCTGGGCCTCAAGCTCCGCCGCAGTCAAGTCGTCCCCCGCGAGAAACCGAACTCGAAACTCGTGGAGGCCCTGGTCCGCGTACACGCCGCGCGGGGCATCACCGGGATGTGGGCAATGGTGGGCCATCAGCGGGCTGCGAAGCAGGGTGAGCCGCAGGGCGTCGGGCAGCGCATCCAGGGCGTAAACCTCGGGAAAGACGAGCCCAAGCCGACGGCCGTCGGCCAGTTTGAGCAGCGTCCAGTCTCGCACCGGGCGTTCGACGCCGTCAGGCAAACGCTCCAGTCCGCCCACAGGGATCCCATCTTCGCGCCGGGCCATCGATTCGGGTAGCGGCAAGGTGAGTTTCAAGACCTTGTTCCGCTCAAACCAGTAGATTCGCAGCAACAGCTCAACGAATCGCTCGCCGGTATAGACGCGATACTCGGCCTCAAGCCGGCTGTCGCCGACCTGGCCCTGCCGACGGAGAGAGGCCATCAGCGGTCCGGAGTCGATGAGCTTGGCCGGTCGCCATTTCGCGGTCGCCGCCGGAACGATCCCATACCGATCCGTTTCATGGCTCCAGGTGTCGGTTGGATCATCGATCAGTTCGAGGCGAGGCAAGGGGTACTCGCCGGTCTGCCCGAAGGACATCGACCCTGCTCCTCGAAGATCAAGGGCAACTTCGGCATCGGTGGCGATGCGATTCCTGCGGGCGAGCACCGAGCCAGTTCCGTCTCGGACGCCAACGGCCGATCGAACCTGCCTGTCGATTCGCAGGGTTTTCGCTGTGCGGGGCCGGATATCAACCCGAAACAGCAACCGCCGAAAGAAGAGCCAGTCTTCCGGCACGACCGCCTCGACGTCCATCTGCTGATAGGCAATCGCCGAACCTACCTCGTCGATCAGTTGCCAGCGGTCTTCCCACCGGCGGTCCTCGACCGACAGCTCGTATTCCATATAGCCGCCGTACGGTGAATCGGACGCGTTCAGGAGCACGATTCGTTGCATCGGGTCTGCAGATAGCCGATTCGCCAGTCGCCGGACACCGTACTGAATGATCTCGTCGGCAATCGCATGGCTCAGGCCCAGCTGCGACTGAACCTGAGCGTATGCGCTGGGGACGCATGTGCCGCCGTATGTGTCATGAAAGTGCGCGAAGCACACGTTCCTCCACGCCTCTCGCAAACGGTGGTTTGTGTCGGGTTCGGGGGCCGGGTCCAAGTTTCCGACAATCTCAGCCTGGTCCAGACGATGCTCTGCCTGCCGAACGCTCAGTTTGACCGCACGGTGAACACTGTAGCACCCGACGCTGTGCATCTGCAGCTCACCGGTCACCAGCGGAAGACTCACGATGCGGTCGCTGATCGCCTCGAAGAACACGTCCGGCGAGGAGAAGACGATTCGCAGACCATCGATGCGGTCTTGGTGCTCGCGGCACCAGTCGATTTGCCGACGAGTGATCCCACCCCCGTGGTCGCCCACGCCGGCAAAGCACATGGTGTGCTCGATCCCCTCGGGTAATCCCTGAGTGGATGCCCGGATGTGCTCGACGGTCAGCTCGCGTGTCGAGTAAGCCTCCGCGATCCGGAACGCGACCACCTCGGGCCCGTCAATGCGGCCGCGCCAGCGGAAGACCCGACCGGGCAGAGCCATCTCGTGCTCCTGCGGCCTCATGAATACATAGCGGTCCTGGCCGAAGGAATGCAGCAGTTCTGGCAGGCAGGCGGCGTGTCCAAAGCTGTCGATGTTGTAGCCGATTCGCGGGAAGATACCGAACCGATCGAGGAAGTACTCTTGCCCGAGCTCGATCTGGCGCTGCAGGCCGAGCCCGGACGGCCCGTTGCAGTCCGGCTGGATCCACCATCCGCCGACCAGATGCCATCGTCCGGCCTCGACGTGTCGGCGGATGCGTTCAAACAGCCGTGGATCGGTCCGTTCGATCTGCAGATATGCCCAAGCCTCGCCTTGGGTGAAATGAAGGTCCGCCTCCTCGTCGAGCAGATCGCACGCCGACCGGCAGGTGGCCAGCACGCTGTCGAGCCCGGACTGCCAAGGCCAGAGCCAGACCGGATCAATGTGGGCGTTGAAGATCAGGTGAACGGTGATCACGGTTCGGGCCTCAGATCAGACGAACGCCAGGTCCGGCCACGACCGAGCTTCGGCGTCAACGTAATCCCAGATTGCTGGCCCCAGAATCCATTCTGGGGCCTTTCGCGTGGAGGATTTCCATCCTCATCCTCACTGGATGCGGAACGGATTCCGCCACGCGAGGCGGTCCTGCTTCGCCGGACGGGCCCGGAAGGGATTCCGGGCCGAGCGGGATAGACACGTTCCCAAGGCATCCGATCACGTTGACTCGTCAGGCCGCGGCAGGCGGTGCTCCACCGATGGGAGCGGCGGTCCGCCGCGGGCCGGCTTCGACAGATAGTAATACGCCGTGCTGCTGCAGTCGTTGCTCAGCTTGTTTGCGTGGCCGTGCTCGATCGAGACATGGATCGAGCGGCGGAAGCGAATCGGATCCTCTACGTGGTACCGGTACACAGACTGCTTTCCTTTCCACCTCCACGTCGGCGTGCCGGTGGAGAGCAGGATGCCGTGGTACGGCGCGGTGTATTCCTGGTCCGGGCCAAAGGCACAATTGTACCAGTCCTCGGTGCCCGTACCGTGCAGCGAGGGCGGCCAGGGTTCCCCGTCGATGAAGACCATGTCGTCGCCTTCGCCGAACCAGTCGTTCTTCTGGCGATTAAAGATGTCGACATCGAGGTGGGCGCCGCAATAGATGCCATTGCCCTGGGCGTCGAGGATCACATAGTTGTCTTGATTGGACAAATTCAAGCTGCGCGGATCTCCCCCAAAGTGCATGAGGTCGCGCCATCGCGGCGGATCGGCGGTTTGGGGGGCTTTGGCCAGGTGTCCCTGCAGATGGTTGTATTCATCGCCCCAGCCGGCAGTCGGGTTCTCCCGCCGCCACTGGACGTGGAAACGACCCAACCCATCCACGGCCACGGCGGAATCGTAGGCTTCGTAGTCCACGTAGTAGTACAGCGGGTGCTTCTCGTCGCCCTGGTTCTCCACCTCAATTCGAGCGTCCTCACGGAAGGGCATCGGCCAGTACGAGTTGAAGCCGCGGCCATCCTGAGGACTCATTTGCAGAACGGCAGTGACGAAGTTCTTCCGGCGAGCGTGGCCAAGGCCGAAGAAGTCGCCGATGGGGCATTCAACGCTGGGCTCCGAGTGCCCGTCCCAGTAGAACCGCAGCACGACCCTCCTCAGGTAATCGTCGTTGGGGAACCACATGGTCATCCAGATGTGACGGATGCAGCCCGCCCCCTTGATGTCGGCCACGGTGTGAACTGCCCCGGCCTCCACGTCCACCCAGTCGCGGTTGCCGCCGGTGCGGTCGTAACTGCTGACCCGTTTGCTGCGGTAGTCTCGCAGGCGTGGAAGTCCAGCCAGCCCGGTCATTGGGAGCATAGCACCCTCCTGTAATGGTCGATTGTCCTGAGAATCTGTCACGGAACCGGAGCTCATCCCTTGATCCCACTCATCGTCGCACCGCGAACGAAGAAACGCTGCATAGCCAGGAACACGATCAGCACCGGCGTGAGCACGACAACTGCGGCAGCCATCTGCAGGGGCCAACGGGTGCCACTGTAGGCGTCGCTGAAGACCGACAGCCCGACCTCAAGTGTTCGCATGCTGGTCGAGCTGGTGGCCAGCAGCGGCCAGTAGAAGTCACCCCAGGTCCAGATGAAGGCAAAAGCCGCCACCGTAGCCAAGGCCGGCCGCGCTGACGGCAAGATCACATGCCAGAGGATTCGCAGGTCGCCGCATCCGTCGAGCCGGGCGGCGTCGTCCAGACTGCGGGGAATGGTCAGGAAGAACTGCCGCAAGAGGAACGTGCCGAATGCCGTGCTCAAATAGGGGTAGGGGATGATGAGCCCGGCGTATGTATCGAGCCAGCCCAGCCGTTGCACGAACGCAAACAACGGGACCACCAGCACCTGGGCTGGGACCATCATTGTCAACAGAAAAACGAAGAACAGGGCGTCGCGGCCGCGGAACTGCAGGCGGGCAAAGCCGTAGGCTGCCAGACTGCACAAGATGAGCTGGAAGAGCACCACGCCGCAGGTCGTCACCACGCTGTTCACTGCAAACCGCCACACCGGCAGCTCGCCGAAGGTCAGGACGTAAGAGTAGTTGCTGAAGTGCCAGCCCGCAGGGCGAAAGAGGTTCGCCATCGTGGGGATCTGGGCGGCCGGCGGGTGCAGGGAGGTGAATACCATCCAGACGAACGGGGTGATCGTCGTGACGGCGATGGCCGCGAGGACCAGGTAATGCATGATGATCGTTAGCCGCCGGATCATTCTGTTTGCTCCGTGAGCCCCCGCCGCATGACCCAGAGCTGCAGGGCGGCCGCTGCAAGGACCATGGCGAAGAGCACGTAGGACTGCGCGCTGGCCATGCCGATCTCGAATTTCTGCCACGCTTCCTTATAGATGTGGTAAAGCACAACATCGGTGGTCCGGCGTGGGCCTCCGTGAGTTATCATGTAGACGGGGGTGAAGAGCTGGAAGGACGCAATGGTGGTGGTGACGGTGACGAAGAGCGTGGTCGGGGCGAGGAGCGGAAGGGTAACGTACCGGAAGCGCTGCCACGAGCCGCAGCCATCGAGAGCAGCGGCCTCGTACAAAGTGTTCGGGATGGCCTGGATGCCTGCGAGAAAGATGATCATCCGCGGCCCCAGGCCGATCCACAGACTCATGGCCACCAGCGCTGCCATGGCCCATCCGGGCCGGCCCAGGAAATTCGTCGTTGTGGGAACACCTGCACCCATCCACGCATTCAGTTGGCTCAGGCAGTAGTTGACCAGCCCCTGCTCGCCCGGCAACAGAATCCAGATCCAGACCATGGAGATGGCCACCTGCGAGCTGACGGCCGGGATGTAATACAGCGTGCGGAAGAAGCCAACCCCTCGCAGCGGGCGGGACACGAGCACCGCCACCGCCAACGACGTGACCACCCCGAGCGGGACCGTAAAGACCGCGTACACCAACGTGTTCATCACGGCGTTACGGAAAAACGGGTCCCCGGCCATGGTGACGAAGTTCGCCAGTCCCACGAACGGGCGATCGTCCTTGAGCAGGTGCCAGCGGTGCAACGACATCCAGCCGGCGAAGATCATCGGGAAAAACGCGAAGAGAGCAAGGTAGACGGTTGCCGGAGCGATGAACAGGTATCCGCGCCAGTTGTGCCGGTAAGGACGAGTCATGGCTCACTCAGCGATGCATCGATGAGGGCCGCCGTGCGCCGCAGTTGTGCCGCGACGCCCAGTGAACCCTTGGAATACAGGAGATCCTCGAGCATTTCCTCTCCCAGCCCTTCGATAAACGGGTAGCGCTCGACCGTTGCCCCCCAAGGTGGGCGGGCGTAGTCCACCGCAGCGATAAAGGCGTCCTCCACGGGGTTTCCGGCGTAATGGGCCGCCGCGTGACGATTGCCCGAGATGGCCAAACCCGAGGCCACGCGGCGGATCTGAACCTGCCGGCTGGTCATGAACTTGATGTACTCCCAGCCGAGATCAGGGTGCCTGGCCTTACTGGTGATCGAGAGGCCGGTGAGGTACACCACCGTCGTCGGTGAGCCGGTGTTGGTCGGCAGGTTCACCACGCCGAAGTCAATACCATCCGCACGATAGTCGATCATCATCCAGTGGCCCTTGAGGTCCATCGCCGCCCGCCCGCTGCGGAAGAGGTCGACGCCGGCGGCTTTGCTCTCCTCCAGGGTGGGGGCCACGTGATCCTTGAGCATCAGGTCGGCGAGGAACTGTACCGCTTCAACTGAACGAGGCCCGTCAAAGTGGCCGGAAGCCTTCTGCCCGTCAGGACTCAGCACATCGGCCGCGTTCGTCCACAACCATAGTATCCAGAATGGCATCACGTTAATGAAGTTGAACCCGTACTGGCGCGGCGGTTTTGCCGGGTCGGGATCCTTGATGGTCAATGCGCGGGCGGTGCGCCGGAAATCCTCCCACGTCCAGCCTTGGCGAGGATACGGTACCCCGGCGGCGTCAAAGAGCTTGCGGTTGTAGTACATCATCATGGGCGTGAAGTCGAACGGGATCGAGTGGAGCTTGTCACCACGGCGAAAGACCCTTACCAGGTTTTCGAAATAATCACCGAGGCGGAACCCCGCGTCGCGATCGATATACGGGCTGAGGTCGCGCAGCACGCCGTTGTCCATGAACACCGCACCGGACGACGCGTCGAGAGAGATAACATCGGGGACGCTGCCGCTCACGTGCATCATCAGCAGCTTGGGGGCATACTGCCCGAAACCCGGGATCTGCTCGAACTGAACCCGGACACCCGGGTGGAGTTGCTCAAATTCCCGGCGGAACTCCCTCTCGAGTGTCATAAAGGAGGACTCGACGGCCGGGCTGCCCCAGTTGGCCACCCGGAGCGTGATCTGCTCCGGCGTTTCCTCGGCAGCGCAGCCGACCTGCCCGGCACCCGCGAGTGCAGTCAGAGCCCACAAAGCAGCCCTTGCCAGGATCATCAGGGGTGGTGTCCTCATACCGCTCCTATGGCCGCCGGTGGGGGAATCCCTCATTCAAAGCTCAGTCCGTCGACCCAGGCAGTAAAGGGGTCGCCGCCCCACGAATCCAACGACACGCTCACTGCGTCAATCCGTCCCAGGTCGACCTTGCCGGATTCCTCCCGCGACCAGTCCTTGTCGCCCTTGAGCGGGATGCTCACACGCATCCAGGTCCAGCGGGCTTCGCTGAACGGGACACCCACAAGCAGGTTCCGCCCGCCGGAAGGCTGGATCTTCACCTCGCCGTCCTTGCCGTACAGGCGAAGGACCGGGCCAGGCTCCTGGAAGCCGGGGATATTGGGGTTCTGGGCCTTCAGCCAGAAGCTGGCTCGAGTGCTCCCGGACAAGTCCCATCCGGCGTCGCGACTCTTGGGGAAAACAACGGTCGCATACATGCCGGGGTACGGGTTGGGAGTGAAGCGGAGAGAGAATCGGCCCACAACCGCGTCGGCGTCGTCGGCAAAGAGGATCCTCCCGCGGCCATCGTCGTTGCCCTGCAGCTCGAAGCCCCAGCGGGCGGCCTGACCTTCGGTACCGATCTCGTTCTTCACTTCGTCGGTCACAATGAGATCGCAGAAACCCAGATCGGCCAGTACGCCGTTGGTCACCGTCAGGCCCACGCGGTAGAAACCCGGCTGGTCAAAGGTATGCTCGACGGTCGGCTTGGTGGCCACGAAACCGCCGAGGTTCCAGCGGTAGGTCAACGGCCGGCCGGCCGGATCGCGGCTTTGCGAGGCGTCGAAGACGACCGGCTGCCCGACACCGGCCTGCCGAGGCGTGCGCACGATGGCGATGGGGGCCTTGGTCACGGACGGGTCGGGCTTGGCCTCGACAAGCTCGGTCACGTCTTCGAGGTGATTGCCTTCGCTGTTGTCGCCAAAGGTGTTGTTGGCAAGGTGGATCCAGTCGCCCCATCGGCCCCAGATCCCCCAGCGGTTGTTCTCCAGCCGGTTGTTCTGAACGATCCAATGGTGGGTCCGCCACTTGCCCCCCTTGGTCTCGTGATCGCCGCGGAACACGATACCGCCGCCGTTGTTGTGGTGGCAGTGATTGCCGTCAATGATCGTGTGGCTGGAAGAGCCGCCGACGATGACGATTCCGCCGTGCTGGAACACCGGCTCAGGAGCGTTGTGCAGCCCGGTGGGCAGGCCGTTGTAGGCAGCCTCGTTGCCGATGAGCGTGGTCTGGTCGCTTCCGCCGAGCCAGAAACCATAGCTGCCGTGGTTGGCCTTGTTGCGAATGTAGGTGTTGCCCGGGCTCCACGATTCGACGCAGTTGTTGTTGGCGTACGAGCAGTCGTTCTCCACAAACATGTTGCCGGTTGATACCCAGCCGTTGAGCACGCGGACAAAGATGCCGTCGCCGCCGTGGGTGATATCGTTTCGGTAGAAGTAGTTGTCGTTCGAACCGCTCTCGATCAGCACGCTGGTGGAGTCGCGGGCGTGGACCTCGCCCGGCTTGATGCGGATGCCGTAAGAGAGGTTGTTGTTGTTCACAACGTTGCGGCAGGAGGTCCAGAGCTTGAGGCATACATTCGAGGCATGCGACAAGTCGTTGTCGGTGATGAGATTGTCGTGGCTCTCGCTGAGATCCATGCCGTTCCACACGCGGTTGGCGGTATTCTTGCGGAATACGCTGCGGCAAACGCGAGACAGGATGATTCCGCCGTTGCGCTTATGCTCGCCCCAGCCGAACTCGGGTTCGTGGTAGGTGTCCGAAAAATCGTTGCCCTCAACAAGCAGACCCTCTGCATCGGTCTCCAGGAGCCCGATCTCGAAGACACGAACCTTCAGGTTGCGGCTGGTAACACCGGA
>CAZTQK010000259.1:0-9159 GCA_964615635.1 uncultured Planctomycetales bacterium
GGTGTCACTGGCGTGCTTCCCGCCGTTGAGGATGTGCAGCATAGGCACCGGCAGCACATGCGCATGGGAGCTGCCCAGGTACCGGAACAGGGGCAGCTCACTGGCCGCGGCCGCTGCCTGCGCCGCCGCCATCGATACCGCCAGGATGGCGTTTGCCCCAAGGGTGGCCTTGTTGGGGGTGCCGTCCAGATTGATCATCTCGCGGTCGATCGACTCCTGATCGCAGGCATCCAGGCCCAACACGGCCTCGGCAATCTTCTCGTTGATGTTCTCAACTGCCTTGAGGACCCCCTTGCCCAGGTAGCGAGCCTTGTCGCCGTCGCGAAGCTCGACCGCTTCATGTTCCCCCGGCGATGCCCCAGAGGGAACCGCCGCCTGCCCCACACACTCGTTCTCGAGGACCACAGTCGCTTCGACGGTCGGGTTGCCTCGCGAATCCAGAATCTCTCTGCCATTGACGTAAATAATTGCCGTTGATGACATTGCGTCCCTTGCCTTCGAAAGAGCGGGAGACTCGACCTCCGCGCAGAGCCATACTGTCCGGGCCATTCCCGGCGCGCCGGCAGCCACTATAAGGCCGTCCGAATGGGCGTCAAGGACATCGCCACGGTCAGCTTTGTGCTTCTTCCCCATCGCCCTTGTAGCAAGTTCCGAACTCAATACAATAGCCGGACTACTGCCAGCTTGACCTGGAATTCGTTTGTTGCCCGGTCGGTGGGGACCGGGTTGCTTGTTGCGAGCGGAGACTTACATGCCGAACTACAGTACGACTGACATCCGAAACGTCGCCCTTGTCGGGCACCAATCCTCCGGCAAAACGTCCCTGGGCGACGCCATCCTGCATGTCACCGGGACAACCAACCGTTTGGGCGACGTCAACGCCAAGAGCAGCCACCTCGATTTCATGGACGAGGAGAAGAACCGCGGTTGCTCAATCGATTCCGCTCTCATTCATGTCTCACACAAGGGCAGGCAGATCAACGTCGTGGATACGCCCGGTGCTCCGGATTTCATTGGCCCGGCCATCGCTGCCCTGGCCGGTGTCGAGACGGTCATCTGCGTTATCTCGGCAACGGCAGGCATTGAAGTCAACACCCGCCGAATGATGGAGCGGGCCAAGGAGCACGGCGTCGGCAGAGTGGTGGTGATCAACAAGATCGAATCTAACCCCGACTGTGCGAGTGTGGTCGCGGCCGTGCAGGAGCTGTTTGGCAATGAGTGCCAGCCGATGAACCTCCCGACCAACATGGGCAGGGGCGTGATCGGCTGCTTCCAGAACAGCGAGGGCCAGTCAGACATCCTCGACGTCGGCTCGGCGCACACCGCGCTGATCGAACGCGTCGTCGAGGCCGACGAGGCCATGATGGAACAGTATCTCGAAACCGGTGAGGTCGACATCGCCAAGCTGGGCGGCGTTGTGGCCAAGGCCATCGTCGCGGGCACGTTCATTCCGATCCTGTTCACCGATGCTCGCGGCGAGGTGGGCGTGACCGAGCTCCTCGACTTCATCGCCGAGTACGCCCCCTCACCTGTCGAAGGCAAACAACGCATTCTCAAGGTCGATGAAACCGAGACACCGATCAAACCGGACAAGAGCGAGAAGTTCGTCGGTCAGGTCTTCAAGGTCTTCAGCGACCCCAGGAGCAACATCAAATACTCCGTCTGCCGAATCCATTCGGGCAGCCTGAAATCCGATTCGCAGATGTACGTCGGCGACGACCGAAAATCGCAGCGCCCCGGCCAGCTTCACAAGCTGCAAGGCGCCGAGCACCCCGAAATCGAGGACGGCATCGCCGGCGACATCATCGCCATGGCCAAGGTCGAAACGCACACCGGTGACGTGATGAGGACCGATTGGGGCGGCGGGACCATCGCCATGCCCAAGTTCCCGCACCCGATGTTCTCCCTGGCCATCGAGCCCAAGAGCCGCGGTGACGCCGACAAAGTCAGCGGCGCCCTGGCCCGGTTCTGCGATGAAGATCCGTGCTTCGTCGCCGACCGCGACACCGTCACCCACGAACTGGTCATCCGCGGCGTCGGCGACCTGCACCTGCGGTCGATCCTCTCGCGCATGGCTCACTACTTCAAGCTCGAAGTCAACACCAAGCCACCCAAGGTCCCCTATCGCGAGACGATCACCGGCAGCGTCAAAGACATCGAGTACACGCACAAGAAGCAGACCGGCGGTGCCGGCCAGTTCGGCAGGGTGATCATCGCCATGGAACCCAACGAGCGCGGCGCCGGCTACGAGTTCGTTGACGAGATCTTCGGCGGGGCGATCGATTTGTCCTTCCGGCCGAGCGTCGACAAGGGCATTCAGGCCCAGATCAAGGAGGGCGTCATCGCCGGCTACCCCGTCGTCGACGTGAAGGTGCGGTTGACCGACGGCAAGACCCATCCGGTCGACAGCAAGGACATTGCCTTCCAGATCGCCGGCCGCGAGGCCTTCAAGAAAGCCTTCATGCTGTGCAAACCCGTCCTTCTCGAGCCGATCGTGCACGTCGAGGTCACCGTTCCCAACGACAAGGTCGGCGATATCCAGGGCGATCTCGCCTCTCGTCGAGGCCGGCCCGAAGGCCAGGAGATGCTTCCCGGCGGACTGAGCGTCATCTCCGCCCGCGTGCCGCTTGCCGAGATGTCCGACTACCACTCGCGGCTGTCAAGCATCACCGGAGGTCAGGGCAGCTACAGCATGGAGCTGTCCCACTACGAGAACGTGCCCGGCAACGTCCAGCAGCAGATCATCGACAATGCCAAGAAGGCCCGCGAAGAAGCCAAGGCCTGAACCAATTGCTGCCCGCTCTTTCAGATCCGCTCCAACGAGCGGGCGGCTTTATGCCGCCGGTATCTGTAGGTCACTGATCGCGGTTTGATGATCGTTCTTTCCGCTGGCCCCGGAATCCCTTCCGGGGCCTTCCCCGCTGCCCACTGCCCACCGACTGCTGACAGCTCTTCCAGAACCGTGACCGTAAGGGAGTGGCAGGCCAAATGCTGCTGAGCGCCGACAGCTTCTTTTTGCCCAACAACCCAACAGACCAATAGACTAATGGACCAACAAACTAACAGACTAAAGGCCTATCAGCCCCGCCTTACCCCGGCAGCTTCTCGCCCAGGGCGGCGCAGATGGCTTCCAGATCGTCGGCCACCTTGCGGGGCGTGTTGGCGAACTTGCCCTTGGGCGGGACCGCGGGCGGGGGGGTGACGGCCTTCATGTCGATGCCGGTGTGGTACTTGACGGTGGCATCGGGGTCTTTCAGCTCGTGGCCGGTGAGGATGCAGACCACCTGCTCATCGGATGAGATGATCTGCTCGCGCAGCAGTTGGTGAAGCCCGGCAACACTCGCGGCGCTGGCCGGCTCGCAGCCGAAACCATAGCGGCCGATCAGAGCCTTATGCTCGAGGATGTCTTCATCCGTGACCTCGCGAACCAGGCCGTTCATCACCTCCAGGGCCCGCAGAGCCTTGGGCAGATTGACCGGCCGCGAGATCTCGATGGCCGAGGCGATGGTGTGCGGCAGGTAGCCGGTCGAGTCGAACTCGGCGTAAAGATTCTTCACTTTCTGCTGGTCGTATCGGCCGCCGTTCCACCGCACGCCGTCCTTCTCGTGCAGCCGGTACAGCGTGTTGGCCCCGGTCGCGTTGATGATGGCCAGCCGCGGTATTCGCTCGATCAGACCCAGGTGGTGCAGTTCCATGAACGCCTTGCCGAAGGCGCTGCAGTTCCCGAGGTTACCGCCCGGCACAATGATCCAGTCCGGCACCTCCCAGCCGCGGGCCTCAAGCACGCGGTACATGATCGCCTTCTGGCCTTCGAGGCGGAACGGGTTCATCGAGTTCATCAGGTAGATGCCGAGCTTGTCGGAGACCTGGCGAACGCGACGCATGCAGGCGTCAAAGTCGCCCTCGATCTGCAAAGTCAGCGAGCCGTAGTCGAGCGCCTGCGAGAGCTTGCCGAAGGCGATCTTGCCGGATCCGATGAAGACGATGCCCTGCATCGGCGGGTCGGTCTTGTTGGCGAACATGGCCAGCGAGGCCGAGGTGTTGCCGGTGCTCGCGCAGGCGACGCGCTTACGGCCAAGTGCGCGGGCCAGCGAGAACGCGGCCGTCATCCCGTTGTCCTTGAAGCTGCCCGACGGGTTGAGCCCCTCGTACTGAAGAAACAGGCACCCGGGTTTCATCCCGATCTCGCCGCCCACCCGGTTGTTCTCTTCCAGCAGCGTTCGCCCCTCGCCGATGGTGACGATCTGTTCGGGTTTGACGAAAGGAAGCAGTTCGCGGAACCGCCAGACGCCGGAGAAGTCCAATCGGCCCTCGACACTAAGCCCCTTGGTGGCCCAGCGGTGCTCGAAGAACTCGAGCGAGTGGGGTACTGCCAGTCGGTCCCAGTCGTAGGCGATATCGAAGAGCGAACCGCACTTGGGGCAACTGAAGATGACCTGATCGACGGAAAGGGTCTCACGACAGTCGGGGTTGATGCAGACCTGGTATACTTTCTCAGCCATCGCGCATCCTGTTCCGGGCAGAGCTTGCCCGGCTGAATCGTGGCCCAGTGCCAACAACCTCCTGAACACTGTTCCGGAAAGCGTGGCAGGGCTCGGTTATGTTTTCTGGTAGGACACTATAAGGGGGGCGCCTGCCAAGTCAAAACAAGGGTCATGTGGACACTCTGGGCAGGTGCCACCGGCAGATCGGTTGCCGTACGTGTTTGGCGTGCTGGGGCTCTGGCTCTTTTTGCCCAAATGCGGTTCGCCGTGCAATCTGGAGTAATTGGCTCAGTCAGGCGGGGGGCTCGGCGGCGCGAAAAAGACGTCAAAAAGTGCCTGATCCGCTGTCTTGCACGCTAAACATGTACCTGCTGCCAGTGCTTTCAGGAAATGCTTCACGGACTCAGCCGAGCAGGCCGGTTCACGCTCGCCGCTGCCTCTCCTCCTCCCTCTCCTGTTGTCGTCGCGTGGCCTGGCCAAGGATTCTCTTCTCCTTGCGAGTCAGGCTGGCCATGCCCTGGTTGCGGACTTTGGCCAGAATCCGATCGACTTCGGCCTCTTCCGCGGCGATTGCCTTCTGCTTGCGAGCCCATGCTCCTTGTCGCCTGCGCTCGAAGAAACCGGGTCTGGATCGCGGCGGAGGGAAGGCCGGTCCTTCCCCACCCCAGGCAGTCCCTCTGCGCAGTCTCGGCAGCATTCCCCAGAAGTAGAAGGTGGCAAGCCCTGCGACGGCACCAAGCACGTGGCACACCTCGCCGCCGCGGTTCTCCATCTTCCCGGGCATGATGATATTGAGCAGCAGGATGCCCGCGAGAATCAGCCCGAAAACGCGAATGGGCACGGGAATGATGAAGAGAATCACCTGAATGTGCGGGAAGAAGACGATTGCAGCCAGCAGCAAACCGTAGACGGCCCCGCTGGCGCCGCGGAGAGGATAGATATAGTGAAAAGACTCCCGAACGGGGGTGTGGTAGACCATGGCATCGAAGAAGGGCAGAGCAAGGTACCCAATTCCGCCGACGATGCCGCAGATGGCGTAGTACCGCAGGAACCGCCGCCGTCCGAGCGATTGTTCGAGTTCGGTGCCGCAGACGTACAGCCCGAGCATGTTGAGCAGAAGATGCATGGCGTCAACGTGCAGAAACATGTACGTAATGAGTTGCCAGATCTTGCCCGACAAGATGCCGGCTCCGCTCAGGCCGAAGGTGAACATGAAGAAGGCTGGCGAGGCGTTTCTGCTCAAGACATCGAGAAAGAAGACCGCGACATTCGCCACGATGAGCCAGAGAACCATGCGGCTGGGCCTGCGGAAGCCCATGCTCATCGGCGCACAGCCCTGACCGTCTGAGTCGCCTGCATATGGCCGATCGCGCCAGCTCATTGCTTCCTCCCGAACCGGCAGTGGTAGATCTGGAGTTACGCGATGGTCTTGGCATCGACGATGCGGCCGTCGGTCGTGGCCTCCAATGCGTCACGCAGGGGCACGATCTCGACGCGGATTTGCTCGGTCGCTTCGAGCCGCTGCTTCGCGGGGGTCAGGCCGGTGGCGACGAACACGTGCATACGCTCGTCCGTGAAGCCGGGCGTGGTGTAGAACTCGCACAGTCGCTCGAAGTGGGCGGCTTTGTAGCCGGTTTCCTCCTCGAGTTCGCGCGCGGCGCACTCGACCGGCGGCTCGGGCGGTTCCAGGGTCCCGGCCGGCAATTCCAGCAACTCGGCCCCGACTGCAAACCGGTAGTTCCTGATCATGACCACGGTCTGCGGGTCCAGCAGCGGCAGAATGGTGACCGCGCCCGGATGGACGACCAATTCCCGGCGAACCAGCCCCTGCCCGGGAACGTTGTATTCCAGACGCCTGACAGTGAACCTGCGGGTCTCAAGCAGAACTTCGTCCATGGGGGTTTTATCGGCAACCTGAAAACGACAATCCGGCCCATTCAATCAGACGTCCTCCGGGCGAACCCGAACTCCGAACGTCCCGATCGGATTATAGCTGAACGGATGGCGTCTGCGAGAATCGGCACAAGCCCGGCTTTGGTCCGGTTTGAGGCCTGTTGGCGGCGTCCAGACAGTCTTGTCAGCCTCGGGCCCGGTTCTTATAGTGGCGCGACGGTGCCAAAGGAATCCTTATCACCAGAACCAGCGGCGGAAGCTGAGGCCAGAAGCGTCTGCATCATGGGGTCGACCGGGTCGATCGGCAGAAGCACGATGGACGTGGTGCGCGCTTTGCGGCCGCAGTACCGGGTGACCGGGCTCTGCGCTGCTCGCCGTTGGCGCGAGTTGGCCGCTCAAGCCGCCGAAACCCGGCCCTCGGCCGTGGCCATCGCTGAGCCAGACCACGCCGACTCCATTAAACCGCTCCTGAACGGGTCTACTGAACTTCTTGTGGGGCCTCAGGGCCTAGTGGAGCTCGCCGGACGCCCGGACAGCAATTTCGTCGTCGCGGCCATTGTCGGTGCCGCCGGCTTGGCGTCGACGATTGCGGCCGTTCGGGCCGGGAAACGAGTCGGCTTGGCCAACAAGGAGGCCCTCGTGGTTGCCGGGTCGATCCTGATTCCGTTGGCCGAGCGGTCTGGAGCCTGCCTGTTGCCGATCGACAGCGAGCACTCGGCCATTTTTCAGTCCATGACGGCTGGCCGTCCATCGGAAGTCCGGCGGATTCTTCTGACCGCCAGCGGAGGGCCGTTCCGCACTTGGTCTGGCCCTGAGATCGCCCAGGCTAGCGTCGAAGACGCCCTGAGGCACCCCACATGGAAAATGGGGCCGAAAATCACGGTCGACTCAGCTACGATGGTCAACAAAGCACTTGAAATCATCGAGGCTCGCTGGCTTTTCGGGCTTCCGGTCGAGTCGATTGAAGTGCTGGTCCATCCGGAGTCGATCATCCATTCGATGGTCGAGTTTTGTGACGGGTCGGTGATCGCGCAACTGGGCACGCCCGACATGCGGACGCCGATCCAATACTCGCTGACCTACCCGAACCGTGTCCCCGGGTGTGCGACACGGTTGGACTTTGCCACGATTCGCCGGCTCAATTTCGAGCCGCCGGATTTGGAGCGATTCCCGGCCCTACGATTGGGCTACGAGGTTGCGCGGGCCGGGGGGACGGCTGGAGCGGTCTTCAATGCGGCCAACGAGGCGGCCGTCGAGGCATTCCTGGGCCGACGAATTCCGTTTGGGCGCATCGTACAATTGATTGAAGAGGTCCTGGGACGGCACACGGTGAGCCCAAGCCCGGATCTGGACGAACTCCTGGAAGCCGACGCCTGGGCTCGGCGTGAGGTGGTTGAATGCTCGAAGGACTGATGGGATTGACCGGCGCGACTGCGACCGTCCCGCTATTGGGTAGCGTGTTGGGTACGCTCCTGGGCTACGTGCTGATCATCCTGGGTTTCTCGTTCTTGATCTTCGTTCACGAGTTGGGGCATTTCCTGGCCGCCAAGGGGTGCGGAGTCCGGGTGCATCGGTTTGCGGTCGGCTTCGGCAAGGCCTTGTTGTCTTTCCGGAAGGGCCTTGGGTTTCGGTGGGGCTCTTCCGAGGAAGAGTACCTCGAGCGACTGACTGAGCATGTGGAGCAGAAGCGGCAAACGGGACTTCAATTCAAGGAGAAGACGTCGGCGACGGACGAGGAACTGATTCAAGCCGCCGAGGAGCTGCAGATCGGCGAGACCGAATATCGCTTCAACTGGCTGCCGCTCGGCGGCTACGTGAAGATGCAGGGGCAGGAAGACTTCGAGATCGACAAATCGGGCGAGATCGAGCTCAAGAAAGACCCTCGCTCGTTCCTGAACAAGTCGGTCGGGCGCCGCATGATCATCGTGTCGGCCGGCGTGGTCATGAACGCCATATTCGCAGCAATTCTTTTCATGGCCACTTACATGATCGGCAGGCCGGCGATTCCTCCGACCGTCGGTGGCGTGATGCCGGGTTGGCCCGCGGATCGTGCCGGTCTGTTGCCGGGCGATCGGATCATCGAAGTCAACGGCGAGCGTATCGCGGATTTCGAGAACCTCCAGATGGCCACCGTTCTGGCGGACCCGAACAAGCCGATGTCGATCGTGTTCGAGCGGCAGGAGAAGCAGGATGAGCCGCCGGTCAGGAATACGGTCGAGATCCAGCCCAATATGGATGATGTCCTTGGTGTGCTCGTGCTTGGAATTCGGTCCGCCGGCAACAACATCATCGCGGGTGTGTGGCCCGACCCGAAGCTGGCTCCTGATAAGCAGCCGCAGATCGGTGACGAGGTGCTGGAGGCGGATGGGCGCAAGATTGCGAACTCGCAGGATCTCCTGGCCGTCCTTCAGCGGCGGAAGGGGGGCTACGCGAATCTCGTTGTTCGCCGAACACTGGAGGACGGGACCACCGTCACTCGTGAGGTCAAGGCCAGTGCTCAGCGTCGTCTGCTGCCGCGCGGCGAGGGCGAGGAGAGCGATCAGGAAATACTGGGTTTCATGCCGCGGACCCGCATCGCGTCGGTTGATCCGAACAAGCGAGCCGACCTGGCGGGGCTGAAGGCCGGCGACGTCATTCTGCAGTGGGGCGAGCAGTCCAACCCGGTCGCCTCGGAAGTCCGCGAGGTGATCAAAGATCATGGCGAGCGCGATATCCGAGTGGAGGTGCTTCGTAGCGAAGGCTTGCAGGCTCCACGACGCGTACGGCTCGTGGTCCGCCCCGA
>CAZTQK010000260.1:0-9061 GCA_964615635.1 uncultured Planctomycetales bacterium
CGGGGATGGCCGACTCGATGAATACCGGCGCGATGGGGATGGCTGCCATGGGCTTTCGGAACGTCGCTCCGACGCAGGAAGGTAAGCCGGCATGAACCCGCTGCCTGTATCTGCCAAGCGTCTGGCGAACTGCACGGTCCAGCTCAGCGACGCGAGACTGGCGAACTGCGCGCTGGTGCCGCTGTTTGACGGCCGGGGCGTCACGGCCAAGGTCCTGCTGCTGTCCGCCGACACGGGGGAATGTCGGGTAATCGACTGGCAGCCGGGGCTGGTGTACGTCCCGCTGCTGGGGGCCGCCAGTATGGATATGCTATGGGCAACGTCGCCGCAGGCCGCTGGCGGCGAGCCGCTCTGGTTTTATGATTCGCGCGGACTTGTAAACCGTTGCAGGAGCAATCTGCGCGGGCTCAATACCACCAATTGCGTCGGGTGGCTGCCACGAGAGACTGTCGGCGTGCTCTGGTGGCGGAGTCTGTCGCGCGTGTCGGGCGTGTGGGTCAAGACGAAGGGTGGCCTTCAGTTTGGCAGGTGGAAGCCGGGTTGGCTGGCGGCGGCACCTCCGCGGCCGACGGTGGAGACACCGGCGAAGCCCGTACGTGGCTGGGTTCTGGATCCTGTCTGGATGCGGTCGGCGTGCCTCCCGTAATCGTCCTGCTATTGCGGTGTCTATATGAGTGAGGTGATTTGTTCGGGAGCGCCTCGGCCGAGCCGAGGTGAGCCGTTACCAACGGCCGTGATCGCGTGCGTCTTCGAGAGCGGTTTGTCGAGGGCGAGGGGCAACGGGGTCAACTCTTGGAGGGGCAACGGGGTCAAATCTTGACTCTTGACACATTCGTGTCCAACTCCTACACCGTTTTTCGCCTGACCAATTCATCGTGCCCGGCAACCTTCGCAAAGTCAAGCGCCGGAACCCTGTGGAGCGAAGTCCGCCCACCGCTGCTCTCTGTTGATCTCTATGTCCCCGTGGTGAACCTGAACAAAGCACCAAGTCATTATGCCGCCAAGCAGACATCTGCGGGCACACCATCGTACCGGCTACGCTTTCGCGTATTTGGCGTGCTTCGCGGTTTCAACTCCCGCCCGAATGTCAAGAATCAAGAGTTGACCCCGTTCGCACCCTTGACCCCGTTCGCACCCTTGACCCCGTTCGCACCCTCAAGAGTTGACCCCGTTCGCACCCTGACCTGATAAAACCACGGAGACTCGGAGGACACGGAGAAGATCCCCGTTCAGGCTGCCTTTCTCCGTGCCCTCAACTCCATGCTGCACCTATGCATACGCGCAAGCGGAGGGGGGCCGACGAGGGCGTCGGCCCCACTGTCGGGGTCGGAGACCCCTACGCTAGAAATCAACCTCGATGTACCATCTTGGCGCAACCTGTGTGCCCTCCGAATAAGGCTCTTTTGGATAGAACACGAGACCGGTTGACCAATAGACGTACTCGCCAAAGCAGTCTATCATCTTCCCGCCTGTTCGAAACATGACATAAGGCGCATGTGTTTGGCTGACCTCGTCAACGTATATGAACTCACAATAGTACAGCCCCACCCATTGTGGCCCTGCCCGCACCCTGCCATACCGGGGTAATGGTTGTTTCAGGAGGTCAAGCGCAAAGCGTTCGAGATAGGGCTTGCTGATCGCGAACCTCGCCGCCAGCGGCCAATTGGTCACCCACGATGAGGCGACAAGCAGGCAACACAGCGGTGTTACGTACCACGTCAGAAGCCTCGTCCGGCGATGAAGGTGAGAAGCAGCACTCGCCCAGCGAGGCCGGAGAGTCCTCGCCATCGCGGCGCGGCAGACGTAGTCAAGGCACAGACAAAGCCCTGCCAGCAACAGGAGGCCGTCGATCAGAAGCACAACCCAATCTTTGAACCATAACACGTAGAACGGATTGCCCGGCGTGCTGCGGATGAACATGAAGAGGAAAAACGCGAGCAGGCCGCCCAGCATGTGCCATGATGAAGGCGGCCGGGCCCAGGCTCTTCTGAGGCACCATGTCCTCGGTCCAAACGTGCGTTGGTCGTTCGGGTCAAAACCGAGACCGCATTCAGGACAACGCGGCTCCGGCAGGTTACTAAGTTGATAACCGCAGTAGAGGCAGAAGCAATGCTCATCCGGTGCGGAAGCCATGGAAACGAATCCTTATGCCGTTGCACATGCGGGAGTATGGTTAGCTCCGAAACGGTCGCTCGTTCGATCGGCGGCAGGTCTCGCCTTGATCCACTCGGCCCGCATTTCTCCGTGTCCTTGGTGCCCCCGTGGTGCATATGAGTCCGTTAGACCATTAGGCCTTTAGGCTGTTAGCAGGGAAGAACCGGAAGACCGTGAGGGCTGGTCCGACGGCCTGCTGACTGGTCGTTCCGCTCTCCCTCAACAGCCGAACAGCCTAACAGTCGAATAGCCTAATAGCCTTCCCCGTTCCCCGCCCCTCGCCCCACGGCCCTCGCCCCTATTTTGCCTCCTGATACGTGATCAGCTCCGACTTGTGCTTCTCGGGGATCGTCAACTGGTACTGCTTCATCAGGTCGGCGCCCTTGGCGCGGGTTGTCTGGCCGGTTGACTCGCTGATCAGTTCGTAGGTGGCATCGGGTTTCAGGCCACCGAGACTCACGTCGGCCGTGCGGTATGGGCTCTCGGCCCGGCGGAAGGCGAAGATGACGCCCTCATCGAGGTCCGGCCGGTGGTACTGTGAGGCGATCCATTCGTTGCCGCTGCGCGAATACGGCAGCAGCGGATACCACGCCCCGATGAGCAGGTGTCGCAGCGCCAGATAGCGATCGAGCAGCTTCTTGCCCCGGGCCTGGTCGAAGTCGGGGGCGTCGGCGATCCAGCCCATGCACAGCGACGAGGCCGTCACCGAGTGGAACGAGTAATCGTCCATCCGGTTGATGTGCCCCACGAACACGTTGTTCGGCAGGTACTGGCTCAGGCCCCAGATCTGGGCCTGGTCGACGTCGTCGTGGAACCAATAGTCGCTGTCCTGATGAAGGTGCATGCGCATGACCGTTTCGAGGTCGATCCGACGGCCGCCGCTGGCGCATTCCTCTCGCAGGCTGTCGGGCCAGGTATCTGCGATACGATCCCAGTACGCGTACAGTCCCTCGATATACTTGATCTCGGTGATGCCCTGCCGGTCTGGGGCGTCGTTGTGCCGCCAGTAGGCCAGCGGGTCCATGTTGAAGTCCTGCCGATAGACCCGGAAGCCGGGCAGGGCCATGAAGCCTTTCACGATGTCAAAGAAGTAGTCCTGGACCTCTCTGCGACCGAAGTCTGCCAGGAAGGTGCCCGGATTCGCACCGCCGGGGCTGAGGACCCAATCGGGGTGCTCCTTGTGCAGCGACGTCCCGGCGACCACCCGCTCCGGCTCGAACCACAGGCCGTAAATCATGTTGTGGGCCTTGGCGGCCGCGGCCACGGGGCCCATGCCGTCGGGATAGGCGTCCTTGCGCGGATCCCAGTTGCCCGCACCGTTGGGCCAGCCGCCGGCGAACCACCCTGCGTCGGTCAGCAAGGCCTCAAGCCCAAGCGGTGCGTACGCTTTGATCAGCGAAATCTGATTCTCGGCATCGCACTCGTTCAGCCAGCCGCCGCCTCGCGTGAAGCAGGTATTGCAGAACAGCGTGGGCAGCGGTTTCTTGTCAGCCCGTTTGGCTGCGTAGTGTTTGTAGATGAGCTGCCGGAATTGGGCGTTGCTCTCTCGCGTGTCGCCTTCCCAGTGGAGCATCAGCATGCGCGGCATCCGCACCTTCTCGCCGGGGTGCAGTTTGAAATGCGTCTTCTCGATGCCGGCGGTCACCTGCAACGAGGGCATCCGCGGGCTGCTGACTCGGGCGGCCCACTGCCCGGACCATCCGACGGCCACGATCAGTGAACCGGCCCCGGTTTCGATCTTGAAGAACGGGAAATCCTTGTTCGACGGTCGCCCCCCGCCGCCGCCCATGGTCTGGGTCTGGCCGGGGGCCATGGCAACCGTGCGAACCTCGAAATCGGTGGGATTGGACGGGGCTCCATTGGTCCGGTGGAGGCGATATGTCCCGCGGTCGTCGAGCGGTGTATTGAGGCTCACATCCAGGGCCTGGATGTCCTCAATGATCGGCGTACTGGCCGTGCCGGTGTTCTCGAAGGTCAGCAACCACTCGATCGCTGGGAAGTCGGCAAACCGGGTCATCTCCCACCCGACCCGCAGACCGGTCTTCGGATCGGTCCACGTCGTCGCCTGGCCGCCCAGGCGGGCTGGCTCGCTGCTGTTCCTGGCCGTCGCCGGCTGCGATGTCAAGATCTCTTTCTTCCACGTCGGCAGGACATCGCTGCTCGATCGGCCGTCGTACACAAACGAGAACGGGTATCGCGACACGATGTTGGGCACTGCCTCGATGCCATCCAACCACTTCGTCGACGCCGCCTTGAAATCCGCACCGAAGAGGCTCGATCCACTCGTCGTCGTCGCCGCCACACCGGCACTCAGTAGAAGCAGTACGCCCCGCAGCCTGTCGTTCATGGGGAACCTCCTTCAACAAGACGTCATTGACCGCCCGACCTCGTGTAACGAACGCACTTGCCGGCCTCTTCCATGCTGCCGAACACTTCTGCACCCACACCCGCCACCAGGGCCGCGCCGAAGGCCGCCTCCTCACGATGAGCCGGGATCAGCACCCGCTTTTGCAGCCTCGTTTCGATGATCTCCGGAAGCAGCATGTTCTTCCTGACCGCATTGCCCGACGCAACAACGGTATCGTGCTTCGCATCACCGCCGGTTGATTCGTAGGGCTCACAAAGCTCGTCCACCATGCCCTCCAGCACCGCCCGCGACACGCCGGCCAGGTTGAAGTTGTCGAGTCCGATGTTCTCAAACACACCCCGCAGCGACGGGTCGTCGCGCGTGCCGGCGAACGTCGTCCGGGCAACCAGCGGTTCGCCGACATGGCCGATGGCCGCCAAGGCGCTCAGTCTTTCGTAGACGAACTCCGGGCTTATCTCGTGCCCGAAATCGCGGAGCCAGCTTCTCACCACGCCGTTGAGCCAAGCGAATGCACGACCGCCGCAAAGACTTGCCCCAACAAGCATGAATCGCTTTGGCGGCAGGTATCGTGTCTCCAGGCCTTTGGCGCGGCTGAAGCGCGAGACCGCCCAACTGATCTGCCCGCCTGTCCCGAGATTGATCAGGATTGACCTGTCCGGCTCGGCGATGCTGCCGATCATGCCGGCCTGGTTGTCACCAACGGCATTGCAGACAGGTGTGCCGGCCTTAAGACCGGTGGCCGAGGCCGCTTCGGCACACAGTGCCCCTACTACTTCGCCCGATTCCCGTACGGGCGGCAACAAGTCGGCCGGCAAATCCAGGGACTGCAGAATCTGCTCGTGCCATTTCAGGTTCGCCAGATCAAAAACACCCGAGCTGCATGCATCGCTGGGGTCCGTGACAGGCAGCCGGTCTGTTAAAGTGCCGCCGATCCAGTCGTGAACAAACGACACGCGGTGAGTCTTCGGCGGAAGCGCCCCGTTTCGACACATCCAGAAAAGCGTGCTGCCCATGAAACCGCTCGCCGGCCGGCAACCGCAATCCCTCCACGATTCCGGCGGCACCAGGCGGAGCATCTGCTCCAGTGTGCTCCCGTCCCCGGAAGGCGCGAGACATCGCCCATCTTGCCAAGTCACCAGACGACTGATTGGCCGATTGCTCGAGTCCAAGCAGAGCATGCCGTGCATCTGCCCGGTCAGGCCAATGCAGGCCACGTCGCCTGCCCGTCCTGCCAGTTCGGCCAGCACGTCGATCACCCGCTCTCGAATGCCGACCGGATCCTGCTCGAACCATCCGGGGGGCAGATCCGTGACCGCCGCATCGTTGGGCCTCTCGGCGGCAGCAACCAAGTTGCCGCCGGAACCAACGGCCACACCGCAGATCTTCGTTGTTCCGATGTCGATTCCCAAGATAGTCACGAGAAGCCTCCATTTCTTCAATCCGGCTGCATTAGCATATCCAAGGGTGCCACGTTCGCCACCTCGGCCGGTCCGGCACTATCGCTGCGGACAAATGCGGACTATCATTGGACATACGGCACGGCCGATGTGAGACCGCGCGAGGCAGACTGGCCTTGGCCGCACACGGCCTTCGTGAGAGGTTCCAAGAGCGATCGCACATGACCAGTCTCAATCGACCGTGCAGTAACAGGCTGTCTCCGTTGCGGGCAGTGGGATCACTCTGGTTTGCTGCAGTGCTGTTGTTGCTGCTCAGCGTGGCCATGGCCTGTGCGACGGTGTTTGAATCGGCCCACGGCACCGAGAAAGCCCTGGCGTTTTTCTATCAATCCTGGTGGTTCGAGGCCCTGCTGGGGCTGCTGGCCATCAATGTCGGGGCGGCTTTGGTTGTCAGATACCCCTTCTCCAGACGACAGATCGGCTTCGTGATAGCCCACGGCTCCATCCTGCTGACCCTGGCCGGAGCGTGGGTCACCCAGAGGTACGGCATCGACGGCAGGGTAAGCATTGTCGAGGGCCAGTCCGTCGCCGACCTCACCATTCCACAGGATGTGTTCGTCCTCGAAAGCCAATCCTCGAAATCATCCATTGAGATCAACCCGCCGCCGCTTCTCGGCCCCGCCACGGTGAAGGTCCCGGGACGACCCTGCATATCCGCGGAAGCGGTGCGGGTCGAGGTCCTCCAGTTTGCCTCGGGCAGCATCGCCCGTACGGAGATGCTCAACGACAACCCGCACGCGAGCCTGGCGGTTGAAGTGTCGTTTTCTGAAACGGGGACCGATGAGCCGGCGTGGGTGCCGACCGGGCGGGCCGTGCGGGTGGGCGAAGTCCAAGTGGCGTGCATCGAGATCGCCGACGAGCGGGAACTGAAGAAACACACGTCCACCGCTCCGGCAGCCGAGGAGGACGCGGCGCGCACGGTGAAAGTTGAGTACCAGGGCAGGGCCTACGAGCTGAACGTCGATGCCTGCATCGCCGCGACGCAACCCGTGGGCGATACCGGCATGAAACTGCGAGTTCTGCGATATCTGCCTCACGCGACGGTCGCCGGTCGGGGCCAGATCACCAACGCATCAAACAAGCCGGCGAATCCGGCCATCGAGGCCGAATTGACCGGCCCGCAGGGAATCGAGAAGAGATTCGCGTTCGCGCGGTTCCCGGATTTTCAGTCCATGCACGGACCGGTCAAGAACCAGGACGTCAAGCTGATTTTGGTGGCCAAGGTCGACGAGAACATTCACGCTCCGGTCGAGATTCTCGTCGGCCCGGGCGACCAGATGCACGTCAAATTCACGGGCGGGCAGGACAGCATCGTAGAAAGACTGCGGGTCGGCTCTCCGATTCACGCGCCGTGGCCGCAGCGCAAGCTCGGGGTGTCGCGCATCTTCAAGAACGCCCGCCCGCATCGGGTCGTGTCTCCTTCGACCCATTCACACGCCGAGATGCACCCCGCCATCCTTGTCCGACTGACCTCGGGCCGGGAGAGCACGGAGATGTGGGTGCAGAAATATGATGACCAGGCGGTGGTGTTCGCCGGGCAGAGCCATCGACTCCGATACGACGACAAAGTTGTCCCGCTTGGCTTCCAGGTTGCCCTGGACGGTTTCACGGTCCGCAACTACCCCGGCACCAACCGGCCTCGCTCATATGAAAGCCGCGTCACGATTACCGACCCGGCTTTGGGACGGGTGGAGAGCCGAGTGATCAGCATGAATCACCCCACGACGTACGCAGGGTACACCTTCTACCAATCAAGTTATCACCAGGCAGGTCAGCGTACGGCCAGCGTGCTGAGCGTCTCACGGAATCCGGGACAACCTATCGTTTTTGCGGGCTACGGTCTGATGATGGCCGGCGTACTGATCGTCCTGATCAGCCGGCTCCGAGCAAGGGCCGGCCAGGTTGCCGAGAACGCCGATCGCGACGGGAGGGAGAACGTCTGATGCAGTTGCTGAGAGTCCTGCTTCTGGCATCGCTGGCTCAGACCACGGCTCCCGCTGCGCCGACGATGCCCGACTCGCTCGATTTCGGCATCATCAGGGCGATTCCGGTTCAGCATGACGGCCGCTGGATGCCGCTGGACACCCTGGCCCGTGACATGGTTGAATCGGTTACCGGCACGATCCGATGGCAGGGCCATGACCCGGTAGCCATGCTGCTGGCCTGGACATTTGACTCGGGCACATGGATGGACCAGCCGCTGATCGAGATCAGGAATGCCGAGCTTCGCGAGGCGCTGGAGCTCCCGGCCGATCAGACCAGCTTTTCCTACAACACGCTGCTCGGCCATCCGCGGTTTCGGCAACTCATGAGTGATCTCGAGCAGATCCGGGGGCGCAGGCTGGACCCGCTGGAGTCCAAGGTCCGTGACATCCGGGAACGGCTGACCTGGCTGGATACCGTCCTCGCCGGTCAAGCGATTCACCTGATTCCCCATCCGAGCGATCCGCTGGGCGCCTGGACTCCCATCGAGCTTGTCGTAGGGGATAAGGCCGCCGGTGACCCTGCCAAGACCGCCTGGGCGTCGGTCGGCGGCGCTTTTCTGCGTGGCGATGGTCCCGCCTTTGCCCAAGCTTGCGAGCGGCTTCGGTCGGTACTTGGCGGTCTTCCCGCGGCCTACCGCCCATCGCCCGATCTGATCGCCGTCGAATTACGCTCCAACCGGCTTCACCCGCTGGGACTGTCGTGGAAGATCATGCTGGTCGGCACGGTCATGGGTCTGACCGCCACAATCGCACGGAAACGTGTCTTGGACATTCTCACGATCGCGGCTCTCGTGACGGGGTTCGGAGTGCTCAGCTACGGCCTGTGGCTTCGCTGGCAGATCGCCGGGCGGATTCCGGCCTCGAACATGTTCGAGTCGTTGCTGTTCATGGGATGGGGTGCAGTCGCTTTCGCTATCGTCATGATGCTGACCGCCATGATGAGGAAAGCAGACCGCCCAGCTTCTTCTGGTCGGTCGCCGTTTTCGTTCGGGGGTCGAATTCGCCGGCTGGAGTACTGGTGTACGACTATAACAGTCAGCCTGATCAGCAACCTCCTTCACTTCATGGTGGCGGAGGATCTGCTGACTGTCAGCCGT
>CAZTQK010000261.1:0-9034 GCA_964615635.1 uncultured Planctomycetales bacterium
GGCAACATATAATAAAGGAGGAGTTAGACAAGAAGCGTGGTCTTGGACAGGGAGGTGTGTGGCCTCGGATGAGTTTGAATACGGGCTCGACCGCGAGCCCGTGACAACCTGATTGACGCGCGTGCGTCAAGACGCTGCTTCAGAGAAAACCGGCAAGTCACTTATACAGAGGCAGTGCCTTGTGCCCGCGCCCCGCAAGGGGCGTCGGCCAGGGCACGTTCTGTATGCCCCTTGCCGGGGGTTCTCTGAGCGTCCTTGGTTCGACGCTCCGTTTTTTGTCGTTCCTTCCGCCCGCTGCGACTGATCTGCAAACCGATGACCTGATTCTCCGGGGCATCGCGACGGCGCTTCGGGAGCGGTGAACGTATTGACTAAACCAGGTACAAAAGAGATCCAAAAAGTGGCATTAATTTATATTTTTCATCGAAACCACTTGACTCGCCGCCCGACGTGGGTTAGATTACCTTTAGTTCTTGCACCGGCTACTGAGCGAGGCAAACCGCCAATGATGCACGATGCCCCAACCCGAGAAGAACGTCAATCTGTAGAAAAAGCGGCTTAATTGCACAGATCGTGCCGTGCAAGAATCAAAGTGACCGCCCGGTGCTGCGACCGAACACGCTGGGCGAGGGAAACGACATACCTGCCCAACAACGGCCTGCGGTTCGGATCCTACGGTCCTAAGGAGCGTCAAGATGTCAGACAGATCTTTGGTAGCAGTGGCGGCGGGGATCTCGGTTCTGCTGGGTACCGGAGCGGCCGAGTCGGCGATGATAACCTATCAGTTCGGCGGCGTTCTCAGCAACGCGCACGAACCGAACGCTCTGGGATTGCAGAGTGGAGACTCTTTTGCCGGTGCATTTTACATCGACTCAGACGCTCAGGATCAGTATCCCCTCGACGCGACTCGGGGCTACTACCAGTCACCAACGGCCTGGATGACGCTAGTCGCGGGTCCGTGGACATTTGAGGCCAGCGGCCTTGTCTGCTGGGTCGATGTACGTAACGACACCCTAGATGGAGACCGTGCAGCGATTGGGGCTGGCTACTTCTCCTTCGCGGATTTCACAGATGTGGGAGTGACTGTGCTTTGGAGCGGCAGTTCATCCTTGTGGGCCGATGACCGCTTGCAGAGTCCCCCTCAAGACATAGCAGTCCTCGGGACCTACTTTGGGCTCGCAGGTAGCCGGACCGGCTATGGTGACTTCTTGGTAGAGGGCACGCTGAATTATCTGGCTCCTGAGCCGTGCTCGGCTTGCCTGGCGCTCCTATTAGGCGGCTTGATGCTACGCGGGAGACCACGTAACCGTCGCTCAACCTCACAATAACATCATCTGGCAATCTCGGAGAACGCATCATGTCGAAACGACACGCCTGCAGTGCGGCTGTTGCTGTTGCATCGTGCTATCCGATGCTTTTGCTTGCTCTTGGGGCAACCACTTGTGCTGCAGAGACGTTCGATATCATTTTCATAATCGACGGCTCGTACAGCGTCTCGTCCGCCCCAGACGGCCCCTTTACTCTTCAGAAGGAAGGAATTGCCAATTGCCTCGCGGGAGAACGAGCATTCATTCGACACGAGGGGAGTTGTGCGATTGCCGTTGTCCAGGTTGGCAAGCGCCCACCGGGTGCACCGCCTGAGACGCCCGACGTCACAATCGAGATCCCTCTGACGATCATCGATAGCGCCGCGACGGCTCAGCAGAAGGCCAACCAGGTTCTTGCGATCACACAGGGCTACGGTGGCACCCCTCTCGACGATGCACTGTAGGCGACCCGCGACATACTGCGCAACTACGCCCAAGGAACGCAGCATTTTGTCGTGGTCTCAACAGACGGTGCACCAGACAACGTGCAAGACGCCCTGACGGCCGCGAACGAGATCCGGGCCGGCGACCCGGCCCCGAATTACCGGCCGCAAGGCAAGATTTGCAGCGTGCTGGTTGGCGGGACATGTGCTGATCCCCCTGGCGACACGTCCGACTGTTTCCTGCGTCGATTGGCCAATACCGGCGATTCGGCGAACAATTGCGCTCAACCCCCGGCGGGCCCGGAGTATCCGGACCAGCCGGAGGGTCAGTTCTCCTGTGCGACCGATTCCTCGGACTACCCGCCGCTGCTCGACAGCTACGTCGAGGACTTCGTGCTGCTCTGCGTTGACTGCGCGTGCAATATCATTCATGCGGGCGGGTCGGACTGCAATCAAAACGGCGTTTTGGACTTCTGCGAATCCGGCGACTGCGATATGAACGATATCCCCGACGTATGCGACCTCCTCAGCGATCCAAGCCTGGACTGCAACGAGAACGACGTGCTCGACGAATGTGACATCGCCACGGGCTACAGTGAGGATTGCGACGAGAACGGCGTACCCGACGAATGCCAAGCGAACAGCGACGGAGGTGAGTTCATTGATGCGTGTGACAACTGCCCGACCGTGACAAACCCGGGCCAGGAAGACTGCGATAATGACGGCGTCGGTGATGCGTGTGAGACTGACACCGACTCTGATGATGTGCCCGATGACTGTGACAACTGCCCAACGGTCGCAAACCCGGGCCAGGAGAACTGTGACAATGATTCGGAGGGCGATGCATGCGATTCTGACGACGACAACGACGGCATTGCCGACGAGATCGACAATTGCGATTGCGTTCCGAATGTTGATCAGCTCGACTGCGACGGTGACGGCGTGGGAAATGCCTGCGATCCGGGCGGGTATCCTTTAGTGGACTTCGATGACGACTGTGATGTCGATCAGGTGGACTTCTCGCACCTGCAAGAGTGCTTGACGGGCGGGTGGACGATCTCTCCTGAGTGCCAGGACGCCTATGTGAGCGGGACTCTGATAGGCGGGTCCTACCCCATGATCGCCGAAGGTGATGTCGTCCTTTTCGAGAGGTGCGCCTCTGGTCCTGGAATCCTCGCCGACCCTTCCTGCGGTGACTGCAACAGCAATGGGATCATCGATGCCCTGGAGGATTTCGACACTGACACATTCCCCGACGGCGATGCCGATGGAGACGGAGTCGACGTGCGAGGTCGGTCGCCGTGCGTGAATGGCGATACGGGAACGTGCGATGACAACTGCCCTTGCCAAAAGAACTCAAATCAGGCTGACAACAACGGTCGTTCTGATGGCGATGGCGTGGGCGATGCTTGCGAACCCCCTCCACCGGCCCCGCCGGTCACCATTCAGGTTCTGGCGTGGCGAAGCATGCGCGAGCATGGGACGGGCAATTGGCTGGGGGTGGCACTGGACCCGACGCTGACCGCCGACTCGGCGACCATCGAGCCTCGGCAAGGCAGCGTGCAGGTTATCGAGGCCGATCTGAGCGATGCGGCGGGTGCCTCGTCGGACCTGGGGGCGGTTCTGGTTTTCGATGATGAGTTCAACCTGATCACCCCGAACGACGTCTATCTCGATAGCGGCAATACCAAGGTCGTGATCACGTTCATCGATGATCCATTGGTCAACGATGACTTCCTGCTCGACCAGAAGTGCTATCTGATCGACCTGTCGCTGGCAATCGTGGACACCGAAGGCGATCCACCGATCGGCGACGCCAATTGCGCGATTCGCATGCTGGCGGCCGACGTAGACGGCGACGGCATTGTGGAGGAGGTCGACGACGAGGGGGCCATCGAGGCCGCCAACGGCCAGGCCGCCGGTTCGTCCAACGTCCGCCTGGACGTGAACGTGGACGGCGTTATCAACGCCACCGACGAGAGCATCGCCACCGGCCTGATCGGCAACACGGTCACCTGCTCCGGCGGCATGATGATGATGGGCATGGGCGGGGCCAACGAGGGCGTTGGCACTTCTCAAACGCCGGACCTGTTGACCCTATTGCAGGGGATGACCGCTCCGCCTCCAAGCGCCAATGTCTCGGCTCAATGGGTGGTCCACGAGACCGGCGCTACGACCGTGACGTTACCGGCCACGGGTGGAACCGTGGCCGTTGACCTGGTGGTCACCACCGACGCCCCGATCTGGGGCTTCGAGGGCAAGCCGGCCGTCGATGCGGCCGATACGGTCTCGATCAACTCGGCGGACTGGACTGAACTGGACAACGTCCTCATGTCTTACGGCCAGACAGTGACATCGACGGAAGAGGCCGCAAGCCAGCCCCCGACGACTCTGGCCAGCTACTACGACCTGACAGTGATGGACTGGCTGTGGGTCCGTCTCACGCCTGACGCCAGCGACGTCACGGCGTGGGGCATGGATGTGGACTCCCTGCTCGGGGCCGATCCGCCGACGGTCTGGACGCTGACGCAGGACCTGACGGTCATCAACGGCCCCATCGCCACCCCGGCCGTGGACCCTGCGATTGAGGCACAGGATTCGGCCCAGTGGTTCACAACAACGGCCGGCATCGGCGGCGTGACAAGAGAACCGCTCCCCGCCGGTCAGACAGTCCTGGCCACGCTGTCACTGACCATCTCAGCCCAGCCCGGAACGTACCATCTAACCCTGACGGACCCACAGTTCACGGACACGACTCACGTGACCTTCCCGGCCACGGCCGGCCAGCCGCTGGTGATTGCGGTCGGGCAATAGGGGCCGAGATGGATAGGTGGGACGAGGGGGAGACTGCACTGATGCTTCTCAATGCCGGGTGTCTTCCTCGCTCGGTCGGTTGAGTGGCTCGTGAAGTCGCAGGTTTGCGGCGAACTCGGTGATGGTATCATCCGGCGTCGAGGCACCGGCGGTGATGCCGGCCACCTTGCACCCGGTGACCATCTCCGGCTTGAAGTCGGCCCAGGTTTCCAGGTGGTAGGTTCGGACGCCCTCGCCCTGGCACAGCCGGCCCAGCTCGCAGGTGTTGGCCGAGCTGAGGCCGCCGAGCACGAACATCACGTCGACCTCGCGGGCAAGCTCGACAGCCGCCTCCTGGCGGCGGACGACCTCAAGGCATAGCGTGTTGACCACCTTGAGTTCCTGGAACGGCAGGGCGGCAATCGCGCCGATCATCCGGGCGACGTGTTCGGGTGCGTGAGTCGTCTGGGCGACGATGCCGAGCCGCCCTCGCCGCGGGATCTTCTCCGCCAGGTCCCCTTCCTGTTCGACGACGATCACATCCGGAGCATAGCCGATGACCCCCTTGACCTCCGGGTGATTGGCATCACCGATCATGATCACCTGGTAGCCTTCCTCGTGCAGTTGCCTGACCACCGTCTGGGCTCGCTTGACCAGTCTGCACGTCGCATCGACGAGGTTGATGCCTCGCCGGCGGGCCATCTCGTAGATCTCCGGCCCGACCCCGTGCGAGCGGATCAGCACGGTGGTTCCGGCCTCCAGGTTGTCGAGTTGGGCAGACTGATTGAGGCCTTCCTGTTCGAGGCGTCGCACGACCTCCGGGTTATGGATCACCGGCCCCAGCGCCGCCACGCGGCCGGGCGGGTTGTCGCGCAGCGTCTGCTCCGCAAGCTCGATCGCCTGCTCGACGCCGAAGCAAAACCCGTGTTTTCTCGCAAGACGGACTTCCATAAGGGTTCCCGGCTTCGCTCTTTGAGCTACGCCGTGGCAAGCAGGGTTCAGGGTCCAGTTGAACGCCGACAAACCGTTCAAGTGTGACGCAGTCCTGCGTGCCTATATGCCCGGACCATGACCCGCAGGCAGTATATTGCAGCCCGCGCCGCGTTGCACGCGTGGAAGGCTGTCAGCGCGGACCCCCGCTGACGAGGCAACTTCGCTACCCGGTCGGGCCCGTCGCTCACGCTGCGGGTCCTGAATCAGTCCTGCGGCTGCCCCGCCTGAATCGTCGGGAGCCGCATTTTCGCTCAATGCAGATGGCGACACAAAGAAGGCCGGGCTCACCCACTGATGAACCCGGCCTCTTGCTGAAGACTGGCGGGCATCTGCTCGCCGGGGCAGTCACCGTGAATCAGATCCGATTCACGGCGAGCCGCCCGTCACTTCTTGCCCTTGCACCTGTCTTTGCACTTGCCCTTGGACTTGTCCTCGGACTTGTTTTCAGACTTGTCCTTGCACTTGTCTTTGCACTTGGACTTGTCCCTGCATTCGCACTTGCAGTCATCGCCACATTTGCAGTCATCACCGCACTTGCAGTCGTCGCCGCACTTGCACTTATCGCCACAGTTGGAGTCATATTTGTCGATGCCGCAACTGTCGCTGTGACTCGTGCCGGCGGCGGGCACCTGTGGACCTGCCAGAAGCGGCTTGGCGGCAACGCCCGCCACCATCAATGCACACACTGCCACAAGAATGAACGCGAAACGTTTCATGTTCAGGCTCCTATCTCTCTGAGACGTATTGACTCACATACTGATCCAAAACTTGCCCCGACCAACCCGTTGATGCAGGATGGCCAAGACCCGTCGATACACGAATGAACGCCGTCAAGGGTTTTATGGGCGCGCAGTATTCCCAGGGGACCTCGCTCAGTTGAGCCAGACACAAAGAGAGGCTTGGCGGATATTGCCGGACACACTTCGGCAAAAGCCGGCCCGGTTCGCTGTTGCCGGCGACAAGCTCGGTTGGTCGTCGCCATCGGCACAGATCCAGGCGACGGCTGTGATGGATGACTGATCGTTCACCGAAGAGGGGGTATTCGGTCGGTTGACCGGCTCGCGTTGCCCGTTCGGGCAGAAGACGCACGGGCAAGGCTGCTCCGTGCGCTCGCATGCCGCCTGGCAACACGGCGGCTTTGCCTCTACCGCACATGCACCTGTGGAGCAGGTGGCCGGTTGCCCATCTGCCCGACAATGCACCTCGCACTCGCCCGCGAAGCAGACTCGCAGCGGTTGAGTGAGCAGCAGACCGATCATGGCAAGTCGCGTCAGCATACGGGACATTATACTCTCGGTCGCGATCGGGCGGTTCAAAACTTTGCAGACATTGGACGAAGCGCCAGTAATATAATCCTGCAAAGAAGCAATCATCTTTGTCTCAATTCTGACGCACTGTGTCACGAACGAATCGGCTGCGCTGACATCAGGGCGCATGTTGTTGCCCTGAGGATCCGAACGCCGCTTGGTCGAGAATTGGCAGCAACTCGCGACTACCGGGAGCGCGAGCACGGCCCAGCGCGGGCATACCAATCGATCCCGGTGGGCCCTGCCGCCTGCGGCAAGGCTTCGCCGAGGCCTCAAATGCCGTTCAGTGCCGTTGCGGCAAGAGTCGAAACGAAACCGGGTGCCCGAATTGCTCAATCCGCACACAGGACATCGGCTTGCACACCCGGCCCGGAGAGACAGCCGGAGAAGATCGCGAAGTCGTCCCTGTCCACGTCACCGTCGTTGTCGAGGTCGGCCCCGTCGCAGATCGGATCCGACTCGATGACCCCGGGCCCGCGGAGGCATTCCTGGAACTGCCCGAAGTCCACTTGGTCCACGTCGTGGTCGGTGTCGAAATCGCACGGGGCAAACAGCGGTGGTGTGACGGTCAAGTAGACAATGACCGTCTCGGTTGGGTTGACGGCGTTGGGGGCGGCGATGGTAATCGTGCCGGTGTACGAGCCGATCGCAAGCGTCGACGTGTCGTAGATGATGCTGATGGGATCGACCTCGCCCGACGAGGTCCCGCTGTCCGGCGCGACCGACAGCCATGCGACGTTGTCGCTGATCGTGTACGGCATGACGCCGCCGCCGGCGTTGCGGACGGTGAAGGTATCATCAGGCAGGTTCTTCCCTCGCTCGACGCTGCGGGTGAACGAGCCGGGGTTGCGCTCGATCTGCGGGGGCGGACCGCTGACGGCGTACTCCATGATGGTCATGCTCAGGTCGATGTCGGGCCGGGGATAGCGGTTGGAGTAGGCGTGCCCGTGGGCATAGGCGTCCGCCGGCTGATCGAACCGGTAGGCCTCGTAGCCGATCGCGTCGCCGCCGTACGGCGTGATCTCGATGTAGTACGTGTTGCCGGTCACGAGGGGCACCTCGCCCGGTTCGTAGCCGGCGCCGATCATGGCGGCGCCGCCGGCCTGCCAGGCGCCGCGTCCGCGTTTCACCAGACCCACCAGGCCCGTCGGTGTGGGCGGGTCGCCCGCCGGTGGATTGGAGTAAACCTTAACCTCCGTCCGCATGTTCCACTGCGGGTCGCCGCCGTGAGAGATCCAGAGATCGACAGCCGCCAGCGCTTCGCCGGTTGCCTTGAATGTTTGCCCCCATTGCCATTCCCACCAGGTCCTGGTGCCCATCCCGCCGGTGGTCTTCATGTAGGGGATGACCGTGCCGTCATTGTCGCTGAAGACCAGGACGCACAGGTCCTTGTTCAGCGGGTTGCCGTTGGCGTCAAACGCCTGGCCGCCGGCGTATCCGTCGCCGTTGTCCGTGCGCCAGTACGGAGAGAAAGCCGTGCCTCCCTGTCCGGCCAGGCGGATGGCGTATCGTTCGCCCGGGATGGTCGGCAGTTGGCCGCTGCGGTATCCGACCCACGCCTCCCCGATAGTACTCCCCGAGGACTTGGTCGCTCCCACCTGGCTCCAGGTCGTGACGTTGCCCCCCGTGTCCTTCAGCAGACTGACGTTGATCGTGCCCGTGTCGCCGCTCGCACAGGAGTAGGCGATCTTGTTGATCGACGTGCCCGTGGCGATGAAGGTCTGGTACCAGGGGGTCCCCCAGCCGCTCGGCCAATCGCTCTTGTAGAAGCAGGAGTAGTCGAGGTTGAGTGAAGGATGAACCGTGACCGTCTGGCCGTCAGTGAGCTGGACGTTTTGGACGACCTTGGCCCGACCGAAGAACTCCGGCTGATTGACGTAGATGGTGTAATGGCCGGCGGTGTTCACGAAGTAGTAGTTGCCGTGGTCCACACGGTAGCTCAGCGGATCTGCGAACATCGACCAACTGGGGATCAAGAAGGCATTCCATTCGTGCAGGTTGGTGTACCAGATGTTCCTTCCCTTGATCTGCTCGAACCGGCACTGTCCGCTCACGGTTCCGTCAGCGACGGCAACAGTCGCTGGCACGAGCAAACCCATTCCGAACAGCCACATCGAGCCCGCATTCAGCCGGCGAAGTCGGTGGTCGGTGTTCATCATGATACTCCCATCTGAATAGAGCCGGTTTCTCA
>CAZTQK010000262.1:0-9033 GCA_964615635.1 uncultured Planctomycetales bacterium
AAGACCCGTCGGGTCTACGTCGTGGTCGATGAGTTCCAGCAGATCGTCTCGGAGAATCTGGAAATCCTGCTCCGCCAGGCCCGCAGCATGGGCATCGCCGCCATCCTGGCCAATCAGACGCTGGCCGACCTGAAGACCGCCGGCGTCGATATCATTCCGGCGATTCAGGCCAACACCCGCTTCAAGCAGGTGTTCGCCGCCACCGACCTTTACCAGCAGGACGCCCTCATCAAGGCCTCCGGCGAGATCATGCACCACATGTACTCCACCCGCGAGAGTGCCTCGGACATATCCGTCAACACCTCTGAGCAGATCGGCCCCCGTTTCCGCCGCAACGACATCATCCGGCTGACCGACCGCGAGAAGTACAGCATCGTCCAAATCTCCCGCGGCAGCGGCTACACCCGGTTCGAGGGTTTCTCCTTCCCGCTGCGTTCCGACTACCACATCACCGCGGGCCAACACAAGAAGCGGTCCGAGACCCCCTGGCCCGCCCAACAGCCCGGCACGATGAGCCCGCCGTTACCCACGGGCCACGAACCGCCGCCGGCGGCACCGCCGCGCACCCCCCAGAACAACCCGGTCATCGCAGTCGAAGTCCACGACACGCGACAGCATGCCCCAGCCAAGAAACCAAAACGAAAGAAGGCCCCATCAGACAGTGAGGAGTCACACGATGAGCGCAAATCCTGATCCAAGACCCCGTCGCAAATTCGCCGCCGTTCGCTCGATTATCAGTATCGCGGTGCTGGCCATTGTGGCGCCGTTCATCGCCACGTTCTTCTTCTCCGACAAGCCTCAAGAATCGCCTCCACTCAACTGGTCGCCTGGGGCCGCCACCAAGCCGGATCTCACCAAAGCGGAAATCACCACGGCCAAGAACGTCCAGCAGGAGGCTCGCGCGCTCGCCCTGACGCTGCTGCAGGAGACCAGCGACACCGCCACCGAAACCCTACGCCTGTTGGACGATGTTCAGGCCCAGCTCAACCGCTGGCAGGGTTTGTCCGTTGGCCTACTGAACAGTGAACAAGGCCGGCTTCTCGCCGCCCACCCCGATTTCGTCAAGGCCTTTGATTCTCTCACCAGGAGCGAAGAGCCGAACGCCGATCAGGTTCGCCAGCACCGTTCCCGTGTTCAGCTTCTCATCAGACCCGTGCGCGACGCCCTCGACGATCCCGACTCCAACTACCGGCCCGCCCCCGACATGCTCACCGCCCTGCGAGCCGAACGAACGACCGCCAAAGAGCTGCTCAGCGAGATCCGCGAACGCATTGAAACCGTCGAGCAGATGCTCGCTCGGGCGAAGGATACCGCTCCCAGCACGCTGACGCTTCAGCAGGCTATCGACAAATACAAAGAAGACCTTGCTCTCGCCCGCGCCACGGCGATCGCCGAGAAGGTCGCGGCCGCCGAACGCACCGCGACCGAAGAGGTTGCCGAGATGAAGGCCCAGGAGCGGCGCGAAAGCATCCTGCGGGCCGGCCGTGATGAAGTGTCCCGGGCCGAAGCCGAATCCAAACGCCGAAGCGCGGAGGCCGAACGGCAGCGGGCCGCGGACGAAGCCGCCGCCGCGGCCAGCCAGGCGGCCGCCGACGCCACGCGTCGCGAGTCCGAGGCTCAGCAGCTTCGCAAGCGAGCCGAGGACCCCAACGTGCAACGCCTGTATGCACCGTTCCTATCCAAGGGCCGCTACATCATGGGTACCAGCCCGGCCCGCCAATACGACGTACCACGGCCGGTTTCCTTCAGCAGCCTCCTGCAGCGAGGGGCGCTCAGCAGTCCGACCGCGTTCGCCCGAGCCGGTGCCGGGGAGAGTCATCCCTGGAGTTGGAACGACCGGCCCAAGTGGGCACCCGTGAAGACCGAAGAGGATCTCAAGCGTTACGAGGCCCTGTTGCAGCAGTTCAAGGAGTTGGCTCCGATCTGGATCGAGATGGGCCTGCTCCAGAAATAGTTCTTTACACGGCCCCGCGTTCCGTGCTATGCAAAAAAAGAGGCCCGAAGGCCGGTGGCGTAAACCACAAGCTTTCGGGCCCAAAACCTCGATCAAGAACCCTATGGTGAGACCTCCTCTTGCGTGGTTTCGACGAGGCTGTCCCACAGAGCAACCCAAAAAACCTTGGGCACAGTCAACCAAAGGACGAACGCCATCAACAACAGGTTGTTGACCAGGCGTCGCCAAAGAGGATGGCTCAAGGGCATGGACATCCGTATGGTGGCCATAAGCGCCTCCACTGGATGGTGCGGTGGCGGGCTCATCTTCGAGCTCGACACCGCGGGTTAGTCATCGGGGTGCTCCGACCCCAGGGACGACACGACGTTGCTCCCGTCGTTAGTCCCGTTTTCGTTCGTCGTTCCGGCCCTGATGGGCCAGGATGACGAACGTGTTCCGGGTTTTAGGTTCGGTGATCACGCCGAACCGAACGCCTGCTGTGGACCGATATTGGGAGATGATCAAGCCCACTCGGCTCGATATCGCCTCCCAATTCAAGTCCGCCTCGGCACCCATCACCTCGCCCCAGTCGCCGACCAGGTGTCGCCCGAGGGCGACACAAATGTCTTCTTGTGGGATCGTCTCCCTGACACCAGGGGTGTCAGAAACCAGTCCCAGTTCGAACTTCGGTACGTATGACAAGTCGTTCCGCATACAGCCTCCGATTTGATTTTCACGGTTAATAAGCAACCAGCGAAAACCTGCGATCAAAACCTGCTCGCGATGCCCACGGGCACCGTCAGCAGGTCTCAGGTCTATGCGGAACGCGACGCAATCGGTCGCCAAGGCGAGCGGGGGGGTTCTTGATCCGCCGTTTGTTTCGCACCTCCCGGCGCAGGAGGGTACTGCGTGTCGCCGGTTTGTTTTGTCACGTCCTGGCGACGGCGGACGGCACATCAAACCCACAAGGGGGATTGATCAAGTGGAAGGATGGAAGGACGGTCGCTATGCACGTGCCAAAGAACGGAACGGAGCCGGCGGGCCGCAGGCCTGCGGACCCGCGTCCATCCCATTATACACTCGATTGGCCCAAGACAACTGCACCTCGCCATACCGCTCGAAGCGGTCCGCCGGCCGGCCCCGACCACTCTTCCCCCGCAAATCTAGACCCGGCTCACCCCCCCGAGGTTAGCCGAATCGGCCGCCGGCCGACCGAACCGCCATCCAACGCCCCGCCCAGGTTCGTCGTTGAGTCGGCCCCGGCCAATCGCTACACTGGAGGCTGCCGACAAGCGGGTCCCGGCGCCGGCCGGTCCGGCCGTTTCACAGCTCGCCCGGCCTTCGGAGGACCCGGAAAGAAACGTTTCATGTTCAAGCCAATCCGATCTGCCGCTGCAGCAGCAATCGGGCTCCTTATGCTTGCTGCGGCAAGCGAGGGGGCGTGGTACGGAACGGCCGACGAGTTGGATGAGGGGCATGACTGGGCCAAAACATCCCGGTTTGATCCATTCCTCCACCTCACGGCGTACAAGCCGGACGGGACTGCCGTATCCTCCGGTACGGCAACGCTCATCAGCCCGGAGTGGGTGCTGACTGCAAGTGCAGCTCACTTTCGGTTGGCAGATTCTCTTGGCTCGGTGCGGCTTCTAAGTTGTTATGATCCGGTTAACGTCCCAGCAACCCACACCAGGTGGGCGCTCGAGATAAAAACTCACCATGACCAGCCTCAAGTAATTGGTGACGGTGTGGATCTCATGCTCCTTCGAATCGACCCCATCACTAACATTGCTCCAGTGTCGTTGTTCACTGGATCTCCGCAGGTCGGCATGGAGTTTGTTGGGGCAGGCTTCGGCACGCCTGGTAGTGTGGAGACAGGGATGCTTGCGCACGACTGGAGGAAGCGAGCTGGGAACAATGAAGTGAGTGCTGAGGCTTTTGGCTTGGGCGGATACATCCGGTCAATCTTCGACCAAGGGCCAAACGCCTTGCCGCTCGAGTGGAACGGTACGACTGGTGACTCAGGTGGTCCGTGGCTTAACGAGGCAGACGAGTTGTTTGCCGTTACCTCGTTTAGGGTAGACGGCTTTCTGACAGGTGGTCAACCGATCTACCCATACCTTCCCTGGATCTACAGCGTTACAGGCTTGCCAGAGCCTGGGACGCTGGTACTCCTTCTGACTGGTGGCGCACTGCTGTTTCGAAGGAGGAGACTCTCATGAATGCGCGGAAAAGCAGGCTGCTTTTTGCAGCAATCGGGCTCCTTATGCTTGCTTCGGCGAGTGAGGGAGCGTGGTACGAAACGGCCGCGGACATTGCGGCAGGACATGACTGGGGCAAAACATCCCGGTTTGATGCGGAGCTCCAGCTCACTGCCTACAGACCGGACGGGACTCCTGTATCTTCCGGTTCGGCGACGCTCATCAGCTCGGAATGGGTGCTCACTGCCAGTGAAGCGCACTTCGGCTTGGGGGGGCCTCTTGGCTCGGTGAGGCTCCTGAGTTGTTATGATCCGATTAACGTGCCAGCAACCCACACGAGATGGGCGCTTGAAATGCACACTCATCCTGCGGGGTACTACGGAGTTGCTGATGGCGTGGATCTCATGCTCCTTCGAATTGACCCCATCACTGACATTGCTCCGGTGTCGTTGTTCACCGGCGCTCCGCAAATCGGCATGGAGTTTGTGGGGGCAGGCTTTGGTACGCCCGGGAGCGTGGAGACAGGTATGCTCTCGCCGGACTGGAAGAAGCGAGCTGGGAACAATGAAGTAAGTGACTGGCTTTTCGGTTCGGGTGGTTACATCCGATCAGTCTTTGACCAAGGGGCAAACGCCTTACCGCTCGAGTGGGCAATTACGCCTGGTGACTCGGGCGGCCCGTGGCTTACTGAGGCAGACGAATTGTTTGCCGTGAACTCGTTTGCCGTAGTCGGTTCCCTGTCAGGTGCTCAACCGATCTACCCACACCTCGACTGGATCTACAGTGTGACAGGCTTGCCAGAGCCTGGGACCCTTGTGCTGATGGCCGCAAGCATGACGTTTCTGCTTCGGCGCCGCACCTTCAAAGCCGCGTAATCCACACTCCACGCTCAATTGCCCCACGTGAGGAGCCCTCGGGCTCGGGACCATACCGGCAGGGGGGGCGGGCCCGCCTACGGCCGATCCCCCTCGGGTCCCGGAGACCTGGCGGCCCTCCTGGTGAGGACCCGAGGGCGACGGCCGTATACGGCAGGCCGCGAACGCGGACGTTCCGTCGCGGAAAACCGCGGCGCATCGTCGATAGCCGCCGGAGCATCACGGGTCCCCGTGAACTTGTCGCCGGAAAACAGTCCTGGCCATCCACCGCGTCTGCGCGAACACCGGCAAGGTCGAAACGCTCGTGCCGGTCAAGTCCGGTCAAGTCGCGATCGGCGTGGCGGGCGTGACATTCTCGGCGGAATGTGGCATACAAACGATCATGGACGCAGGCTTCACTCTGGTGCTGATGTTGATCGCTTTCGCATTCGCCCGGCCCGACGCCGCGATCGGCGTCATCGTTGCCTACCTCGCGATACTCTTCGCGCGTCGTCATTGACCGCGACGCGGGCTGCCCCGCGAGCATCCGGGCGCATAAAAGAGGCCCCGGACGGATGTCCGAGGCCGGCAAGGTCAGAACGACTTTGCCTTCACGCGAGTGCCTTATTCCAGCGTGAACAAGTGGATGAAACCGAAGCTCGCAACGCGAAACACTCGGTTGTCCGGCGTCACCAGGATATCCCCCACTGAGGTCGAACGGCGTTCGCTTCCCCGGGCTTTGACGCCCCGGTTACGTGCCCAATCGTCCTCTCCGTGGTTGGTTAAACTGAATGCCGCTTCCAAGTCCACGGTCTCAACCTCGGCGACCAGCCTGTAGCATGACGGCCGGAAAGTCGACGGCCGAGACTCCCAACCGAAATCGGCCGGGATGGCGTGATACACTCTCGTGATGGGCTTCTTTTTCAAGATACGGAACATGGCAACCCTCCTGTTGTCTAAATGTCACTACACGAGCCGCCGATCACTCGGACAACTCGCACAATGCCACCGACAAGAGAGCCGCACGACCGATCGCTCTGCCTTGCCCGCCGCCGTTTTTTGTGTCACGCCCTGGCGGCATGGACCTGACGGTCCGCGGGCGGAACAACAAACCCACAAAGGGGATTTGTTCGTGTGGAGGGGATTCTCTCTTCGGGTGCCAAAGAGCCTCGCCGGCCGGCGAGCTCGCCGGCTCGTCAGTCTATTGTACCCGTGACCGTCGCCCAGGTGCACGTCTCGTCCCGGCACAGCCCGCCGCCCAACCGCAGCCGTCCTGGCCCGTCGATCCGGCGTCGCCGGCAACCACCGGCGGACAGCCATTTCACACCGCCTCATTCCCTTCTTAGCGGAGCCTCCCCCAGGCGGCCGGCAGGTTCGGTCCAGGAGGAGTCCGGCCCAGGGAAGGGCCGGCTGTCCGGAGCCCAGGCAGGGGCGGAGTCCTGGACGGGTTCCGCCGGACGCCGCACACTCTCCGGCACAAGGGAATGAGGCCCCCCTTGATTCAGAGCAGTTTCTCGAACGCCGGCGGGGTAGGGGAGTAACTGGCAGGCGGCAGAAGCGATCCTCACCGCCTGGCGACCGCACGACGCACCCATGGCCGCCGCCGCGGCATCCAAACCACACAGACGCCCGTGGAGTTGTGGCCGGCAAACAGTCCTGGCCATCCGCCGCGGCGTTGTGATAAGCAACCTGGACGCGGCCGGCATCGCCGCCCGCCACACCATCTGGAGGGAAACACCATGATGAAAACCGTTCACCTGTTCTGGTCCGGCTGGATCACCGCAGAGGTGATGGAGGTCACCTCCGCCCACGGCGTCGGTTACTCGCTGGCCATGCACCGGGTCTGCCCGGACACCGGCAAGGTCGAAACGCTCATGACGGTCAAAGGCCCCGAACTCCACAACATCCGTGCTGTTGTCGATTCGGGTCTCAGCCTGATCGAGCATCTTCTCGACGGCGGTTCACACCGGGCCTGGTGCGAACGCCGGGGTTTCAGCGTCGATACCGTTCCCGCCTGGAACCCGCCCACGCCCAAGGAGCCCGACCCAACAACGTAACGCCCGATCCTCGCGGCGCTCGGTTGTTACCCACGCCCAATCGGCTCATCGGCTTGCCCGTTCGCTGAAGGCCTCGCTCCGCGTCCGCCGGCCACAAGCGGTAGGGGGGTCCCGTGGCCGCAAGGCTCGCGGCCACGCCTTCGCGTGTCACTCGCCCTGCCCGGAGGCCCCGCGACCCGGGCCGGCAGGCCGCTTCGCGGCCGTCCTCCGGTCCCCGCGGGTTTGGTTTCTCAGCCCCGGTGAAGAAACACAAACCCGCTAGACAGGAGGACAGCATCATGAAGAACGAGCAAGCCAAGACACTCGCCGATCAGGCATTGGATCAACTCGCCGCCGCGTTGGAGGCCGGCCACAGCGACCGGCTCCGGGCCTACCTCGGGACCATGGCCCGGTTCCACCGCTACAGCTTCGGCAACATCCTGCTGATCGCCACGCAGAAACCCGACGCGACCCGTGTCGCCGGCTACCAGGCATGGCGGAAGCTCGGTCGCTTCGTCTGCAAGGGCGAGAAGGGCATCGTCATCATCGCCCCGATCGTCCGGCGCAATCACGAGGAGGACCGCCGCGAGACGGACAGCGCCGCGGCCGATAGCCACGACCGCTTCGTGGCCGGCTTCAAGGCAGCCTACGTGTTCGACGTGAGCCAGACGGATGGCGAGCCGCTGCCGGAACTGTCGGAGGTGACCGGCGACCCCGCCGGCAAGACCGATAAGCTCCGAGGCCTCGCCGGCGAGCTCGGGATTGCCGTGGAATACGAAGACGATCTCGGTGGGGCGGATGGCGTGTCATCCGGCGGCCGGATCGCTCTTCGCCGCGGCCAGACGCCGGCGGAGGAGTTCAGCACGCTGGCCCATGAACTGGCCCACGAGATGCTCCACCGCGGCCAGGACCGCTCCACGACCACCCGCACGATCCGCGAGACCGAAGCGGAAGCGGTCGCCTTCGTGGTTTGCCAGGCCGCCGGCTTGCGGACGAACGGAGCCGCCGCCGACTACATCCAGCTTTACCACGGCGACAAGGAGACCCTCGCGGCATCACTCACCAGAATCCAGCAGGCGGCTACCCGGATCATCCAGGTTGTCATGCCCGCACGCGAGGGCGCCCTGGATCTCATGTAGTCCACTGGCCAGGCCGGCTTCCCTGCCGGCCGTTCCCCATTGTTCGCACCGACATCACGTTCGAGAGTCACCGCGGCATAACCCTCTTGTCAGGTGGAAGACCGTGACCTTGCCCAGGTTCTAAAGGAGGTGCCTTATGTCCAAGTCAGTCAATCGACCCGTTCAGGAAATCCGCCATGGCCACATCAAGGCCTTGGTTTGGGCCAACGACACGAGCAACGGAACGCGTTTCAACGTGACCCTTGCCCGCATCTACAAGGACGGCGAGGAGTGGAAGGAAACGTCCAGCTTCGGCCGCGACGACCTGCTGCTCCTCGCCAAGACCATCGACCAGGTCCACACCTGGATCCTGGACCAGCAGGCGAGTCCGTCCGACGCAAGCTGACTGTCGGTTTCGACGGAGCCAACGTCGGCCCGTCGCAGAGAGGTTTTATTCGCGGGTCATGCCTCCACCTGACCCCTTGAGATGAGGATGACCTGATGACCCACGTGATTGCCCAACCCTGCCGGGGACCCCGCTGCGGCGCGTGCCTGGCGATTTGTCCGGTGGACTGCATCGGCCCGACGCCGGCGGATCCCGCCTGGTCGCGAGCCACCATGCTCTACATCGACCCCGAACTCTGCATCGATTGCGGTTTGTGCGTTCACGAATGCCCCGCCAACGCCATCTTTCCACAGCATCGCCTGCCATCGCGCTGGCGAATCTTCACCTTGATCAACGCGGTGTTTTTTCACCTCACTCGCCGGCGGTAGGGGAGGGGGGCAGCTTTCACGTCACGCTTCCGCCTCGCCATCGCATAACCCTGATCGAGAGCATCAGCAGTTCCTCGGTGCCCGCGGCCTGATTCACCACACGAGAGACCGGTGGTGCCA
>CAZTQK010000263.1:0-9009 GCA_964615635.1 uncultured Planctomycetales bacterium
ACACATCGCGACAAGACCGATCCCCATGAGCGGGTGGTGGAATTGCTCGTTGGGGAGCCGACCAGAACGGACAGCCAGACAGCAGGGACAGCCAGATGATCCACGAGATTCGCGGAGGAGTTACCTCTCGTCGGTCGGGCGACGATCCCGACGTGAGGGAGCACCTCATCGCCGCCCTGAGATCACACGGTGCTACGGTGACCTTGCAGGAGGATGGTACCGTGGTTTTCCATGGGTCATGGCTCGTCATGGGCTGGGATGTGTTGGCACCAGTTTCGCGGGTTGAGGTTAGTGTCGAGCGGGGCGTCCCCGGATCCTGCAGAGTACAGTATCGCTTGTCTCTATTCAGGGTTCGCCTTTGGTGTGCGATATTCACGGCCATCATTTCTGTGTTGATGATCCTGGCCGAGTGGCCGATCTTACTGGTTCTGGGTGCTGTGTGCGGAATATGGGCATGGCTCTATGGTGGAAACTGGGCAGTCACTGCTCTTCGTTTTCATACCTTCATTGAGAAAACGATCGCTATTTCGGCAGGGAAACGCTGCGGTTCTTTCGGGGCGACTCTTTCAGAACCGCGACCGTGAGGGAGCGGCCACCTTGCGGTGTGGCCGCCTTGTGGCCTGGCCTGCCCTTGACCCGCTTGTGGGAATCGGTCAAGGGCCCCTCGCTCACGCTCGGGGTTCTGAAAGAACGGCCTGAAGTGTCACGGGCCCAACCTGATCTGGCACGGGGCAAGATCCGCCTTTCCGTTTCGAGATCCTGAACGCTAGAATATGCCGAGAGGGAGTTGCTCAAGGTCTGAAGAACCATGCCATCGATCGCGTACGGCAATGTCTCTTGGGAAAGGATGATCCGAGCCGTGGCCCTGATGTCTGTCACAGTCCTGCTCATGCCCACGCTGAGTTGAGGCCGCGTATGCGGCGTCTATGGCAGGGGACTATATGCCATCCTGTGGTTGGCGGTGACGGAGAAACCAATCGTAGAGTTCAGGGTTCGCATAGGTTTCCGTCCATGCGTCGTGGTCGGCCTCGGGGTAGACGGTGAGCCGGGCGTCGCCGCCGGCGGCCTGGATCGACCGGACCATTCGTTCTGATTCTTCCAAGGGGATCACGTCATCCTTGGCCCCGTGGAACGCCCATACGGGGACGTCTCTGAGCCGGTCCGCAAGGAACCAATATCCGCCGCCACAGACCGGGGCGATGGCCGCGAACCGTTCGGGAAACTCGGTCGCCAGGTTCCAGGTCCCGAATCCGCCCATGCTCAGGCCCGTCAGATACACGCGTTCGGGATCGACGGGGCTCGTCGCCACGAGGTAGTCGAGGAACTCGATCAGGATGTGGTTGCTCCACCACTTGTTTGGCGGACACTGGGGCGCGGCGATGATGAACGGCAGATCCACTCCCTGCTCCAGAGCCTTGACCGGCCCATGGCGCTTGACCATCGCCGGGTCTTCGCCCCGCTCGGCGGCCCCGTGCAGGAACAGGATCAGCGGCCAGCGATTCTGTTGCGGTTGTTGATGAGGTTGAGCAAGCAGATAATGCCATCTGATTGGTTGAACCGGACGTTGCTCATACTCCCTGACCTCAATCATGCAGGTCACCTCCTGTCACTTGGAGACATGCGGACGCGAGCCATCGCTTGCCGGACGTCCGATACTCTCCCTCTCCCGGTTGAGAGAGGCAGTATACGCTCACCGTGTGCATCCGAATAGCCCGTCGCTCGTGCGCGCTGCCGAGTTTGTCGCCAACCGGGGCCTTGCATCCTGTGTCGCGGAGTCGTACCCTGAAGACAGGCCATCTCGTCCGTTGTCTGACGCCTGGGGCACGACCGGGCAACCATTCAGAAGAGGTGCAGCCATGCTGACCAAACCCATGTCCGAACTGCCGGGGCTCTCGAGAGTGATCGAGAAACAGATGCGGAATTGGGAGCTTGGGCGGGCCCAACGTCCGGATGTGTTCGTTACTTCCCAACAGGATTTCGCCCCGTTTGTCACCATCGCCAACGTCTGCGGCGCCGGCGGCAACGAGGTCGCCCAGATGCTGGCGGAGCGGCTTGGCTGGCCGGTTTTCGACCGTGAGATCCTGACTCTCATGGCCCGCGACGATGATGTTCGAGAGTCGCTCTACCGCTCGATGGACGAGCGGGATCTGAACTGGTTTGAGAACGTCTTCCGCACGCTGGTGCAGCAGGAGTTCCGCAAGAACGACTACTTTCATCGCCTGACACAGGTTGTGCTGTGGCTGGCCCGGCAAGGCCCGGCGATCTACGTCGGCCGGTCCGTCGACCTGATTATGCCCAAGGACAAGGGACTGCGCGTCAAGGTTGTCGCCTCGATGGAGCGTTGCGTCGAGAACTTCGTTCGCTTCAGCAACGTCAGCCCCGAGCAGGCCCGGCGGGAGATCGAGCGCATCGAGCGAGAACGACGCGAATTCGTCGAGAACCACTTCCACATCGATCCCTACACGGCCATGCGTTTCGATCTGCAAATCCGCGTGGATCGGTTCGCAACCTCGCAGGTCGTTGACATGATCACCTGCGCGATCAGTGCACGTGGGATCGCCCACTGAAACGGCAAATCTGGCTCAGCCGCGGCCTTTCCTTTTCGGCGGCGGTTCGGTCGGGGGAACGAAGGGGACGGCCAACGGTGAACGTTCGGGCATCTTCTTAAGGGCATAGTACAGGCCGAGTCCGACCGCGAACAGCAGGACGCTGACGAACTGGGAGATAGTCAGGCCGGCCGTGTCGTGCGGATTGTCGATGCGGATCATCTCCTCCATGATTCGGGCGGCCGGGTAGAGCATCAGCAGGATGGCAAACACAACGCCGTGTCGCTTGCGGCGGTAGAAGATCTCGTTCAACAGAATGGCCAGGAGAACTCCATTCATGGATGCATAGAGCTGCGCCGGGTGGACGGCCACTGTCCTGCCGTGCTGCTTCGCGACGTCGTTCAGCTCCGTCGCTGTCAGGTCATGGCGGGCCATCTGGCGGTTTAGAACCGCAGTGATATCGTCCACGCGTCGCTTCTCCTTCTCACTCCTTTCCTTCTTGTTGCGTAATCTGGCCAGGGTCTTCTCATCGGCGTTTGCGGCCTGGGCCTCCTTGAGCGCGGCCTCGGCCTGCTCGAACTTGACCCGAGCCCCGTCCCGTTCCTCGGGCGTCAGATCGAGCAGATCACGGTTGAGCAGTGAGGGAATGCCTGAAGAGTTGATGGTGATCAGTTCGGCGGGAAGCGTCACCTGGCGATCCTCCCACTGCCGCCAGAGAGCCGGGCTGGCATACGGGAACTGAACCGCCCATGGGAGTTGCTCGCTGCACGGCCCGCCCCAGCAGCACCCGTTCAGGAAACAGCCGATCCTGGCCATGGCCATGCCGAACATCAGCGACGGCGTCACGATGTCGAGGTACAAGCGGATCGAGGCTTTCCGCATCTTCATGTACACGAGGATCGCGATTACCGCCCCGATGAAACCCCCGTAGAACTCGAGCCCACCGGCGGTGATATCCACGATGGCCCACAAACCCCGGCCCGCGAAGTGCTCGTCCCAGTAGTGCACCACGTAAAAGAGCCGCGACCCGACCACGCTCGCCAGAAGAGCGATGAACCCCAGATTGACGACCATGTCGGGGTCACACTTGACCCTCGCCGCCCGCCGTGCTGCCCACCAGGTGCCGCCGAGGAACCCGACCATGAGCATGAAACCATAGCTGCGAATCGGCAGCATGATAATGGGGATCTTGAAGAGTGTAGGCCACATATTCAGGGGTTCTCGCTACTAATCGCGACGGCGAGCCACTCGCGGACCTGTCCAGCCGTCGAATCGGGACATGTTAACAGTCCATTCAGCCAGCGTCCACCACGACGTTGTCGATCAACCGTGTGCCGCCGATCCGTACGGCAAGCGCCACCAGGCATCGACCGCGGGCGGTTTGCAGCGGTTTCAAGTCGTCTGCGTCGACGATCTCGATGTAGTCAATGCTGCACGGTCCAGCCGACTCGATCTGTTGCCGCATGCCCGCGACCAATGCAGCCATATCCCGTTGTCCCGCCAGAATCTCGTCGCGAGCCCGAAAGAGTGCTGCCGACAGACTGAGCGCCTGCCGACGCTGCTCCGGGCTGAGGTAGGCGTTTCGGCTCGACATTGCCAGGCCGTCCGGCTCTCGAACGGTCGGGCACACGATTATCTCGATAGGCCACAGCAGGTCTTTGGCCATCCGTCGCAGCACGGTTGCCTGCTGGGCGTCTTTTTGTCCGAAGTACGCCACATCGGGTTGGACGATGTTGAAGAGCTTGGCCACGACTGTCGTCACTCCGTCGAAATGGCCCGGTCGGTGAGCCCCACACAACCCCTCTGTGAGACGCTTTACCGTCACCAGGGTAGCAGATCCCGGCGGGTACACCTCAGATACTTGTGGGCAGAACACGGCGTCGACGCCCTCCGCCTGGCAAGCGGCCAGGTCTGCCTCCAGCACCCGTGGGTATTTCTCGAAGTCCTCGCCGGGGCCGAACTGGGTGGGATTGACGAATATCGAGACGACGACGCTGTCGCAGTCCTTTCGGGCTGCTCGCATCAGGGACCGATGGCCTTCGTGGAGAGCCCCCATGGTGGGTACAAAGCCGATCCGGCTGCCGGCCCTGCGGTGTGGAGTGAGGTATTCTCGGACCTGGGTGGTTTTTTCTAACTTCTTCATTATCAAGCACCTGCGATCGTTTGGCGCCGACAGACACCCACTCGCGGAGCTGGGCGTGGCGGATTGTGAGGCGTTGACAGGGTGGCCTCGGGCCCGATACACTCCTGCACCCGCGTTAATTCTCCCGCATCTAACCGTTTTCAGGCAGCGGTGTCTATATCTATGACGCAACCAGACCGGCCGCTCTTCACGGAAGATACCGGGACGCGTGACGCTACATGGGTCCAAGCGGCGCTGTCTGGGGACTCCGACGCTTTCGGACGGCTGGTGGCTGCGTACCAGCGAGTGGCGGTCTCCACCGCGTATCGTTTGCTGGGCAACAGTGACGATGCGGCGGAGACAGCCCAGGAGGCGTTTTTACGAGCGTATCGCGCACTAGATCGGTTGAAGGATCCGGCCCGCTTCGGGCCGTGGCTGCTGCGCGCGGTGACCAACCTCTCGCTGAACGCGCGCCGATCGCGGCGGCGGACCACGGTGGAACTCGACGAAGAGCGGGGAACCGAGGACTCGGCGGACCCTCGAGGCCCGTCGAAAGTCACCTCGATCACCCCCGACCGCGAGGCCGAAGGACACGAGCTTCAACAGGCGCTGGACGCCGCCCTGGAGGCGCTGCCGGAGAAGCAGCGTATAGCCCTGGTGTTGTTCACCATCGAGGGCTGGGCGCAGAAGGATATCGCGGCGCTGCTGGAATGCAGCTTGGAAACGGTGAAATGGAGCGTGTTTCAAGCACGTAAGAAGTTGCGGGACCGACTGGGGGACATGATTGCCGACTGAGGAGCATGACCATGATGCCGCAGATCAGCGAACATGACGAATTCCTGCTGAGTCGGCTGCTGGACAACGATTTGTCTCCGGCCGAAGCAGAGCTTCTGCGCCGTCGGATCGAGGATGAGCCGGAGTTGGGCCGGGCCTTCTCGGCCATGACCCGTCTGGACGGCCTGTTGCAGCAGCGTCGTGCTGATGGGCCTCAGGTCGACTTGAAGGCTTTCCACGCCGACGTGACAGGTGCAGTGGAGCGGGCCGGCCGGAAGACGGCCCCCTCACCGATCATCCGGCTGTCTCGCTGGCTGGCCGTCGGGCTGCCTCTGGCCGCTGCCGCATCCATCGCCCTGGTGGTGATCTTGCGCGGGCCGACCATCACTCCCGCCCCCAACACCCCGGAGTTGGTCGTCAAGCCCACAATCCAGGCCCCGCCGATATCAGGGGCCCTGTCAGTTGTGGTTCAACGGCCAGAACCGCCCGCCCCGACGCCCAAGGGCGAAATCAAGGTCGAATTCACTCATTCTCAGCACTTGGCCGAAGCGATCTGGCAGGAAGACGCCGAAGAAGATGAGAAGCCCTGGTGGATGGCCGGCGGCCCTGCGGCCTTGCCTGAAGTCGGTCCGCTGAATACAGATTATGACATCGCGGTCGATTTACCCCCCATGTGATGGGTTCGACCGCTTCCTTTCCATTGACCGAGGTTAAACCCGTTTCGCTGACAGGAAGACACGATGCCGCTCATGACACAATCCCACCACCGCGCTCTGTATGCGCTCTCGCCGCTGTTGACCCTCGTTTTCAGCCTTCCGGCTCTGGCGGCCGGTGCGCCGGCCAACGCTCCCGCGATGAAGATCATCGTCGCGGGAACCGTCTCCCAGTCCACCAGCCGGCCGGCGGAGGATGAATCGGCCATTCGGGTCATTAAGGCTCTGGATCGGCCGGTGGACCTGAATGTCACCGACGCGCCGATTCTGGAAGTCATGCAGTTGCTGGCCGAGGCCGGCGACGTCACCATCGAGATACAAAACGGGACCCTGGACCTACTCCCGTACGGATACGACACCCGGATGACGGCCACGATCGAGCATCGGTCGCTGAGGGAATCCCTGACCGAGTTGCTGCGCAGGCTGGGCCTGGGTTTCGAGGAAGGAGTTGACCGGATTCTGGTTGAACCCACCCAGCCGCTTCGACGAATCGCCCGCCGGGCCAAGTGGGAGGAGCTGGATATGCTCTACAAGCTCTACTCGACAACTTGGAGCCGCGAGCTTTTCGATTCGTTGCAGTTTCAGTTTCAGGATGCTCGCGTGGGCTACGCCGACGCCAATCCCGAACGACTGGCCGAGGTGACCGGAGGGGTGGGTCCCGGGCTGGCCGCCGAGGTGCTCGAACTGGCCTGCGACAAGTACGGCTGGGCCTGGGCACCATCCGGCGAGATCATCGCCATCATGAGCAAGACCCGAGCAATCGAACGCCAACTCAGCAAGAAGGTGACGGTCGATTACGTTCAAACCAGCCTCAAAGAGGTCCTGGTTGATCTGACCCGGCGTGCCGGCGTCTCGCTGGAGATGGAGCCTGGGGCTCTTGCTTCGCTTCCCCCGCATGTGTTCGAGCGGTTTCCATTGCGCATGGAGGCCGCGACCATCCGACAGGTTCTCGAATGGATATGCGGTTTGACCGGGCTGAGTTACTCCATCGAACCGAATGGCATCCGCATCTCCGGCAGCAACGTTGCGACCACAACCAACGTCCAAGGTGAAGGCCAGACGAGTGATGCCGCCATCCGGGCGCTGCGAACCAACGTCATCGTCGGCCAGATCAACATCACCAACCCCGACGGCTCGACTTTCTCGTTCTTCATCCGCGAGGATGACCTGCCCCCGGAAGTCAACGAGATGCGCAAGGCCAAGATCCGCAACGCCATCAACCAGATCCGCCAGACACTGGGACGTGAGCAGCCGAAGGACTGAGCCTGCAACGGCCGCCGCCATGCTGTGGCAGCGCCTGATTGCGGGCATGCCCGGCCCGCGGGGATAATGGGGCACATGGGGCTTGCAGCAACGATCATCTGGGCGGTGCTGGTGGTTTTCGCGGCGCTGACGGTGCTGCTGCTGTACCTGGGGCTGTTCCAGGACCGCAGCCGGGGCCGGCCGCGATGCCCCAAGTGCTGGTACAACATGACCGGGGCCCCCAGCCTGGTCTGCCCGGAGTGCGGCCACGACGCCCGCACCCCCAGGCGGCTTCACCGTACCCGGCGACGGCGGTGGGCGATTGTTCTTGCGGCCCTGACGGCATTCTGCTGTTACTACTCGTGGCTGGTGCGGGTCCGGGTGGTTGAGCTCCACGAGCCTGTCACCAGTGCATTGCGTCCCACAGCCTGGGTGCTCCTCGCTCTGCCACAAACGCCGCCGCAGGCGGACCTTGTCTGCCTGCAGGGACGGTTTGGCCGACACGGCGTCTGGCCGTGGGAAAGCCGGCTCCTGCTGCTGCATACGGATGCGTTGCTCTCCCGCAATCCAGGATCGCGGGGTCTGATACTGAGTCTGTTGCATACTTGCGCCAGAGATTCTCGCCCGGCCGGCGACAAGCTGGTCGAACTGTGCGGACACAAGGATCTCAACGTTCGCTCCGAGGCGCTGGCTCTGGTCAGCCGGATCGTGGGTCGGCTGAGCGACGAGCAGCTTTCGAGCGTGCTCGATGCGATCGTGCGACCCGCAGAGGATTACCTGAGGGACATCGGGTATTACAGAGACTTCGTGGAGCGGTTTCTGGTCGAGATGATCCGCCGCCGCCGACCGGCCTTCCGGGCGCAGGTCGCCAAACGGGTGGCTGACCCGCCGGTGGATCGCCAGAAGATTCCGCACAACCTGGAGCTGCTCACGGCTCTTCGTCGGATGGACGGTCAGCCCGACCCGATGCGCGTCTTCGTGGACGGCCCGCAGGTAGCCGAATGTGACGCAACCACATTGCCGACCATACGGGCCGCGGTTCGAAATGTGGATGTCGATATGGTCGGGGTTGGCATCACCTGTGACCTGCCCTTGTCTCCCCGGGACGACGCATGGGGCTTCGAGGTCCGTGACCAACAGAATCGAAGAGTGCGAACGAAGCCGCCGGAGCCCCCGAAGGTCTTCCTCTACAGCGGCCCGGGGCCGCATCGCGTGACGGTCGAGTCGGGCCAGGACCACGGGAAGGCCCTGGACATGAACAAGTACATGCAGCCCCTGCCACCCGGCAGCTATCGGATCATCGTTCACTTCAGCAGCACGGGTTACATCGGCCACGACGAGGATGTTTCCAGACGGCTTGCGTTCTCGTCGGACCCGTTCGAGCTGATCGTCAAGCCCGCCGGGGCGGAGTCGCGGCCCGCGACCGGGGCAGAGTGAGTTCCGTCAGCCCCTGCTCTGAGGCATAATGGTGTGTATAGGGTTCACGGTGCCGATCATCTGGGCGGTGCTGGTGGTTTTCGCCGGGCTCACGGTGCTGTTGTTGTGCCTCGGTCTGGTCCAGGACCGCAGCCGGGGCCGGCCACGATGCCCCAAGTGCTGGTACAACATTACC
>CAZTQK010000264.1:0-8979 GCA_964615635.1 uncultured Planctomycetales bacterium
CATGACAATCAGAACACTCGTGGAGATGAAGAAGAGAATCGCCACTCCCGCCACAAGATCACCCATGCTCGCGCGGACCAGCCCCCGCACCCAGAAGAACAGGCTGAGCGCCGGAACCAGGATCATCAGGATGACAGGCGCGATGCTGCTCATGGCGTATCGAGAAACCCGGTAACCACCGTTTCGGCCGTACAGGCTGCCGCCTGCCGACCGGTTCGCTCCTATCCGCCGGCCTGCGAAGTCGGCCCGGCTCGCCCGTACTCGCAGCCCAAAAGCCGCCACTCCTGCCGGTCCATCTCCCACTCGCAGTAGATCGCGATCCCGCGATAGTTCGCCGGCAGGGAGGAGAGCCTGGCCAGCCCCGCGTGAATGCCGACCAAGGCATTGTCGAGGTTCTCCACCTTTGGGAAATGATATCCGCTGTCGGCGTCGTCGTACACCGGCACGCCCAGCAGAATCTCACCGTTCGGTGCCCAGGCCAGCACCTCCTGCGTCCAGTCGGCCATGAGTCTTTGGTACGGCTTCTGCCAGCGGATGGCCGTGTCGTACATCATGACTGCCATCTGATCCACATGGGCCGCCACCTGGCCGTAGTAGGCCTTGTCCCCAATGGCGTTGGTCCCTAGATCGTGTCGCCCATCTCGGACTCGCTGCCCTGGTGACCAGACCAGGTAACCGAGCCCTATCAACAGCAGTATCGCCCCAAGAGGGACAACCGTGCGCCAGGGTGGGCGTTTGAGATGTCGCAGGAGTCTGACCATCAACGGACGCTCCCCGCTTCTGTGATTTCGACGACGCGGCAGTGCCTGCCGAGCAGCTCGACAAACGCGTCGAGGTCTTTCGGAGGCTCTTCGTCGCTGAATTGGACCTCACAACAGAACCCGCCCACGGTTCTGATCTGTTTGTCGCCCGTGTCGAAAACCGTAAGACTCTCCTCGCTGCTCAGTCCATGATGGGACATGAATGCGAAGACGATGTTCTGGCCGTTACCCAGTTTGATGATGCCGATTTGGGGAGGTGCAGGCAGCTCAGTGTCCGTGTACCACCAGCCGTGATCACGCATTTGCTCGAAGATGCGATCTCTTTCGGCCTCGGTGAGCGACGAACTTGCCTCCGACAGAGTCCGCCAGCACTGCTCCAATTCCGCCGTCACCCGCCTCGATCGCACCACGTAATCGATGAGCAGGACCAGCGCGAGGCAGGCGAATCCGGCCACGATAACCAAGCTCAGAAGACGTGCGATCTTCATCTGTTGAACGACCGTTACAGGTACGCTATTTGGAGACTAACCTCATTTCGCACCAGTTCACCCAATCCCCGATTTCCCCGCGAGGGCCGAAGTCGGTGACCAGGGTGAAGCTTTTGAGACCCGTCAGCGGGATGGCCACCCGGCGGGGTCCGTCGCGGGCGGTGAGACGCTCGATGCTCAGCAGGGTTCGACCCTCCGCCTCAACGCGAACGTCGCAGATCCCGTTTGCGCCGCGGGCGGGGTCCATGCCGACCCATCCGAGCAGGTAAGACGCTCCTGTGGGCGTCTCCCACATGACTTGCGAGCGTGGCTGAGCGGTGATTCCGTCGGCGAACGTCCGGTGGCCGATGACCCTCGGCTGTTGATGCTGTCGATCGTCGACGCGGACGGCTACGGTGCCGTCGAGGTAGGGTGTGGTCTCGACCTTGGCGGGGGCCGACCATGTCAGCGTTTGTACGCTGACGCCAGGAAAGACGATCTGCCTGATCGCGGCGACCGGAACCTCAACATCTCGCCCGCTTCGCGAGAAAACAATCGTTTCCGTCTTGTCTGCGTGCTTCATCCGGTCGGCGAGCCATCGTTGACCATCCCCCAGTATGCAGACCAGGCGATCGCGGGCCGTGCTGTCGGCCGGCGAGGAATCCTCCGACATGAGGATCGCAACCACCCGATTCATCTCGGTGTCGGTCTCGCCGAAGTCGGAGTCGATCGTTACTTTCCGCGGCGTAACGGCCAGGATCTTGCCGGGAACGACGTCGCCATTGGTCAGAATCACGCAAGGAGGCTTGGCCGGCGATGAGCCCGCGACAACGGCGGTGTCTGTCGCACCGAAAGACAGCGAAACGATCTCCGCGAAAGGGACTCGCATCTTGCCGAATTGGGCGTTGCTGAGCCGAAGCGATGCATCCGCTCCGGAATCCTCAACTCGGCCCCGGATGATCTCACCGCATGCCAGTTGCGCCCTAACCAGTGTTCCACCCACAGCCGCGGGCGGCGCAACGGCGTTCTCGACGTCAATCAGCAGCGGTGTTTCGATCTGCTGGCCGGAGGCGCCGGGCGAATCGATGACTTGCAGTCGGCCATTCTCGGCTATGCTCCAGCCGGAGGCTTGGATGGCTTGGCGATCCGTCAGTACCAGCACCGGTCGTGTCGTCTGCTGGGCCCAGCAGGCTGCAAAACCAAGGACAATCGCTGAAGTGAGCATCGGCTATCTCTGGTAGATGGGCAGGTAACGGCAAGGAATCGACAACGTCAGCAGCATCATGGTCGTGCCGTACGCCGGCCCGTGTTCGGAATCCCAGTATGCTCCATCGTTCTGCTTTGACAGCACCTGCTCGCGGATCGGCGGAAACCACTGTTGCCAGCGACGCGGATCTTTCGCCTGGTAGACGGCCTGGGCGGCGTAGTAGATGCCGTAATGATAGTTCCCCTCACTTTCCTTGTCCGCGCCGATGTTGGCGATCAGATAGTCCAGACCGCGCCGCGTCTCATCGGCGTCGAATTCGCCGCAAACCTCCAGCGAGGTGACTCCCGCTCCCGTGCGGGCGTAGCCCGGCTTGCCGGAGCGCGTCTGATAGTAGAAGCCGCCGCCCCGGTCCGCGCAAAGCTTCACGTACTTGATCGCCCGCTCGATGGTCTCGGCCGGCACGACCATTCCCGCATGTTGTGCCCCGCGCAGAGCCAGGATTTGCATGACGGTGACCGAGACGTCCGCGTCGCGGCTGTGCGGCTGATATCGCCAGCCGCCCTCACTGTTCTGGGCGTTGACGATGACCCGAACGGCCGCCTGAATTGCGGCCGGAATCTCCGGCCGTTCGCTCATGCCGTAGATCTCACTGAGCATCAGCGTGGCCGCTGCATGCTCGTACATCGGACCGTGTGAAGACCCGTCAGCGTAATGGATAAACCCGCTCGGCTGGGCGTTCGCCAACACCCACCCGATCCCACGGTCCAGCACAGGGGCATATTCGCCCTGGTCGGGTACGTTGCCGGTTGCCAGGAACGCCAGAATGGCCAGAGAGGTCACACCTACGTTCGGGCCCACCTTGCCGTACATCCAGGCGCCGCTGGGCAATTGGCACCCAGCCAGGAACTCCAGCGAGTTCTTGATCGCATCTTCCGATCTGGGCGTCATCTCCACGAGCATGTCGGGTTGTTCGGGCGACTCGACCGCCTTGTTGGCCTGCGCCGCGGCCGTTCTCGGCAGCGCAAACGCCGCCACAGTGACAAGCCAAGTGATCCGAAGTCTCTTTCTCATCTAGCGCGGCTCCGTTGGCTGTGTCGCGGTCGATTTCTCACCGCGAAGCGAACTCAGCGCATCTTCAAGTGCCAGCACGATCGCGGGCATGTCCGTGCCCCCCAGTTGTGCAAGCCGCTGGGCCGTCGACTGAAGTCGCATCCAGCGGTCCTGCTGTCCGATGCGTGACGCGGCATAATCCTCGGCCACTCGGCCCATCGACTCGGCAAGCTGCCCCGTCGTTCGGGCCAAGCGGTCCTGTCGCCATTTCTCGGCTCGGGTCCGTTCCTGCACGGCCGTCGATTCGTCCGGTTGCTCGGAGCTTGCGATACGGTTGACGATCTCCGCGCATTCGGCTTGCAGCGACTCCAGTTGCGAGAGTTTGTCCATGATCTGTTCGAGCTCGTCGCTGAGCGCTCTGGCCAGCTCGACTTCGCTCATGATCTTGAGTTTCCGCTGCCGCGAGACGGGCCATTCTTGTTGAGTGGCGTGTTCGCCCTCGTCGCGGGCCTCAAGCCACCAGGTGAGTGAATCCCCCGGCTTGAGCCCAAGCGGCTCCAGTTGCCAGTTGTATTGCATGGTGGCCCGCTTGCCGGGCTTGGTCAGTGGGACGTCGATGCGACCGATGTCGGTCGCGGTCCCCTTGCGGTACAGCAATGTGACCGCAGCCGCTCCATAGTCGTCACTGATCTCGGCGGAGATGGGCAGCACGGCCGTCGGGGTGACGCGGCGGTCGATCGACGGCGCGAGCCGGTCAAACTGCGGATACTGGTTGTCGGTCATCTCGATTCGATAGATGACCGGATCGGGGTTGTGGAAGTCATTCGCATCGGTGAGGTGGATCCGGTAAGACTGGCTGGCCTTCACGGCGAAGGCCGTCTCCGCCTCTGCTCCCCCCGGCGCCAGGTTCATCTTGGCTGACGCGCCGTCCTCCCACGCCAGCCTGGCATTATTAATGGCCTTGTTGGCGGTGACGACGAGCCTGAGTTGTGTCCCAAAGATAGCCTGGACGTTGCCGTCCTCGATTTGCTGCGGGGGCAGGCGCGTGTACTCGGGGAAGGTGCATTCCGTTCGGATCGCGACGATCTCGGGCGGCGGGATCATGGCGACGTGGAAGGGGGATGTGGCGTTGTCGCCGATTTCGACCCAGACTTCGATGTCCTGCATGACCGGCCGATATTGGACGCGGAAACCGCCGCTTTCCTCAATCTCGAAGTGAGCTCGATCCGCGGGGCTCTCCCCGGCCCGCACCCGCAATGTGCCGCCGGATGGGACCGCGCCGCTGACCTGGCCGGCGAGAATCAACGTTCCGCCGCGAACCACACGCTCGTTGATCGCCGCGATGCGTATGTGTGTTCTTTTCGGCCAGTCGACCTGTGCCCACGGCAGCAGTACGCGTCTGATGCCGATCGAGGCGGCCTGGCGGTTGAGCCCGGCGACTGCCAGGACGATCGCCACCCCAACCCATGCGGCCGCACACTTCCGTGCGATCGATTTGCCGGGAATCACGGCTGATGGCACCAACTGCTCTGCCGCCGTCTCGGCAGCGGTGCGGACAAGACCGTAGAGGTCGTCCGACGCGCCGCTTTCGGCCCGGTGCGACGCCTCAGCCAGTTGAACGGCGGTCACAAGCTTCCCGCGAAGATCGGGGTAAGTCTTCTCGAGCAGCAGGGCGGCCGTGTCAGGCGACAGGCTCTTCCACAGGGGTGCGATGGTGTGCCGCAGAAGCCAGAGGATTGACACAGCCAGCAGTGCGAGGAGAAGGAGCCGCCACCAGTGTGGACCGCGGACCCATGAGTCGAGCAACACCGCGATAGTCGCGGTGCCGGCCAGCCACACGGCTACCATGCTGACCGCGAGAGCCCGTTTCAGCCTCGCCCATCGGTGCTGCACCTGTCCGATCCGAGAAAGGCACAGCCTCGGGCTCGCAAGCTCGGCGCCAGCGGTCACGGTATGTGCTGCTGTAGTGTTCATCTCACCGTCACGGCAATTGCCACAGCCGTCTCAAAACCCAATCCACCGCCAGCAGGCTCACAAGAATCAGGACCAGAAGCGGCTTGTCCCAGAGCCGGTAGTCCCGTTGTTCGCGAATCGATCGTGAGGAGAGGTCAATCCCCGCAATCACTCTGTCGATGTCCGCTGCCAGGCCGCTTTGTCCGCCGGTGTTGTCGGCGATCTCCTTCATGAGCGCCGGATTGGCCGCCGGGTCTGCCAGCTCAAGCTGCGGTGCCTGGACGTCCACGATCGACGAGGCATCGAGAGCGTGTCCCTCCACCCACAGCTTGTGCAGGCCCGGGGTGGTCAGCGGCACACGGGCTTCGTACATGTTTTCGGCACCGGGCGAGGGGGTCAGCGGCAGCTTCCGCTGACGGCCATCCTCGCTCTCGGTCACCAGCACCGGCAGCTCCGTCCCCGCCAGTTCCTCCGCTCGCACGGTGACCAGCGCCGTGTCGTTGCGATTGTACACGGTTCGATCGGTCCACAGGTGGATCTGCCGGCTCTCTCCGCCGAGGTGGGGGGCGCCGAGGTACTGAATGACCTGGCCCCAGAGCCGATAGAAGACGCGGTCGCCCTGTTTGAATCGCCATCGCCAGGTCTCGTCGACGCCGCAGAAGAAGCTTTTGCCCTTCCCGGAGTTCTGAACTGCCATGATCGGCATCCGCTCGTTCTGTCCGGCCTGGGCCATCTCCGTCGGGTGGACGGCCAGCACCAGTGCTCCTGGTCGGGCCTTCCGAACGGGGGCGAACCAGTAGACGGCCGGCAGAGCCTTCCATTGCTCAACGTTGGCCTCCATATCGTCGCCGAGCTGGATGGCGGAATGCGTCTGACCCAGCGGGGTCAACTCCGGTACGAACAGATCCTCTTTGCCGCTCCTGGGTCTGTGAGGCGATCGCCCGGCCTCCTCCTCCGCTTCGACCGGAAACAGGTCGGCAAACGACGTCTCGATGTAGGCTCGAGGGTTGAAGGTCGGCCCGGCCAGCAGGATCATCCCGGCCCCTTCGTCGCGGACCATCGCGCCGATCCACTCCATCTGCTCGGCCGTCAGGATGCCGGGATCGACATCTCCGATGATGAAGACGTCGTAGTTCTTGAACGCGTCGCGGTTGTTCGGCAGTGAAGAAATCAGCGGCGCCGGCGGGTTCGATACCGGCTCGGCTCCGGTCAACAGAACTTGCAGCTTGAGCCTGCGGTCGCGATTCATCGCGTCGCGAAGGAAACGATACTGCCATCGCGGCCGGCCTTCGAGATAAAGCACGCGGATCTTGTCGGCCGTGACGCGGGCGACGAAGCTGCGGTGGTTGTTTTGATGGGCGGTTTCGTCCGCCTGCGGCGGCACTTCGACGCGGAACGTGTGTTCACCCGCCTGGTGCGGCGTAAAGGTGATGGTGACGTTGATTTCGCTCGCGCTCTCATCGAACACTGCATCTGCACGCCCCAACTCCTGAGACCCGCTTCTCAGGATCACCGGCACACGCCTCGTCTGGTAGCCTCGCTGTCTCAGTCGAACCACGACCGTTGCCGGGTCCTCGCTGAACAGCAGGTCATTCGCCAGGACTTGGCGGACCTCGATGTCGCGCGGGTCGGCGTCGCCCACGGTCACGGTGTGCACGGGCACACCCGCCTGTCTCCAGCGAGCGCTGGCGGCCAGCGGCGACCCGCCGGTGTTGTTTGCCCCGTCGCTGAGCAGCAGCACTCCGGCCGTGGGCCGGCCCCGGAGCCGCTCGACCATCTCATCGATGCTCGGCGCGAGGGCGGTATATGGTGCCGAAGCATCCAACTCGCCGAAGCCGGGTGATTCGCTATTGATGCCCGCGGGGCGGGCGGTCCGATCGAACGTGAAGGGGACCAATTCGGCCGACCGCGATAACTGATCCAGTCGCGAACCTTGTGCGTCTCTGTCGGCAAGCAAGAGCTTCTTGGCGATATCGATGCGCGACACGGCGGCGGGCGAGGACGCCGGTATGCCTCCGACTCCGGTTGTGGGCAGCGAAGCGGCCGAAACTGCGACGGCATAGCGGTCCTGGAGCGACATGCTCTGCGACGTGTCGACGGCCACGGCAAGTGTGGGTTTGAGCGAGTGGCTGACCTGCACCTGCAGCGACAGATCGATCAGCATGGGCACGAGACAGGCGACGGCCGCGATTCGCAGGACCGCCAGCAGCATCCGCTTGCGAAATGACAGGTCCAGCCCCTTGGCTCGCGAAATCCAGATCGCCAGTATGACCAGGCCGATTCCGGCGGCGATCGTCCCCGGCGTGCCGAGGAGAGGGTAAGCGCGCAGAGCCAGATCGCTCGACTGCCCATCGAGTTGTTGAGGCCACAGCAGCCATTTCAGCCAAATCGAGCCGTTCATTGCGCGTTACGCTTCCGTCAGAGTTCCTACAAACCCATCGCTTTCTTCAGCATCGCCTCCGCATCCACCTGCCTGGGGGCGAACAACTTGACCAGCAGCAGTTCGGCGGCCAGCAGTGCCAACAGTATCACCACCCCGGTCGCGGAGAGCTCCGCCTCACGTTTGGCGGCCAGCAAGGCCGTTCGCATCGACTCTTCGGGGGCAATGATCCGTGTCGCCGCCAGCGGTTGCTTCTCACGCAACCGAGCGAGGCTGAGCATGGCTGCGTCGAACTCGTCGGCGGGCAGATTGACCGCTTTCTTTGCCTGTCTCGGAGTTCCCGCCATGTCGTTGTATGTGAGAGTGTACACCCCCGCGCGTTCCGCTGAGGGCAGGAGAACGCGTGTCTGTCCCGTCGCCGGGTCTTCGCCCGCCATAGAATCGGCCGGCGTGCTGGTGCCGTCCGGATAGGTCAGAGTGAACCCGGCGGTGTCGGGGACGGGCCATTCGAGGGCCTGGCCGGCTGCCCGCTGAGGGACGTCTTGTCCGAACGTCAGATGGAAGGTTAACTGCTGGAAGAACGGCACGAACGCCGGCGAGAGCGGGAACTCGCCGCCTTGCCGGTCGGCCGGAGCGCCGAAGTACACCACGCTGCCGCGCCCGAAGGTATTGGCCACCAGGGCTGCTCCGCCTCGCGTGAATTGTGCCCAGGTCTGGACGTTCTTGCCCTGCACGCTTGCCACCGGCCGCACCGTTCGGAAGGGCGCTGTCGATAGCGACCGGAGAAGCGTCGGGTCATCAAACCCCGACAGCGCCGGAACGAGCGGCTCATTCAACACCACCCCGATCGGTGGATCGGCGGGCTGGAGATCGATCGGCGGACCCAACCGTACCGGCAGCAGGCCGCTGCCGCCCTCGGAAAACATGGCCGCGAGGTTCGATGCAGTTACCTGTGGTCCCGCAATGATCAGCAAGCCCGCCCCGTCACGCACCGCCCTCTTGATTTGACCAAGGGCGGTAGTTGGCAGGGCGGGCACGTCCACGAGAATGATCAGCGGAAAGCCGCCAACCTGTACTGATTCCAGGTTTCCGGTCGGCAGCGTTCGAATATCGAAGAGTGACAGGCTTTCCGGTTCCTGAGGGTCGGTTGGCCAAAGCGCG
>CAZTQK010000265.1:0-6968 GCA_964615635.1 uncultured Planctomycetales bacterium
GCTGATCCGCTCCACCGGGGCCCGCTACCACGTGTGCCACATCTCGACGGCCAGGGCCGTTGAACTGGTGCGCCAGGCAAAGGCCGCCGGATTGCCGGTGACCGCCGAGGCGTGCGCGCACCACCTTGTCTTGACCGAGGAGGAGTGCGCCTCCTATGACCCGAACTTCAAGATGAACCCGCCGCTACGGACGATGGACGACGTCGAAGCCTGCCGGCGCGGTGTGGCCGATGGCACGATTGACTGCCTGGCGAGCGACCACGCCCCGCACGGGATCCAGGAGAAGGAGCTGGAGTTCCTGACCGCCCCGTTCGGGATCATCGGACTGGAAACGGCCCTGCCGCTGTTCATCAAAGCACTGATTGAGCCGGGCCTGATGGATTGGCCGGCGATGATCGACCGGCTGACGGTTCGCCCGGCAAAGCTGCTCTCGATCAACAAGGGCACGCTGGCGGTCCGCGCCGACGCCGACGTAACGCTGATCGACCCGCAGTGCCGGTGGACAATCGATGTGAACCAGTTCCGTTCCAAGAGCCGCAACTGCCCGTTCCACGGGTGGCAGGTCACCGGCCGTGCGGTGATGACCGTCGTGGGCGGCGAGATCAAGCACCAACTCAGCCACACGGCCGTTGCGTGAACACCGGACCTCGATGGCGATGACCGATCACTCAGCCTCAGCCAGCATCGCCGAAAGCGTCAAGCCGAACGCGGAACCTGCTCGATCTGACCAGTGGATCGACCGTTCGATCAACGGCTGGAACTGGCGAATCCGCTCAGACTGGCTGGGCTTGTTCGAATCACCACAGTGCCCTTCCTGGCTCGACCTCAAGAGCGACCGCCGGGCGAAGCTGTTCAAAAGCAATGAGATTCGGGACGTGTTCCGCGTCGAGACGGACCACGGGGCGGTGTTCGCCAAGATCGCCCGGCCGATCACGTGGTCAGACCGTTTGCGACGTCTGGTCCTCGGGCCAGACAGCCTGCGCGAATGGCGGGCGGCCGAGTATGCGACCCGGCATGACATCGCAACCGTCGTTCCCGTGGCCGCGGCGTGGCGACGGACAAAAAGGCGTGAACCGGCGAGTATCTTCGTCACAATGGAGACGCCGGATGCCGAACAACTCGATACCTGGTGGCTTCGAGTCGGCGCGGGGGGAAGCCTGCCCAGAAAGGACCGAAACGCGGTCATCGGCGCCGTCGCCGAGCTGATCGCCAAAGCACACCATGGCGGCTTCGTACACACGGATCTGCACGCAGGCAATATCCTGGTACGAACCGACCGCGATGGCGGGTATAGCGCCTGCTTCGTCGATCTGCAGGCCGTGTCGGTCGGCCGGGCTGTCAGCGAGCAACGGGCCATCCGTAACCTGGCTATGTTCGGGAACTGGTTTCGCTCCAACGCGTCGCTGACGGACCGCACACGGTTCCTCCGGGTCTACGTGGCATGTCGCGAGAGACTGACAGAGCCGGGACGATGTCGGCCGGCAGGCTGCCGTGAGTTGGTCCCCGGAATTGACCGAGCCATGCGCGCACACGCCAGGGCACTGGCCGCCCAGCGTGACCGCCAAGCACTTCGTAACGGCCGGCGGTTCGGCATACTCTGTCTGGACCACATGACAAGAGCCCACGTGTTCCTCTGGGCCAGGCAAGCCGCACCCAACTCCGCCGTTCCCACAAAACCCTTGACACGCCGGTGGTGGTGTGAGTCGCTGGCATCAAGGTGGAACTTCTTCTCGTCACTGCACGACATCATCCACAAGGGCACAGGCGAACATCTGCGGGGTTTCTTCGATCTGGAAGTCGAAGACAACGAACCTATCGCGGTGGTCTCCCTGGAAAGACGTCCCACGCTCGGCCAGCAACTGAAGTGTATCCTGTTCTCGTCTCAAGAAATGCGGCTTTGGAAAACGGGCAACGCCCTGCTCAACCGCGGCATCCCGGCCGCACGCCCCCTGGCCGTCTGCGAGAGGCGCTTCTGCGGCGTGCTGCTGTACGCTTCTATCCTCATCGAGAACCCTACAAGGGTAAAGCCGCCGCACGACTTCATGGACACGCAGATGAAGGCGTTGCCGCCGAGCAAGCGGTATCGCGCCATGGTCAGCATTGCACATCAGATCGCCGCCCTATTCCGCAGACTCGATGAAGAAGGTTTTGTCTACAGCGATCTGAAAGCCTCGGACCTGGCGATATGTGTCAGCCCATCTTCGGACGACACGCCCATCGTGGTCTTGAGCGGGTACCTCGATCTTCGTCACACCTCTTCTCGTGTCCCGCTCGCGAACCTCCCGGCGCTCGTGCGGCTCAGCGAAAGCCTCCGCGAGTGGTCACAGGTAAGCCGGACCGATCGGCTGCGCGTGCTCAAGCGATACCTCAACCGACTGGGCAGACCGGCGGCGGACTGGAGGAAGGTCTGGCGGGAGATGAGAGGCGAGCCTGACGGGGGACGAGAGGCGAGCCTGACGGGGGACGAGAGGCGAGCCTGACGGGAAGTGACAAGCAATCGCGGCAAGAGATGAAGTGACGGACAATCCGAGATCTAAGATCTGAAATCTGAGATTTGAAATCTGGAATCTGAGATCTCAAATCTGAAATCTCAAATCTGAAATCCAGAATCTGAGATCTCAGATCTCTACTCGTCCCCATCCGCCTTCTGCTCTTCGCCGTCCCCCTCCTTCTCCGGCGGCGTTCCTTCGATGACCACTGTCCGGGCCAACAGATCGCCAATCCGCTGTCGATAGGGCGTGAAGAACACGATCGCCATGAAGAGGACCATGGCGGGTTCGAGTTCGAGAGGACGGGTCAGGTTGCGGGCCAGGATCTGCAGCCGGCTGGGGTAATCGAGAGACTCGGTCACTACGGTGAAGCCCATCAGCCGCTTGCCCGGCGTTGATGACCACAGCAGCTCGAAAACAAGACAATACGCCGCATAGATCAGCCGAAACGTCAGGCCCGCCCAGAAAAGCGTTTGCGGCAGGGAGACATCCTGCAAACGTCCGCCGGAGCGCCGAACCGCGTGAATCTCATCGCTGAAGTCTGTGATCGGCGCATACCAGAGCCAACCGACCAGGATCATGGCCGGAAGCATGTCAACGACAGCGGCACCCACGCGTTTGCCGAGGTTTGCCACCACCACTTCGGCCGGCAGTACCGCCGGGACCATCATGTGTTCGTGACGCCTGCGGAAAATCAGCAGGATCACCACCATCAGCACGGCGAGGATCAGAACATCCACCAGGTTGCGATATGACGACCGAGGCGTGGCTTCACCCTGCCTGGCAGGCACGCTCGCAAACGGCTTGGCCGGCTTGCCATCTTTGAGCGACCAGAGCCCCATCTCCGCCTTGTCGCCGGCGGGTCGGACCACGGCCAGATGGTCGCCCAAGGCTGCAACTGCAGACGTGGCATCCATCTCCAGCGGCTTGCCGTCCTCCAACACCGGCGATGAGATCGCGTGCCATTCGCTGCGCATGCGCGGCTTCGGAGGCGGCGAGATCTTCCAGAGCCAGCACCGCAACCCGCCGTCACCGCCCGGCTCATGAATCAGGGCGGCAAACAGCATGTCGTCGCCGCCAGCCATGGCAAAACCCGCGGTCGGGGCCTCAGGCAATTTGAGTGCTTCGTTGGTCTGCCAATGGTTGTCGATTCTCCACGATGACAGAATCTCTTGGGACTTGGCATCCGTTTGCCAAATGAGAATCTGCCGGTTTTCGCGCCCGCACGTCAACCAAACGCGGGCCGCCGTCGTGAAACCCGGAGGGGCATCGAAGCCGGGACGCCAACTCGAACCGTCGTATCGCACAAGGTGGTAGCTGCCGAGCAACCGAGTCGTCGGTTCGGGTTCTTCAACAGCGGGCAACGAGGCGGGCGGCGGGGCCTGGGCAGCCCCTCGAACCGCCGGCCTGGAGGCTTGCCGCTGCTGCCGCTCCAGCCACTCGGTCTCGACACGACCGGCCGTGTGCGAGGTGACCAGAGCCCACAGCAGGGGCTGTCGGCCAGGGGCTTCTCCGGCGACCGCCACCGGGACCGCGGCATCGGGCAGGCGAAGCTCGCGCCTGTCACCTGCTTTCGAATAGCAGTAGTGGACGCCGTCGTTGAAGAAGACGTGGATCGCGTCACCCACCGTCGCGACGTGGTCGATGCGTCCGAGCTGGGGAGAAATCGGAGGCACGCGAAGCGAATCGCCGGACCTGTCGAGATAGGAGAACCACTGTACCAGCTTCTCTCCGTCGGGGTCGCGAAGACCGGTGACCAGCCAGAGAATGCGCTCGCCGCCCGACGCGTGCAACTGCTCGACTGCGCGCTCGGCTCGTGCAACAGCCGGCAGCGACGTCGCGGCCGCCATCGCCGCCAACCAGCACGTGATCCTCGAAAGCCTCAGTGAGTCAATCATCATCTCACCACCGCATCAGGTTGCGTCGCGGGCTCGGACGGCCGGCTCGCGTCGGGGGATGGCGAAGGGGCGGTATCGGCCGCGGGAGCCGTCGGCGGGGCAGGCGGCATCACGGGTCGAGGCGAAGGCCGCCAGCCGTCGATGCGCCGCGCGTCGCGCGGGCTGATGCTACCCTTCTCCCTCGGCGAGAGCCTGAACAACTGCTCAGCGTCCGGCTGATCAAACCGTTTTAGCGAAGGAAAACGCAGAGTCATGTGATTATCGTTCTCGAGCGAGTTCATCTCGATCTTATGGGGGGCACGAACCTCGCTGTCTTCGACCGGCCGGTAATCGGACAGCAACACCTGCATGACCGGCCGGCCGTCGGGGTGGAAGTAGACAATCCTCTGCACGAGGTAGGGTTCACGTCTGCCGATCTCCATCACCTTGCTGATGTAGCCCTGCCCCTGCTCGTCATAGTTCAAGAAAACGAGTTGGTAGCCGTTCTCGCACACCCAGAGCACCGGGCCCTGCGAACCGGTGGTGTCAGTGGGCAGGTCGCCGACGCCGAGAACGTCGAGCAGCACGTCGGGGCGTATCGGGAGGTCGACGTCAGCGTTGTTGGTGAGCCACTCATGCTCACCCCAGTAGTAGCGATTCTCCTTGGCCCGCTCCCAGACCCAGAACTCGCGGCTGTTGGATCCGGCCTCGATCGTGCCGCCCAGCGTGTGGTCCATCCGGAGATAAAGGCTGCGGGGCTTTCGATACAGGAGGACCACCTTCATGTCGAACGACGTGCCGGGGGCGGAGTTGTCGGAGCCGCGCCGCCATTGCCCGACGGCCGATCCGTTCACCCCCCGCAGCAGGAAGTCCATCTGACCGCTGTTCCAGTTCACCCGCTCGATCACCGCTTGCAGAGGCAGAGGCTCTTCCGGCGGGCCGAAGCCGGTGTCGCCGGGCGGACATCCGGTGATGCCGCAGGCAAGGAGCAACATCGCGGCGAAATGAGCAAGCGATCCGGCCCTGCCGGGCCCCGCCAGACGGCGGGTGACGGCTCTGGACCAGCGATCAGGTTGACTGGGTATCACTCTCGAGGGCTCCCTGAGATTGGCTCTCGTCCTGGCCCGCCGGTGGCGGCTCGCTATCCGGCTGCTCGACCACCTGTAGCGCGTCCACCTCGCCGCTGAGGATGGCCGTGAGTTGGGCGCTGAGCCGTTCGATCTGCTCCTTCTCCAGCTTGGGATTGAGCACCCGGTGCATGCTCTGATCGCTGGTCATCCGCATGTGCCAGTGTTCCCGGCCTTCTTCGGTGCTGCTCCGGTCCATCTTCAACAGCCGCTTGCGCATCAATAACAAGGCAAGCACAAACCGCAGTTGCTGCTTGGTCTCCGACTGGGCATCTTCGAGTTGTGTGAACAGTTGCGACAGAATAGCCATGTCCACCGCGTAGGTGCCCGGCTTCTTCTCGCGAATCGGCACCCGGCCCCGCCAGTAGCAGAACGTGCCTTCCGGAGGGCCGCTCCAGGCCTCCACCGCATAATCCCGGCGTTCAAAACCGGTCTCCGTCTCCAGCAGAACCGCGTAGTAGGCCTCACCCTCGGCCAGCGCCCGCTCCGACGCCGCACACTTGCCCGTCGTCCGTGATACTTCCCAATCCTCGACCATCGATCTCGCTCGTGCCTCGCTGCAAGCCTGAAGACCGCCGCAAACCACCGACCAAGTTACCCGATTCGCAGTGAGGCGTAAATAAGTAGGGTCCGCGCTCGCGGACCATCACCTCCCCGACACCGCGATGACCAATGGTCTCCACAGCCAAATGGTCCGCCAGGGCGGACCCTACCACTGGCACCAGCGTGAAAACAAAGGTAGGGTCCGCGCTCGCGGACCATCACCTCCCCGACACCGCGATGACCAATGGTCTCCACAGCCAAATGGTCCGCCAGGGCGGACCCTACTCCATGGCCGTTTCATCCAGCCCGTCGAACACGGGCACATCCACCGGGCCGGTACAGGAGCAGCACCACTCCTGCCGGTATCTCCGCTCAAAGACAAACCGCTCGAAGGAAGAGAACGGCCATGCGTGGGCGCAGCTCGCCACGCCGTGCTTCACTGGGTTGTAGTGGATGTAGTCGCAATGTCGCTGGAAGTCACCTTCATCGCGAATCCGGTGTTCCCAGTACCTGCGTTGCCAGACGCCCCGCCTACGATCACGTCGTTGCGACCGACTGACCTGCACCTCCCGACCTCCCGCAGCCAGCCACCGGCGGGTGAACTGCCCTTTCAGAAACGCCCAACGAGCATCGAAGGCCTCGTCACCCTCGGGCAACCGCCATATCGCGTGCAGATGATCGGGCAGCAGCACGACCGCGGTCATTTCGAACGGCCATCGGCTTTTCGTCTCCTGGCTCGCCCATCTCAGACACGCCCTTGCTCGCGGTTCACACAGAAACGGCCGCCGTCCGGCTGTCACCACTGTGAAGAAAAACGTTCCTCCGGGATAAAACCAACGACGATAGTCGGGCATATCCACATTTTACCGGCATGGCTAATGGTCCGCCAGGGCGGACCCTACCACTGGCACCAGCGTGAAAACAAAGGTAGG
>CAZTQK010000265.1:7068-8978 GCA_964615635.1 uncultured Planctomycetales bacterium
ACCGCGATGACCAATGGTCTCCACAGCCAAATGGTCCGCCAGGGCGGACCCTACTACTCTCCCCCCATCCCGGCCCGGAATAGAAAGAGCCCGGCGGGATAGTTCCCGCCGGGCTCGGGGATGCAAACTCAAACCGTTGGGTAGAGCCTCCGGCTCGCCCCAGGACAACCTGATCAATCGATGGTCAGGTCGCCAGCGGTCAACGTCGTGTCAGTCAGGCCGGTCACGCCGGTTAGCCTGATCAACACGTCGCCGGCATCGACGCCGTCGGTGCCCTCGGATACGAAGATCCAGCTGTCACTGCCTGACTCGAACACGCAGAACTGGCGTGCCGCAGCCGCCCCGCTGGCAGCGATGCCGGCTTCGGCTGCCACAATCCGCTCGGCCAAGGTATCGTCATCGGCATGGAAGGTGGCAAAACCTTCGGCACTGATCGCAGCCGTTCCGGACGCAGCCGTCGAACCGCTGATAATCACCAGAGCGCCAGCGGTGAAGTCGATGACATCGACACCCGCCTGGAAATCACTGATGGTGTCAAAGATGGTGGAAGCGTCGGGGACACCGCTGAGGTCGCCGGCGACGAACTGATAGGTGTTCGTACCAGCACCACCGCTCATGAGATCCTCGCCGTCTCCACCGTTGATGGTGTCATCACCGGCGCCGCCGGTGATGGCGTCCGCACCGGCTAAACCGGTGAGTGTGTCGTTGCCATCACCGCCGGCCAGATTGTCTTCATTGGCCGAGCCGGTGAGTGTGTCATCGCCGCTCCCGCCGGTCACGGTACCGGACTGAGCAAGAGTCAAGCTCAGGTTACCGGTCAGGGCACTGGCACTGATCGGGGTACCCTTGGTCACCGTCCCCATCGTCAGGTCCTCATCACCCGTGATGGTGACCGAGCCACTGGAAACGCCCGCAGACGGAGCGAAGGTCAGCCCCGTCAGGGTGTTCGCGGCGGTGGTCGACTCGATGTTCAGGACCTCCACGCCGTTCAGGGTGGTCAGGCCACCAAAGGCGACTCCGCCGTTCTCCAGGGTCAGCGTCAGGGCATCGTCTGCGTTCGTCTCGCTGGTAACACCGAACGTGCTGGCCCCGGCATCGCTTGCCTGGACGATGATCTCGGCGCCGTCCGGCACCGTCACTGTCGAGTTGCCCGCGATGGCCGCTGGCAGAATCAGCTGGGTCACCGAGCCGAAGTAGCTCAGGATGACATTGCCGCTGATACCATCGGTGATTTCGAGGGCCTCGAAATTGTCCAGATCGGCCAAGTCCGCCGCAACAGCAACAGCCACGGCGTTGGTGAGGGCAATCGTATCCGTGCCGTCACCGCCGTCGGCGCTGTCGGTGCCATCGGTGAAGCCACCGAGGCTGAGCCGGTCATCGCCGGCGCCGAGCGTGGCGGCCACTGTATCGGCGGCCGTCCCGGCCGTGACGTCATCGTCACCATCGCCGGTCAGGATTGAGATGCTGTTGCTGGCCGCATCCGGGAAGATGATGGTGATGCCGCCGGTCATGGCGCTGGCATCGAGGTCATCAAATGCGGTCGAGGCGATCGCGCCGGTAATCTCCAGGTCCTCATCGCCGGTCGCGACAATCTCTGTCAGGGCGGCCATCGTCAACGCGGCGATGGTGTTGGCCGCACCCGTCGACTCGATGTTGGCGATCTCGATATCCGGGATCGTCCAGGTGCCGCCATCGACGTTCGAGGCGGTGAGGTTGATCTCATCGGTCGTCGCGCTGACCGCGTCGGCGTCGAACGCGAGGGTCACGTTCTGGTCGCTCCCGCTGACACCAAGGTCGGGGATGGCCTCGAGGTTCGTCACATTCAGGGCGTCATTGCAGCTCACGGCGTTGACCGCGGTCAAGCCGGTGTTCTTGCTGGCATTGAAGGTCACGGCGCCGCCGCCGCCGCC
>CAZTQK010000266.1:0-8965 GCA_964615635.1 uncultured Planctomycetales bacterium
CGAACACGTCACGCTCTGTAAGTTCGTGCGCGCGCTGCGTCATCGCCCCACCTTCCGCTACGATCTGGAGACCAGCGACTCCGCCGTCTAGACCTACCTTGACTACCAGGGCCAGAAGTGCGTGGACCGCTTCGACGCCAACTCCTACCTGTACATCACCAAGGCCATTGATTACTACGACCTGCAAGCCGGTCACGAGTCGCTGCAAGACGCTCTCAAGGACGTGAAGGCCCGTTTCCTGGTCGTCAGCTACTCGAGTGACTGGCTGTTCACGCCTAAACAGTCGCGCCACCTCGTCGATGCCCTGTTGGCCGGCGATAAGGACGTGTCGTATTCGGAAATCAATTCGCCCTACGGTCACGATTCTTTCCTGCTCGAGGCGGGAGTCCTTGGCAGGTTGATCAGCGGGTTCCTGGCGGACCTGTCGGGGCAGCCCGCCATTCCCAACGGCGGTGACGTCGAGCCATATCGCCAGCGGCCGGTCGTCGAGACGGCCTGGGCGCGCCATCGGATCGACTACGATCGCATCGAAGACATGATCGAACCGGGCAGTCGGGTGCTGGACGTGGGCTGCGGCTCGGGCGCACTGCTCAGTCGGCTGATTCGGCACAAGAACGTCCGCGGCCTGGGCATCGAGGTTCAGCAGGACAACATCTGCGAGTGCGTCGAGCGGGGCATTCGCGTGGTGGACCTTGATGTCGAGGCGGAACTCTCCGGCTTTGCGACCGAGTCATATGACTACGTGGTGCTGTCGCAGACCCTGCAGACGTTGAATCGACCGGAACTGGTGCTGCGCGAGATGCTGCGGATCGGGCACAAGTGCATCGTCAGCTTCCCCAACTTCGTCCAGTGGCGGCCGATCTTGCAGATGCTGCTGACCGGCCGTACGCCCGTCACCCAGAACCTGCCGTTCCAGTGGTACAACACCCCGAACCGGCACTACCTGACCATCCGCGATTTCCAGAGCTACTGTCGTGAAAACCACATTCAGGTGCTTCGCATGATCCCCCTGGCCGAGGGCCGCCGCGATCCGATCCACTTCCTCCCCAGTGTCCGCGCAGCCGAAGCGATCTTCGTGATCAGCAAGGCGGTGTGAAGGTTGCCGGCCTCGCCCCTCCAACGGTTCAACACAACGCCGTTTAGGGCAGAACCAGTCGCACGGTTAACGGCGGACAACACTCGGTCGATATCGGCCTCTGGGACGCATGAACAGCAGGATCAACTGGGCAGCCGCCGCAAGGGGCACCCCGCTGCCGCAACCGGCGCCGGGAGCGGGCCGGCCGCCAGGATCAACCGGGCCAACCGGGGGCGGGCCGGTCGGATCGGCTGGGTTGATCGGGGGCAGGGGCGCGGGCAGCAGAGGCACGCCGGGTTGCTCAAGACTAACGTTGACCGACGGTCCGGTCGCGAATTCTTGACCCTTGAACCAGACCTCCTTTAGCCACTCGTACTGTGCGCTCAGGTTTGCCTGAAGAGTCGGGTTCGTCCCGTCAGCGAGCTTCTGTCGAAACCATTCAGGGTTGAGCCGGTAGCGGGACAGCAGTTGCAGGAAATAGTGCTCGCCGGGGGCGTCCGGTCGGCACGAAAGGAAGCCCCCACTGGTATCCGGACAGCCGGGCAGGACATTTGCTCCGATGCCGCCCTGTGCCGGTGAAAGCTCGAAGATTTCGCGATAGAGATTGAACGGATCGCTCGCTTGGCGGAAGCAGTTGGCAAACAACGAGTGACCCAGTTCTTCAAGAACATGCCCGGAGCGTCCACCGTAGCGCACGGAAGAGACGGTCAGGTTCCCGCCGCCGACGCCGGCCAGTCCCTGGATCGCGAAGCGATGGTTTCCGGCGATGCAGTGCCCCGGCCTCTCCCAGATCCACTCGGGGAACAGGGCCACTCCGACGCCTTTGTCCGTGAACCATTTGTATCGCTCCCACGGTGCCCCGGCGGGATAAGGCACGTTGCCCATCGTTGTCGCGATCTGGACTGAGCCGTCGGCGGAGAACGCAAAGATATCCAGCACCGGCCTGGCGTAATCGGCTGGCAGGCCCGTCCAACTGCCGAGCGTGCGGTTGCTGAGGTGCCCGAACTGCGGGCTGTAGACCCGGTTGCCGGGTCCGCGACGCACCTGATTGCTCCTGACGAAATCGCTGTGCCACACGCTGCTTCGATCAAACCGGTATCCCAACGAGAAAGCCACATAGATGTTCCTCGCCGCCGCACCCGCGCCGCTCTTGTCCGCAAGGAACGTGACAATGTCATCGACGCCGTCCATGTTCAGGTCCGCGACCTGCGGGACCTCGGGGGCCGGGCTGAAGAAGGTGTGCCAGATGCTGCTGGCTCCGAACTTCGTCCCGTCGGACAGAGCCACCCACACCGGCGCATTCCCAAGCAGGCTGCCGTTCGCATTGTATTGGGGCTTCTGGGAAAACGTGACAATGTCATCCTTCCCATCTCCGTTGAAATCCCCCACCATCGGAATCTCTCCCTTCGGGGAGAAGTTGGTGTGCCACAAGGTGGTCTCACCGAACTTGGTGCCGTCGGAGAGCGCCACCCACACCGGGGCCAGGCCGATCAGTCCGCCATCAAAGTTGTCTTGAGGCTTCTGTGCGAACGAGATGATGTCGTCCTTGCCGTCGCCGTTGACGTCACCGACCATCGGGACTTGGTCCCCAGGTGAGAAGTATTCATGCCACATTTGGACGACGGGTTCGCCACCGCCTGACAAGGCTACCCAGACCGGGGCCGAACCGATCAGCCCTCCATCGAAGTTGTATTGGGGCTTCTGCACGAACGAGATGATGTCGTCGATGCCGTCGCCGTCGAAATCGCCCACCATGGGAACGTCACCCTGCAACGAGAACACGGGTACCCAGAGCCGCGGGGTGATAATGTCGCCGTTGATGTTGCGGTACATGTACACCGGGGCCTGGCCGTCGGAAGTGAACGTCTGAACGAATTTGATCAAATCGCTCCTGCCGTCGCCGTCGAAGTCGCCGATCGCCGGAATCTCGGTTGCGCTGGCGAACTGCCCCGCACCCATCAGGTTGCTGCCGCCCGGGCCGCCCCAGAGCAAGTCCATCCCCCACTTCTGGGTGATCAACTGCTTCATCGCCGCCCGGCTGAAATTCACGACGTAGAGCCCCGCCGTTTGCGGCCCACTGCCCGTTCCGATGGCAGCCAGATAGACATCGCCGTTGAACGTCAAGGTGTCCGGTCCTGAGAATGTCCCAGGCGCCGTCGGGTCGATGTCCAGGCCTGGCTCCAGCCAGTGATCTGCAAAAGCCGCTCCGGTTTGAGCGTTCCCCGGTCTGTTCGGGTCTTTGCGTGCGTACCGCACCCTGCCGTCGGTTGCCGTGCCGATCGCCAGGATGTGCTCATAGAGCCACGCGACTCGCGGGCCGCTTGTTGTGCTGATGCCGGTCTCGGAAGGAATCGACCAGCTTGCCGGGCGGCCGGGGTCCGTGGTCGACGTCGTGTAAAAGACCGGCCCCGCCGACAAGCCGTTGTCCTGCCGGATCACGACGTGCAGCCGCCGGTTGAAGAATATCGCATGGAATTGGTCGCGGTACACCGCAATAAGCGAGGAAACCGGGCTGTGGGCCGAGAAGACCAGCGGGCTATCCGAAAGCGCATATGCATGCCGCAAGGCAGGGCTGCCCGATCCCACGAACAGGAGATTCAGTGCTGTACCGTCCCAGATGAGCTGAGGGCTTTGGCCTTGACCGCCTTCAAGCAGCGTTGCCGGACCCCACGTTCCGGTCGCGGGGGTCAGGACTTGCACCTGCGCGCCGCCGTTGTTCCCGTCCACCCACGCCAGCGCCAGCTTGCCGTCAAACGCCTCGGAAACGGCCGGACGCGATGGCGAAGTGATCCCCAGTGGCGTCCACGCCTCGCTCCACCCGCCCCCGATGATCCCAGGATGAATCAGGTTGGCCGAAACCACAGGCGGCTCGAGCCCGATGGTTTCCGTCCCCGTCACGGTGTGCGATGTCATGTACAGATCGCCCTTGCGTCCTCGGGCCACCACGTAAACCCTCGCAACACCGATGCCCTTGCCCACCACCGCCACGGCCGGCCTTTCCGTTTCAAAGCCCTCGCTCATACCGGAGCCGACTGAAAACCAGCCTGTCACCAGCGAGCGGATGTTGTCGGTCGTCGAGCCGTTCAGATCTCGCCGGCTGGGGAGAATCTTGCAGTAGATCCGTCCGTCCAGAGCACTGGCCTGGAACAGCCAGATGGAGTTGTTGACGTGGCCGTAGGTCGTGATGTTGCCGCCCTCCTCGACGCCTACCATGGCGGGGGGCGAACTACCCTGGCCGGCCCGGGCGAATTGAAACTGCACGTGCGGCAGGTTGATGCGAAAATCCCATCCGTGCAGGAACGGAAGGAACTCGGCATACCGCGCGTAGTCCTCCGGGATTTCCGAGCCGGCCGCGAAGTTCCAGCAGGCCAGGATGCCCTTGCCGTTCAGCGCCGCGTGACCGTCGGCATCCACGTTCAACCCCTGGCCCATGACCGGATTGACCGAGGTCGCTGCCATTGCAGCAAGGACCACCGCGAATCCGGGACGATATCGCCTGTTGCTTCTCATGTTGCACCTTTTCCGCCTTTCAGAGAATCGGCGCCGTGACGGTTATGGTTACTGATGCCGTCGTTGTGGCGCCCTTTTCATCCGTGACAATGCAGCTCAACGTGTGCAGACCGGTGTCAAGCCTCACGTCGAGGCTTGCCCCCGTGCCCAGATCACCGGCGATGTCAGATTGCCAGAGGATCCGCTCATCGGGGATCATGCCTTCGTCGGCGTCCTCGATCTGAGCCGTCAGCGACATCGGGATGGTCGAGAACAGGATGGCGTTGTCCTCGGGCGACGTGATCTGAACCGCCGGCAGGCTGTTCACGGCTTCGACGCCGATCTGCGCGCTCCGCTGCCCACCGCTCTGGTCTGTCGCGAAGACCGTCAAAACATGCGGTCCCAGGGTCAGCGGCGCCGCGGTCACGCAAGAGCCTTCGGCAGCCGTGCTTGCCGAAAACCGGCACACGACCCCATCCACGTCGGAGCTCACCGTCACATCACCCGTAAAGCCCCCAGCCCCGCCGCCGAGCGAGATCTGCACTGCTCGCCCGGCCGCGTAGGAAATCGACTGGCCGTCGACAGGCGAGAGCCAGGCCACCTGCGGGACCAGGAACGGAATCGACGAGGGACCGCGACCGTACGCGGCCAGCACGCCGTTGGGCGTAGCCAGGTACACGTTCCCGTCCCGGTCGATCGCCGGCACGGTCTTGCCGACGTGAGTGCCATCGAGGATGGAGTCGTCAAAGCTCGAACTCGGATTGTAAGGGTCGCCGACGCTGAACGAGTGAATACCTTCGCTGGTCATGACATACGCGTAATCCAGAGACAGGGACAGCCCGCCACCGACGCCGTTCAGGACCGTCTTTGACATTTCCCTTCCGTTGCTGTCCAGGATGACGAAATAGTGAGTGGTCACCACGTAGATCTGCCGGAGGCTGGCCACCGGCGGGCACTCAATTGCTTCGGATATCCCGTAGTTCCACAGATTCGTTCCGTCGTGAATGGAGAAGGACCGCACCTGGCCGTAGTCAGTCCCGATGACGACCTGCTCGCCGTCGAGGACGGCCGGCGTGGTTACGCGGAGGAACTCGAAATCGCAGTCAATGTCGACAAGCTCCTGCTGCCAGCGGATTCGCAGTTTCGGCGTTCCGGCGGGGTCGAAGTTGAACGCAGTAAGACACTGCGGCGTCGCCATCAGCACGATGGGGCGATTGACGTCCTCCACGATCGCGGGGTTGTCCACGATGGCCACCGATGGCTCGATGACCAGGTTGGACAGCGTAACCGAGAAGCCTCTGATGCAGTCGGACAGGCCGAAGAGTTCAGAAGTGAAGCCCGTGGCGATGCAGAGCGTCAGGTCACCAAGATACCCAAGCCACTCCGGGAATTCGGCAGACCCACACACGATGCTGGGACAGCCGACGTGCTCGTCCACCAGGCTCAGCGTCCACCGGTCGAAGACGCGGAGCGTTCGGTCGGCCGGCACGAAAACATAGTTGTTCCAGATCTTCGGTGAGGCGGTCGTCTTGTAGGGAGGCGGATTAATGAGCGCCGCGAAACCTCTCGCGGGATCATATGCATGCAGAATCGTGCGGAATGAATCGCCCGAAGGATACTGCGCGAGCACGAGGATCCGGCCGTCCGCATCGACGGCTGGGCTGGACACGATCGTTCCGCCGACGTACACGCGGGTGGACAACGTCCCGTTCGGCGCGATGCCGGTCAATTCCCCCGCCGTGTTGCCCACCCAGACCGTGCCGTGAACGTCAATCACTGGAGCAGAAAACGCCACGTCCCCGGTCCCGGCGGTCCATTTGCGCAGCGGCAACACGGCCCGCTCGGTATGCACGGCGTTGAAACCGGTGCCTTGCTCGTCGGACTGCAATTGGCTCCATTGTCTCGGCGCGAGGAAGTTGTCCGCCGGATCGGGCGGTGCGCACCGGGCTCCAAGGAGCAGGGGCACTGCCAGCAAGGGTATCAAACAGTAGCAGCTCATTGCGACCTCTTTCTGTCAGTCTTGTCGGTTTATCCCGCTACGTTCCGGGGAGCCACACGTGCAATCGCGATCGTTCGTAGGTGCTTCGGTGTGGTTCTCTGGCCTCCACGGCCATCCGGAACCTCTCTTGGAACTGCAGAGTCAAGCTGAATTGCCTCCCTGCAACGGCCCGCGACGTGCTCATTCTAGGTGGCTGTCTTGCCCTCGACCATGAGTTGGTGACCACCCTAACCCAGCAGGTTTTTCGCAAGAACTGGAATCGAACACGGCGCGACAAGGATGAAACACGAGCATGGCATATAGACGCCAGGCATCTCCTTCCATTCCTTCAATTCCTGCCTTGTACCGCGGTCCACCAGTCGGGTCTCAAAGTTGTTCAAACGGGTTGCTGCCGCTTTAGCCGATTCCGGTTATCATGGGCACGTTCAGTGGAGGAGCCATTGATGAATGTGCGCAGAACGCCAAGCCTGTTCTGGAGAATCGCGGGGGCGTGCGTGGGGACGGTAGCCGTCGCGGGGAACCTGCCAGTCTGTGCGAGCGATGCGCAGGCCGCCTCAACGGAGGAGTTCGCGGTGACGAGCCGACCCGCCTCGCAGCCATCCGAACTCGTTGTGGCCCTTCTACAGATGGCGCCGGCAGGCAGTGATCGGGAGGCAAATCTCACCAAGGCGGACCGATTCTGCCGCGACGCGGCCGCCCGAGGAGCCGACATCGCGCTGATGCCGGAGATGTGGAGCGTCGGATACTGCGGATTCGACCAGAAGAAGCCCGGTGCTCGCGAAGCGTTCCAGGCCATGGCCGTCCGTACCGACAGCCCGTGGGTGCAGCATTTCTCAGGGCTGGCCAAAGAACTTCGCATGGCCATCGCGGTGACCTACCTGCAAGCATGGGACGGTGCTCCGCGGAACACGGTCACCCTGTTCGATCGCCACGGCAAGGAGATGCTGACCTATGCCAAGGTGCATACTTGCGACTTTGCCCCCATGGAGGCCTCGACAACGCCGGGAACGGACTTCTACGTCGCCGAAATGGACACGCAAGTTGGCCCGGTCAGGGTGGGAGCAATGATCTGCTTTGACCGCGAGCAACCGGAGAGTGCCCGCATCCTCATGTTGAAGGGGGCCGAGCTGATCCTGGTGCCCAACGCATGCGAGTTGGAGGAGCTCCGCCTGGATCAGTTCAAGATACGAGCATGGGAGAACGTGTTGGACGTGGCCATGGCGAACTACCCGAAGCCCAACAACAATGGTCACTCCGTCGCCTATGACTCGTCGGGCAAGTATCGGGTCATTGCCGATGAACAAGAAGGGCTCCACCTGGCATCGTTCGACCTTGCCGGATTGCGCCAGGTGCGATCGAAGACGATCTGGGGCGGCGCCTACCGTCGTCCGCACCGATATTCACAACTCCTGTCCCTGGAACAGCAGGACATCTGGCGCCGCAGCGACGCCTTCGGCAAGCCATTCAATCCATCACAGCGATAGACAGATGGTACGGGAACTGGGTGCCCCAATCTCAGCTCTTGGGAAGCACTCCTCCGGTCCAGGCTTCGACCCGCAAGCCCTGGGAACGCTACGACCGAGTTGCAGATTGCGGATGCCGTCGGGACCACAGAGAAAAACGGCAAGAGGCTTGCGGCCGTTCCCCGCTCTCACCGCGCCAACGGCCGTTAGATACCGTCAGTTTCAGCCGCGCTGCACCTGGATCGGCCTCCAGGCTCAAGTGCGGCTTCATCACGCCTGCGAGAGGGATGTTGCAGAGAATTCCTCACGATTCCGTTTGAAGACGGTCGCTCTCGCTCGTTATACTGAGTTCTGCGGAGCGTTGGATCACATCCAGCAAGGAGAGGCTTCTCATGGCGCAAGACGGGAAGGCGGTCACGAATCGTGGGATGTGTGTGGCGACCCTGATACTGGTTGCCATGGGCGGAGTCGTCACCTCGTCGCTCGGTCAGGAGCCGCTGCGTATTCGCCGTAACTTCATGGGCATGCACAACCTCAAGGACGGCGGACCGGAGTTCCGCGTCGGCATGGATTGGACGAAGCACATGACCGGTGGCACCGGATACGTCTTTGACTGGGTGTTCGACTACAGCCCGACCGCCAACCCCCACTGGGTCGGCGAAGCCATGGCCCGTAACCTCGTGCCCTGCGTTCGCGTGCAGGAGTGCAACGGTGGTTGCACGCCCGATCCGGGCTATGCCGTCGGCGTGGCTCAGCAGATCGTCATCTGGAAGCTGGCACATCCGCAATACGCCGATCGCATTGTTTACATGCAGCTCTGGAACGAGCCGGGCGACCCGCGCGACTACGTGCCGATGGATCCGTGGACGCTGAAGGCGCTGAACCCAAAGTACTGGTGGATTCCATAAGCCTCCTGCGGGAAGAAGACCTCCGTATCTA
>CAZTQK010000267.1:0-8950 GCA_964615635.1 uncultured Planctomycetales bacterium
GCCAGCGTCCAAGCTCCCAGAGAGCGGCGGCTTGAACAAAACGCAGATCTGCAAGATAGGCTTCCTGGGGCCCCCTGGCACGGGAGCCTGTCGCCAGCGCTTGTTCCGCCTCGGCAAGGGCAGCCGTGTACTCTCCGGTCGAGAAGCGCCAGCGAGCGCGACTGAGGCGTACCAGCGGGGAGTCGATCCTCGCGTCTTTCAGTATTGCGTCCAGATCGCTTCGCCATGGCTCGCCTGCTGATGCGATGTCACCGGCCAATGATTCCAGAGGAATCCGGTAACGAGCCTGAAGCTGCGAATCAGGACCCGTGGCAAGAAGGGTGCAGAGACTGCGAGCGCAGGTCAATGCGATCTGCCAATCAGCCGCATCCCGCTGGGCCACCGGCCGGGTCAGGAGATACTCCCATGCAACCTGGCTCGCGCCCTTGTGGTCATTCATCTCCTGATGCGCGCGAATCCGCACCTCGACCATCTGCCGATAGATGTCAAGCCGCGTGTTGGTGTTTTTCGCGGGTTTCAGCAGATTGATGGCGTCGGCGTGTTGGCCGAGTTCAAGAAGACAGAGTGCTTGACCCAGGAAACAGTGAGCGAGCACAGGTTCGGACCGGTAGGTGGTGGCCGTGAAATGCGAGACGAACCGGCGAACCGCATCCGTGAAACGCCGGCGACGCAGGTGCGCATCGGTTGTCACAAGGCCCAGCTCATACTCGGTCCATGCCAATGCGTGCTGAAGGCGGAGATTGTACTCTTCCAGTTGGTCGTGGCGTGCGGTCGGCCGCGGTTTGACGGCTTTGCCATCCGGCCTTGTCTGCCGTTCCTCCCGGAGAAGGTTGACCGCCTGTCTGAATTGCCCGTAGGCGTCTGACAAAACCTCTTCCGCTTGTTGCCGGAGCAAATCATCGGACCGGTTCTGCCTCCATGCGGCCAAGTGGAGTTTCCCTTGAGTCCGGGTGATCTCGGCCTGGAGGTAGGCGGCCGCCAGAGCATCTTCGTTCTGTTGTATGGCGGCGTCCAGGCGCGACTGGGCCTCTCGAACGCTCGCCTCCGCCTCGGCTGCGGTCGCTGCGGAGACGGCTTTGTCCAGCAGTGCATCAATCTCTCTCTCCTGCTTGGCCGTCTGCCCCGAAGCCGCTGCCCCGAACATTCCGAGCGACGCGAAGGATAGTACACCGAGGCAGATCATGCCTGTGATGGACCGTTTGCAGCGGTCACCGCACCGCATCGCTGATCCCTCTTATCGAGAAGGCCACTTGGCGGCAATTGGCCCGGTAGCACGTGTCCATCGCCGCCACCATGGGGCCGAATGGTACTCCCTTTTGCCCCTCGATGATCACCGGCGTGTCAGCGATCGCCCGGCGGGCCGCAAGCTTTGCAAGCAGCACGTCAAAGCTGGCGCATGGCTGACCGTCGCATTGCACCTCAACGCCGCTCGCGGTCTTGCGCAGCGCGATCCGGACCGGGTCGAAATCCTCGATCAGTCGATCCGCCTCGAGGGAGGTCTGGGGCATCTGGGCGGGCAATTGGCCCTCATTCTCATTGAACGAAGACGTACACATGAAGAAGACCAGCAGCAGAAAGACGATGTCGATCATCGGCGCCATGTTGAGTCCCGGCGTGAGAAACCTGATTCGTTGTCGTCTCATTCCTGCATCTCCGCCTACGCTGGAGCTTCCCCCGGTCGAGCCTCGATCACCGCCACGCGCACTTTCGTCAGGTGGTTGGCTGCACAGACGCGCATCACCTGGCCGACCTGGTCCCACAGGGCATACGCGTCGGCGCGGATCAATACGGGCACGCTGTTAGCCGGCTTTTCGCGGGTCGCCTCGCGCAAGAGGTTTCCCAGCGAAGTCAGGGTGTACGACTCGCCCTCGATCGTGATCTGGCCGGCCCGCTGAACGGTGATGACGATAATGCCGCTGGGCATCTCCTCATCGAATTCCTGTGTCTGAGCTTCCGGCAACTGAACCGGCTCACCGCCGATCCGAGTCATTTGGGAGACCGTCATGAAGAAGATGATGAGCAGGAAGACCACGTCGATCATCGGCGCGACCCCGAGTTCGCAACTCACCTGACGATGTGATTTCCGCAGGCGCATCCTGTCCGACCTCCTGCCGTCAGACGGACTGGTGACGGAATCGGCTCATCAACCGTTCGACCACGGCTTCGGCTTCCGCCACGAAGTGGTCGATCCGCGTGCGAAAGTAGGAGACGAAGAACATCGCCGGGATGGCGACGATCAGTCCTTCGGCAGTGGTGACGAGCGCCTCGTATATGCCGGTGGCCAACTGCGAGGGCCTCGCGGCTCCCTCCGTCGAGGCAATCATGTGAAACGAGCGGATCATCCCGGTCACCGTGCCCAGCAGACCCAGCATCGGAGCGGTGACGGCGATGAACGACAGAATGTCGAGCTTGCGATAGAGTCTGGCGATCTCCCGTTCAGTCGTTTCCGTCATCGCGTTCTGCATGTCAAAGAAGCCGAACATGCCCCCGATCTGGCTCAGGCCGCTACCGATGACTTTGGCCAGGAAGGAGCTGTCCTCGTTGCAGAGCTCCCGCGCTTTCTCGTACTGCTTCTCTTCCAGGTGTTCCTCGATCTGGTCTGCCAGCTCGGTGGGGACAAGGTTCTCACGGCGAAGCGAGATGAAGTGGTCAATGACCATGGCGAGGGCGACAAGCGACATGAGCACGATGACCCAGCCGACCGTGCCCCCGGCCTTGATCAACGTCCAGAGTGAAATGCTCCGAACCGCGGGCGTCGTCTCCGCCGGATTGGTGGTTGCCTGGGCCAACAGCGGCGCGACTGCCAGCAGAAGCACGGTCAGGCCGACCATGCCCGTGCGCCGCCAGTGTCTCGTTCGACTGAATGTGTTATTCATGGTTGTGATGGACGTCTCCTCAGTGGTAAACGGGTAGATACCGGTAGTAGACCTCGAGAGCCAGTGTGTACAGAGCGGTGACGTAGACCCGGCCGCCAGCTGCCCCCCAAGCCGTGCCCGTCGGGTCCCAGCTTCCCGCATCCGTGCCCAGCTTTACCTGGCGGGCGATCAGGGCGTCACGGAACTTCGCGTTCCACGCATCCCAGTAGTCGCCTCCCATCTGAAACATGCCGTAGGTCGCATGGTAGGTGTAGTACTCATCTTCGATGCTGGGCCCCCACTGGCGGATGAGACCAGCGATCTTCACCACGTCCTTGTCGTCCGGGCCGACGTCCAGGAAGAGCCGGCCCAGCAAGCCCACAGCGGTCAATGCTCGTGTGGTGTTACTTCGCGATATCCGATACTGCGATTCGCCGCTGGAAGTCAGAACGGCGCCCAGAAAGTGCCTGCTTCGCTCCTCGGCAAACGAGGGCATGTCGAGGCCGGCCAGCCGTGCCGACTTGATCGCCATGATGTGCCACCCCGTCACGGACGTATCGTCCCTTTCGACATCGTAACCGAATCCGCCGTACGGAGTCATCTGGGACATGATGTAGTTGATGGCCCTCTGCGCGGGTTCCCGGTATCGCGAGTCCCCGCTCATGCCGTAGGCTTCACAAAGAGCCATCGTGGCAATTGCCTGACCATAAACCCGGTCGTCGTCTCTCAGGTGGCCGTCCGGTCCGACCTGTTGAACCAGCCAGCCGAGCCCGCGACGGACTGTCGCTTGGTGAATCTTCTGGTTCGGATGGTACCCCGCGCCGAGAAAGGCAAGAACCGCCAACCCCGTGCAGCCGGTGTCGTAGGAGGAACTTGCCCCCCACCTCCTGCTGTCCCAGCGACCGCTCTTGTCCTGCGCTCTGGACAGCCAGAGAAGGGCCCTCGCCACGGCCATGTCTGATTCCTTGCTGGCTCCGAAGAAGCGGCCGGACTCACGTCCGGACCCTGAGCGCAAGCCCCATTGACCGCCCAGGCGAAAACTGCGCAACCCGCCACCTCGCGATTCCGTGTTGTGCTGCCAGTCCAGGGGCTTGAGATCCGCCGGTCGATCGATCAGGCTCTCTGCAAGCAGCGGCTCTGTGAGCGTAGCCGTCGACCCGGGTGACGCGGTTTCCTCTACCTCGTGAAAATCCAGGGGTTCCAGCTTCGAGATGTCGGCCAGACCGTCCAGGTCCGCGGGCGGGGCATTGTCGACGCTGGCCTCTTCCCCTGGCATGGCTACGGGGAGCAGGTCTGCCGGCTGCGCTGCGGTCACGATTTCCACCTCCATCTTCTTTCGCTTGGCTGTTATATGGATCTCCCAGGAAACCCACATACACACCAAGAGGATCGCGGCGTGCATGGCGAGCGAGAGAATCCAACTGGACAGGTGCAACCGACCGACAATCGAGGATTGAGAGGGGGGAACGGAGGAAGACTTCTGATCTGGCGGGGGCTCCCGCGGCCCGCTTGGCGAGTCTCCGGTTTCGTGGCTGGGCGTCGCCGACATTCAAGCCACCTCCATGCCGAAGATGCCTGAGAGTCCCCGATCGCAAGGGCAAGCGCCTTGATTCTCAAGATTTGGCCAATGGATGTCAACCGGCGATGGCAGGAGCCGCCGGCAGCTTGCTCCAGGTATTGCTGCTCCGCTGGGTGCCGCTGGCAGCTCGCCTGTCAGTGTCTTTGACGACGGTGGGAAGGGGCCAAGCCCGGTCCTGTCGGGCCTGGGGCGCGAATGATTCATCCGTCCAGGCAATCAGGGTTCATGGGTGCAAGAGGTCCGCTCAGGCAATCAAGGAAAAGGGCTATGTCGACTTGGTCAACGTCGCTGTCGTTGTCAAACCTTGCCGGTTGACAGGCCGCATCGAGTTGGGGGATAGACGCACCGCTCAGACAGGCCTGCATGAGTCCGAAATCCATCTGGTCCAGATCGCCGTCGTTGTCGAAATCCCCCTTGTATTGTCGAGCGGTGAAGCTCCACGTGTCGCCTGTTGTGGTGCCATAGGCGTTCACTTCGTCGACTCGCCAATAGTAGGTCTGGCCGAGTTGGAGCAGGCCGGGGTCAAAGGTCGCGGCGGCTTGATTGCCCTGGAACGTACCGGGGCTGGTCGTGCCGAAGTAAACGTCGTGTGAGACCGCGCCGGCCCCGGCCGCCCAGCTCAAAACAGTGACCAGGGGAACGTCCGTCGTGAAATTCGCGGGCTCGGGGTCGGCCGCCTTGTCGGGTGCGGCCAAGCGAACGGCCGAGAAATTATCCGCACGTGTGCCGTGCATGTTGCTGTTTGTGGCGAAGAACTCGTGGTAGCCGATGCCGAAATAGCCGCGCACATGCGTCGTGTCGATCACGTCGGCCAGAAGCGACCCGTCCACCAGATACCGGATGCGCGAGCCGAGACACTCGATGCGGAAGTTGCGCCAGGCGGTTGACGCCATGTACACTGGGCTGGACTGTTGGAAATCGCTGATCGTCCCGTTGACGTACTTCGCCGCCCGGAGCCGGCCGTTGTTCGAGTCATAGGTAAGGGCATAACAGTTGCCCGAACCGTAATTGCCGTTGAGCCCCAGGGCACCCATGCCGTTGTCCCGTGCGAAGATGCAGTATCGTTCGAAACCGTTGCCGGCCACGCCCGGTCGGTATTCGCAGTAGATATCCGACTGGACAGCGTAGTCCGTGTCGCCGAAATCGCCTCGTCGAACCGTCTCCACGCCGCCGGCCGGGTCCTGCACCTGGATCGCATAGCCGTCGCCGCCGGGCGAAGCAGGCGAAAACACCTGGACCCCGTTGAAGGTGAATTTATCGTCCCAGCCGGCCAGTCGGCCGATGTCGGCAAACGAATCGCTGAGCGGGTAGGCCGTCGATGTGTCCTGCCGGACCAAGAGAATCGCGTTGCCCACCGCCCGCTCCGTGCCGCAGTTGTCGGACGGCAGGTTCCTGACCTGGCCGTTGACCCACATGGTGGAAGACCCGCCCCCGTCCAGATTAACCGCGTCGGTCGCCCCCAGCGTGCCGATCAGGAAGTCAGCCATCTCCTGAAAGGTCATCCCCACGATGCCGTTGCAGCGCCCGTCGCAGACCATCAGATACAGGTGTTCGTCGTTCCATGCCAGGGCGGTTCTCGGGTGCCGCTGGGTCGAGTAAGCGTACTTTGCCCAATTGGCGGTGTTGGCCGCACCGTTGTCGAGCAGCCAGCCGATGCCGGTGATGGCCATGTCCGCGTTGTTCCAGCGGCCGTCACTCGTGTCGAAGAACATGGTCAACCGATCGCCCGCCTGGACCTTGCTCGTGATGGTGGCCACCGGGGTGCCGACCGCCGACAGGACCATTCCGCCGGCCGGGATTGCGTTGTTGACCGATGCGGCGCCCGTCTCGATGGCGGTGACAACACCCGCGACCGCTTTGTCGCTTCGCATCGGGTAGCTGACGTCGGCCAGCATTACCTCGACGCCTTCGTCGATCGTCCCGGTGGTGGGGGCCCATTGCGGCGTATAGGCCACGATGGTATCGGCGTCCCTGGCCTTGTTGTACGAGTGCAGCGTGGTGCTGCTGCCGTCAGCGAAGGTCAGCTTGCCGTTAACGTGGCCGATGTCGGCGCGAATCATCGGCAGACGCGTCGGACCAAAGAGAAACGTCTCATAATTGGAGTCCGGCTGATCGAGCATCTCGCCGTCCGAGGCGGCCGCGCCCGTGATGCTCGGGACCGTGCCGAAGAAAGATGCGTTGACCGCGGCCACGACGTCGTGCGCCGGTGGGGCATCGTAGAGCGACGCGATCGTACTCACCGTCTGCCGGGCCGTGTAGTTGCGTTGCTTCTGCGGCCAGCCGACCTTCAGCTTGTACTCCGACCGCAGGCGATCGACGGTGACGATGTGTACTCTGTTGGGTCCGGGTGCATCATAGGACGTGAATGTGATCCCCGGGGCAACCTCTTCGGCCGGCGCAACCGAACCGACGGCCAGCACCGCCAGTCCGATCAGCAGAATCATCGCCCGGATAGCACTCATATTTCTCCCCACCGCCAATACCATCATACCGGCCGCCCCCCTGGCCTCAAACACCGAGAATCGAGGCAAACGCGGCCGGGGGCATCCGCTTCCTCAGCCGTCGAGACCAGCGAGCGAATCACTCTTGTTCCAGGCGTGTCCGGACGATATCATTATGATAGCGTCTGAAGGGAGGTCATGCCGTGTCTGACATACTGATTCGCGGATTGGACGCCCAGACCCTCAAGCGGCTCAAGGCCCGCGCCCGGCGCAACGGGCGGTCGCTACAAAACGAGGCCAAGCTCCTGCTCGAGCAGGCCGCGGGCGTCGGCGCCGACGAGATCGCGGACATGCTGGAAGGTTGGAGGAAGCGGCTCGCCGGCCGGCGATTTCGTAGAAGCGAGGACCTGATCCGTGAGGACCGGGATCGATGAAGGCCTGTGTTGTCGATGCCAGCGTGGTTGCCGCGGCGTTTTTTCAGGAGCAGTATGCCGATGCCGCTGCATCGTTGCTGGCCGGCAAACGAGAACTGCATGCCCCTGATCTCGTCCACGCCGAGGTTGCCAACGTGATCTGGAAACGCTACAGCCGGGGCGAGATCGATAAAGGTGAGGCCGGTCAGATGATGGCCGATATCTTGCGGTTGCCGCTGCGGATCACGCCGTGCGCAAATCTCGTCGAGGCCGCCCTGGAACTGGCCATCAGGACGCACCAGACGGTCTACGACTGCCTGTACCTGGCCCTGGCGGCCAGGACCAAGTCCGTCATGTACACCAGCGACAAGCGTCTGGCGAACGCCCTGGCCGACGGTCCGCTGAACAGGCATGTTGCATGGATCGGTGCACTCGATGAGAATCAGAGGTGAGCGTGGTCGTATCGAACGACGACTTCGCCGTCACCGCGAGAATGCGAAGAATGCGGTTCAAGATCAGCCAGGAGAACATCGAGATCGATCCGTCTCCCGAGGGCACGCTCTCGGTCGTGTTGACGCTGACCGAAGTCCTTGTGCCCCGCTGGACCCCGAAGGTCTACTTCGCCACTCGCAAGAACGAGACCTATCCGGGTCTCGAACAGCGGTCTGCAGAGCTCGGTGATCTGCGAGTTCTCGACTACAGAGACAATTCCGCTCACATTCTTGACAAGTTCAGGATCATCGAGGATGACGATGGCATGTTGTACGTTGCCGACGCTCCCGGGCGACTGACCATCAAAGACCGCAAGCAGATCTGTCATCAACTCGCAGAATTGCTGCGATAGGCGAACAGTGGCTCCGGTTCTGATTTGTTTGGGCCCCGTGCCCCTGCATCGAGGTTTCGATCATATGAGCGCACGATCTGTCTGTAGCAGGAACGTGACGCTACTGTCCGCGCTCGTTTGCTCCCTGTCCGTGGCCAGACAGGCTCTGTCCGATTCTCTGTTTGCCCAGGCAGCGTCCAGACCTTCCCTCCCCATGATCACGTGGGACGTGAGCACCTTGCGATTGGTCGAAGCGGGTGGTGACTACGCCCGCATGGCGCGACTCAAAGATGGCAGCGTCGCCTGCGTGTATGACCGCGCTCGCAAGATGTGGATCCGCCACAGCACCGACGAGGGGATGACCTGGAAGGCTCCGATCCTGGTGGCCGAGGAACCCGACTGCTGGTTGACCAACGCCGACCTGCTACCCCTCAGAGACGGCACACTGCTGTACTTCTGGAACGAGCGGCCGATCGCCGCAGTGAAGCATCAGCACAAACAGACCCCACCGGGCACTCTGACTCGACCGTTTCGCATTCGCGCCGCCAGCAGCAGCGACCTGGGCCGGACGTGGTCGAAGCCACAAACCCTGTACACTGCGGGCAACTCATTCCAGGACGGCTGCTGGGAGCCCGTGGGACTCCAACTACCGTCAGGCGAGGTGCAGGTCTACTTCTCCAACGAGGCCCCGTTCCAGACCACCGCCGAGCAGGAAATCGCACTGCTGCGCTCCTTCGACAACGGCCGCACGTGGACCAGGGCCGAGCGGATCGCACTGCGGAAAGACCATCGCGACGGCATGCCGGTGCCGCTGCTGCTGGCTGGTGGGCGAGGAATCG
>CAZTQK010000268.1:0-8923 GCA_964615635.1 uncultured Planctomycetales bacterium
GCTTCCTCCGAACAGTCGAATGGCCGAACAGTCCAATCGCCGATTGCCACCGCAGTGGACGCAGAGGGGCACAGAGGCGGCAGACTTGGTTTGTCTTGAGGGATGAAAGAGGAAGAACCGCAGCGTTTCGCCGCCGAATCTGTCACGGACGGCGCCATTGCCTTGTCATCCGGGCAGCTTGCCGATTCGGCCCATTCTGATTAAGCTGATGCCTCGTGCCAGCCCGCGGGTTCAGAGCTCGCCTTTCCGGTGAGCAGTGGGCGGGCGCCGGCCGTGTTCGCATTCGTTGGCTCTGAAAGGGAAAACAACTCGATGGCCCGTTGCAGTCTGAGCGCTTGGACCCTCGACTCTCGTGAGGAACCCGTCATTCGCGTCGGCATGGTGCTGCCCGAGGACGGCATGGACTCGATCCTGCTGAAAATCCCCAGCCGCGGCTATCTGGTTTCAGGCGGGGGGGCCCCCGGGCAGATGTTCAGGTCGGTCATGGCCAAGGTAACGGTGGAAAACCGGCAAGTTTCCTTTCTGTCCGAAGGAGGGGTGGCCGGCCCGGCCGAGATCGTGAAGGTCTCGCCCGAGGAGGCTGTGCCGCAAACACGAGGGGCGGGCGTTCAGCTTCGCGGCGTCGTCACAGGCCGTGGCTTCCATTGGGAGAAACGCATTCACCCGACGGTCGGCGGAACGCTCGAATTCCGGGCCAGCCGCGGCCGGCTCCTGGTGGTCAACGAATTGCCGCTCGAGGAGTACCTGCCGGGCGTTATCGCCGGGGAGATGAGCGGCGACTGCCCATTGGAGTTCCTCAAGAGCCAGACGGTGGTGGCGCGGGCGTGGGTGTTGGCCCACACCGAGAAGAAGCACACCGAGCACCCGGTCGATCGCTGCAACGACGATTGCTGCCAGCGTTACCACGGCACCACTGATCTGACCGATCGGGCCGTCGACGCCGTCCGACAGACGCGCGGACAAGTGCTCGTCGACCGCAAGAAGACGCTCATCGACGCGAACTACTCCAAGAGCTGCGGCGGCATCATCGAGTCACCCCAGCATGTCTGGTCCGTCCAGAAAGCGGGACAGCGGGCCACCGTCGACGCCCCGACGGACTCAGAAGCCCACCGTTTCTTCCCGCTGTCGGATGACCTGCTCAATGAGTACCTCACCGGCGACTGGCTGAAGCGGACCGACATCTTCTGTAGCCCGAACGTGGTGCCCGAGAAGAGTCTGCCCTCTTACTTGAGCAAGGTCGACGAGGGCGGCGGACATTTCCGATGGCGGGTGGACTACGATCGACACGAACTCGAGAAGATACTTCGCGAGAAGTTCTTCAGCCGGCAGGATCCCAGCAAGGTGGCGTTTCTCGATACCCTGTTAGGCTTGCGGGTGTGCAAGCGGGGCGATTCCGGTCGGGCAAACGACCTGGAGATCGAGTACCTCGACCCCATGGGCGTGACCCACAAGGCTCGCGTCCTGACTGAGTACACAATTCGTGAGGTGCTCCACGAGAAGTTCCTCTTCAGCAGCGCGTTCGTGGTGGAGATGCAGCGAGACTCGGCCGGCATGCCCCGGAAGATTTCTCTCATCGGCGGCGGATGGGGCCACGGTGCGGGTCTGTGCCAGATCGGCGCCCTCGGCATGGCCCTGCGAGGCTACAAGTACGAAGCCATCCTCAAGCACTACTTCGAGGGTGTCCAGATCCACGACTGTTACTGACCGGGACGCGTCGCCGGAAAGGTCGTACGCGGCCGTCGGTGGTTTCACGTCGAATTGTCTCCCGTTTTCTACTGAGGGGCGGTGGCCGTGGCCGGGCGGGTCACAAGGCCCTTCAGGTGGCGGTCGAAGAAGCGGACCATATCCTGGCGGGTGCGGCTCAAATGGGGCTCGCCCCAGCCGTGACCCTGGCGAGGCAGGACCTGCAGCTCGTTGCTCACGCCGGCCCGGCTGAGACGGCTGTGCAGCTCATAGGCCTGCCCAGGCGGGACAGTCAGATCAGCGTCTCCCTGAAAAGTAAGCACCGGAGGATCGTTTTTGCTGATGTAAGTCAGCGGTGAGGCCTGGCGACCCTTCTCCACACGCTTGTTGGCGTCACCCCCGAGGAACGGAACGAGGAAACTACGCACGGCAAGATCGGACCAATCCTTGGCGACCAGGTCGCCCGGACCGAAGTAGTTGACGACAGCCTGGACACGGGCCGATTCGCCCGATCCGGCCTCGTCATCCGGACCGAATCGATCGGCGTCGGATGCCAGCCCGAGCATCAACGACAAATGGCCGCCGGCGCTCAGACCCATGGCCCCGATGTGGCCAGGGTCGATGTTGTATTCCTTTGCGTGTTGCCGAAGCCATCGGGCACAGTTGCGAACGTCGGCCACCGCCGCCGGGAAGGGATGCTTGGGTGCCAGACGGTAGGTGGGGGCGACGGCAACATAGTGATGGGCCGCGAGGTATTCGATCCACGGACGCATGCTGCTCCGGCTGCCAGAGACCCAGCCACCGCCGTATATGCACACTACGGCCGGCCAGGGGCCTTTGCCGGTCGTTGGCCGGGCCATGTCGAGGGACAGTGTCTCGCCACCGGCATTGGAGAAATTAATCGCGGTTTTCGTCTCGATCTGGCCGGGGGGCACGGCTACCGGAAGGGTCATGGGTAGCGAGCAGCCCGTTGTCGGAGCGAGAAAGGCGGCCAAGAGAACGATTCGTATTCTTGTGTTGTGAAACATGGCGGAATCCGTAATCGTTCCTGCCGTCGTCGTCAAGGATGCCGCCAAGCACCACGGGCAGGCTGCCCGCTGGGCGCCACTGGCGGAATGCTTGTCCGGCACAGCCTTGGCAGAGCCGAGCTCGTCAGTGACCTCGCTCTTGGTCACCTGGCAGCTTCCGGTCTTCGCTTCGTAGCCGAGGGAGTTGGCTGGGCGGATCAGGCTGCCCAGTGGTGCCTTCTGTGCCGCTTAACGATTTCCTTTGATCAGCCCCATGACCTCAGCACGGGCGGCGGCGTTTTCGCGGAACGTTCCTCGCACCGCCGAAGTGACCATTGTGCCGTTGGGTTTCTGCACGCCGCGCATCTTCATGCACAAGTGCTCGGCCTCGATAACGACAACCGCACCTTTCGGAGCGAGATGCGCCATCAACGCGTCTGCGATCTGGGCGGTCATCCGCTCCTGTACCTGCGGCCGGCGGGCGAATGCGTCGACCGTCCTTGCGAGTTTGGAGAGACCTACGACTTTCCCGTCCGGCAGGTACGCCACATGGGCCACGCCATGGAACGGGAGCAAGTGATGCTCGCACAGGCTGAAGAAGTTGATGTCGCGCAGCAGCACGATCTCGTCGTAGTCCTCATTAAACACCCGTTGCAGGTGTGCGGCCGGCTCGGCTTTGAGGCCGGCGAATAACTCCTTGTACATTCGGGCCACTCTGCGAGGCGTATCGACCAAGCCTTCGCGATCCGGGTCCTCACCCAGGGCCATGAGCAGTTGCCGCACCGCTTTTTCCACCCGGTGGTCGGCGTGCCTGTGGGTCGACGCCGATCTACGGGAGAGGCGCGGCAGTTTCATGATTGACTCGATTGGACTTTTCTGTGCTATCACCTGTCATCCTCCTTGGCTGCTGATTTACCGCAAACGCTAGAGCTTAGGCCTCCCGCCGACAGTTGACCATTAATAAAATCGTTCAAATCGTTCACCCAGTCATGTTGTGCTTTTAAACTACTGTCATAAAACAGTTTAGTGACGAAATCGCTATTGATTTTTGAGATTCTCAGCGATCCGAGATGGCCGGACACCCGTGTGGAACCCTAGAATCGTTCAAAACAAGCAGTGAAGGTGTTGCCATGAAGGAGTTGATGAGTCCAAAGCAGGTCGCACTAGCGCTAGGCGTAAGCGAGGCGTCTCTAAAGCGTTGGTGTGACAAGGGTCTGATACCCGCGATCCGAACGGCCGGGGGGCACAGACGCCTGCCGATCAACGGCGTCATGCACTTCATCCGGCAAACGGGTCAGCGCTTGGTGCGGCCGGAGGTTCTCGGCCTGCCGCCAGTCAGCCGCCAGAGCGCTGCCGCGAAAGACAGTCTCAAGGCCCTGTTCAGAGACGCCCTGGAATCCGGCAGCGAGGAACAGGCCCGGCAGATCGTCATGAATATGTTTATCAGCGGGCGCAAAGCCCATGAGATTTGCGATTCTGTCATTGCGCCGGCTTTCCACGAAATCGGTGATCGGTGGCAGCACGGCGAGATCGAGGTCTACCAAGAGCGGCGAGGTGTCGAGATTGTGGCAAGGCTGCTTCACGAATTGCGGCTGATCCTTCCGCCGCCTCCTGAAGGAGCATTGACGGCGATCGGCGCGACGCTGGAGGGCGATCCCTACGCACTGGCGACCAGCATGGTCGAGGTCACTTTGTTGGAAGCGGGTTGGGCGGCAAGGTCGTACGGCTGCGGCCATCCGGCGGCCACGCTGGCGGCCGCAATTGAGGATGTGCGCCCAAGCCTGTTCTGGCTCAGCGCGTCGATCATTCCGAACGTCCCCTTCTTCGTGGAACAGTGCCGCTTGCTGTACGAGACGGCGCTGAGTTGCGGCAGTGCCTTTGTCGTCGGAGGGCGGGCGCTGGTTCCCGAGGTCAGATGCCAGATCGGGTACTCCGCGTTCTGCGACACCCTCGGTCATTTGTGGGGCCTCGCCATGGCCCTGCGACCCGGCGGAGGTGGCTGAGGCCGGAGCAAGCCGAGACCGCGAAGGCCCTGTTTGCCAAATCATACGTGAGCCCATAAGGTGTCTCCACACGATTCCTGAGGACAGGGTTGGTCATGCATTTGTCCGGGAAAACAGCACTGATCACCGGGGGTGGCAAGCGGCTGGGGCGGGCGACTGCCTTGGCCCTGGCCGCAGAGGGGGTGTCGGTCGTCATTCACTATCAGACGTCAGCGGAGGCTGCCGCAGAGTGCGCCGACGCCGCTCGTCGTCTCGGGGTGCATGCGTGGACCATTCAGGCCGACCTGGGCGACGCGGAGGTCTGCCAAGGACTGCTCGATCAGGCCTGCAATCAAGCCGGACCGATCGATATCCTGGTGAACAACGCATCGATCTTCCCCCGCAATACTCTGGTCGAGATGACCCTGCTCGATGTCGCTGAGAACATGCAGGTCAATGCCATGTCCCCGTTTCTCCTTTCGCGATCACTCGCTGCCCAGGGCCGGAGCGGGGCGATCGTGAATCTTCTCGATACGCGAGTCGTCCACTACGATCGGGTCCATGCCGCGTATCATCTGAGCAAGCGAATGCTCTTGACGCTGACTCGAATGATGGCTCTGGAATTCGCCCCGTCAATCCGGGTGAACGCGGTGGCGCCGGGCCTCATTTTGCCGCCGCCCGGTGAAGACGAATCGTATCTGCAGAAGATGGCCGGCAATGTCCCCCTTCAGCGGATTGGCAGCGAAGAGGAGATCACTGAGGCGATCCTGTTCCTGCTGCGGAGCGATTTCGTCACAGGTCAGGTGATCTTCGTTGACGGCGGGTTTCATATGAAGGGAACAGTGTATGGCCTCTGACGGTGAGCATCTCGACCGGATCCACATCCGCGACCTTGCGATGCGCTGCATCATCGGGATCTACGATGATGAGCGGCGGGAGAAGCAGGACATCGTCATTAACATCACTCTCTACGCCGATTTGCACAAAGCATGCCGAACCGACGACGTAGCCGATACCGTTGACTACAAGGTGCTCAAAAAGAAGGTGATCGCCCTGGTGGAGCAGTCGTCTTGTCGACTGATCGAGCACTTGGCCGAGGGCATCGCCCAGGTCTGCCTTGAGGAGCCGAGGGTGGCGCGAGTGACGGTTTGCGTGGACAAGCCGGCAGCGCTGCGTTTTGCCCGCAGCGTGGCCGTCGAGATCACGCGGGACAGAGACAGCCGTGTCTGACGCACACGTTGATGCCTTTATTGCCGTCGGCTCGAACATCGAGCCGGAGCGAAACGTTGCCAGGGCTCTGCAGTTTCTCCAGCAGCAGGTACGGGTCGTAGCTTCGTCCACATTCTACTGGACAACGCCCGTTGGTCGGCTCGATCAGCCTCGGTTCCTCAACGGCGCCTGGCGTGTGGAGACTCGTCTCCCGCCCAGATCGCTTAAATTCGATGTACTCCGCGATATCGAGTCGAGATTGGGCAGGGTCCGCACGATGGATAAGTACGCCCCGAGAACAATCGATCTGGATGTCCTTCTCCATGGTCGGGTGGTGCTTAGCGATCCGGACCTGCAGATTCCCGACCCCGATATCCGTGAGCGTCCCTTCATTCTGGTCCCACTCCTGGAGCTGGCTCCCGGCCTGACCATGCCCGACACCGGCGAGCCCATCGCGGCACTGGTTGACAACCGCACGTGGGCACGCCTGGAGCCCGCCGAAGCCGTGACTGAGCGGTTGCGGCAGGCTCTGGCCCGGCCCTGAACCCTGAACCCCGAACCCTGGACCCTGAATCCTCCGGGCCGACGCCTGTGGTTCACGCGAGGACACGCGTGCCGCGCCGATGGCACAAAAAAGTGCGGAACAAAACCAGGGCTCATGAATCTGATGAGATAGAAATGGGATTCGGGTCCCCGGGTCGGGAGGTTCGTCCGACCTGCCGGGGGTGGGACTCCAATCCCGGGGAGGCAGTCGACGGGGCACGCAGGCTGCAACAGCCGAACAGGCGGGCGCAGCGAAGGAAGCCCGCCGCACCCAACCGCAGTCGGCACCGAGACTGAATCCCGTCGGTCTCGCCATGGGGTGGCCGAGCACGCTTGGCTGAGCCCAAAGGGCAGGGGGCAACCCGACATGGACCTCACACTTCATTTGACCACCGCCTGCAACATGCGATGCACCTACTGCTATTCGCCGCCACGGGACGGTGTGGTCATGAGCGAAGAAACGGGGCGCAGGACCATGGTCCTGGGGGGCAGGATCTCGCCGGGGTCGTGCGGTATTGTCTTCTCCGGTGGGGAGCCGCTGCTGCACCAGGACCTGATTCAGTCGCTGGTCGAGTATGGCCATGAGCTTGAGCGGCACGAGCTAGGGCGTTTTCACTACCGGGTCATCACAAACGGGCTCCTGCTCGACCAGACTTTTCTCGATTTCGTGCTGCGCAATGACATCGCGGTGGCGATGAGCTTCGACGGGGTGCGACAGGCTCATGATCGACATCGACGCCTGCCCAATGGGAAAGGATCTTTTGACGACCTGGTGCGGCGTCTTGAGCTTCTGTTGTCGGTCCGTCCCTATGCAAGCGTGCTGCTGGTGGTAACGCCTCAGACGGTTCGATGGCTCGCAGAATCGATCTGTTTTCTGATGGATCTCTCGTGCCGCTACGTGACGGTGTCGTTGAATTACGGGGCTCAGTGGCGAGAGTCCGACCTGCGAGTCCTGGCCGACCAGTACATGCGGCTTGGAGAACTGTACGTGGAATGGACGCGAGCGGAACGCAAGTTCTATCTCAGCCCGCTTGATGACAAGCTGGCCGCGAGCGGCAACCGCTGGTATTTCCGCAAGCATCGCTGCGAATTGGCCAATCGACAGTTGTCCGTTGACCCTGAGGGTTATCTGTATCCTTGCGTCCAGTTTCCCCGTGCCGGGCCGAAGAGTAGATGGTGCGTGGGACACGTCCAGCACGGGATAGATGAAGGGGTTCGACGGCGAATTGCCGCCCAGTCCCTGGTTGAGAAAACGACTTGCGCATTATGCGGAATCAGGGACCGCTGTAACAACACTTGCGGCTGTATCAACTGGCAGTCAACAGGCAGAATTGATGCCGTCTCGCCGATTCTCTGTCGTCATGAGCGCATCCTCGTGCCCATCGTTGACCGGGTCGGCAAGCGGCTTCAGCGACCGTCCACGACTCGCCGAGGTTTAACGGCGGTCCATGCCTCGTCGTAGAGACGAGTGTCTTCGCCAAGGTTCTCGATGCACCCCATCTTCGTGAGTCCCGCCTCACCAGTCCTGGCAGATTGTGCCGAAGGCTCTGAGAATAGGGCGTGATGACCGGGGCTCAAGCACGACCAGTAACATGACCAAGCCCCGTCTGTCGTGGTCAACCTGAGAATGCTCGACCGACAAAGTGGATCGCTCGTCAGTTCCCGCTGAAGGGGTACTCCATCGGTTCGTCAAGCATCACGCCCCGACAGATGATGTCCATCGACGGGTCGCGCCCCGGCGCCAGATCTGCCAGACAGTCGATATTGAGTGAGGTGACGTTCAGATCGAGCACGGCGTAGTGGTTGATCGGGATGTTCGATCGGAAGAACAGAGCAAAGGCATATCGCCGGGCAAGCTCGAGCGGGTGGACAGGGTTCCATTGCCCGGAGCAGATCCCCGAGAGCTTCTCAAAATACTCCCCGGCGGATCGCATGTCGTGTGTGAAGCCTCGACCAGCGTTCCAGCCGCCGCCCACAAGCATCACGGGTTTGCCGGTTGCCGCCGCTTCGACCGAGACCGTCGAGGTGTAGACGAGGGCCCAATCGGACAGGCGGGTGACGGCCCGGGCCGTGATGCCAGCGTCCGGCGGAATCAGGTGCACGTTCGCAGGCAGACTGGGAAACCGCCGGCGGAGATAGGGAATCAGTGGGTCCTGGGCGTTGCGCCGGCATTCGGCGGGATGTACCTTAATCAGCAGGTGATGCTCCGGCCGGTTGGCGATGAAACTGATAGTCTCCGCAATCCATTGATTGGCGTCACTAAAGGCGGCAACGGTGCTCGTGAGTCCCGCGTCAAAGCTGACGTTGGGGAACATCCCGAAGATTCTGCCCGCCACCTGCGATGGCAGCCCGGCGTGCCGTCTCACCTCCTGCACGTCATCAATATGGGCCTGCCATTCCGTTCCGCGGTACTCGAAGGGCACCTTCTCCCGCCTGGCTAAGTACTCATCCAGCGCCGCTTCCTGGGCGGCGGTGAGCGGGATGCTCTTCCAGGTCTCC
>CAZTQK010000269.1:0-8922 GCA_964615635.1 uncultured Planctomycetales bacterium
TCACGGTCGCGGTTCTGAAAAAGCCGTGGCGCATCCCCGCCTCAAGCGTCACGGACCCGCGCGAGCCGCTGGGATCGGCGGCCTTGCCACACTTCCCGGGTTATGAGGTATACTTAAGATGAGACGGCACTGGGGAACGGGGCACAGAGTCAGAAAGAGGACCGCCACCTCATTTCCATATCGTGGCGGCGGATCAGCCCGGCCGTCACATCGCATCAGTTCGGTGCCGGGCTGCAGTTGTATGTGGTAGCGAGCGGTGCGTCGTCCCACGCCAGGAATGCCAAACCCGCTGAGGTGGGCGACAGAGCGGGTGCCGCCAGAGTCTGGTATCCAGGCGCCCGCGATTGGCGGATAGCGGCAGGCATCCCGCGAGGTCGAAGCTCGTGCAGGGGGAGCCCATGTCCGAGCAGGTGGTTGTTCGATGTCAGTGTTGTTCTCAGAAGTACCGCGTCTCCCCCGCGGCCGTTGGGCGCAAGGCTCGTTGTGTGAAGTGCCATGCCGAGTTCATCATCGGCAACGAGAAACCGACGGACGAAGACACGATCATGGCGTGGATCACCGAGGATGATCCTTCCTCTCGATCCGTCATGGGGTCGACGGGCATCTTCGAGAACTCGGAAGCACGCCAGGGTTCCTCGAAGCAAAGCGCCTCGAAGCCGGCACCCATGGTGGCTGCTCGTCCGCATTTGGAACAGGTCGTCCAGCTTGAAGGGGTCAGGAGTGACGGCGCTCATTTTGAGTTTCCCGCCGCGGCTCTGGCTCGTGAGGATCTCAGGAACTCCTTTCCACGCAAGTGTGTTGGCTGTTCGGGACGCAGCGATCTGCGGGTCCATCTGCTCTATTGGCCTGAGCGCATGATCGGCAAAGAACGAGCCCGCTGGAACAAACACGTCGACATGGCGATTGGTGAACTCGAACGGTTTTCCGGCTCCTCCGGGCCGGAACTGCTCAGACAACTGCCCAGAACCCGGCATGTGGACAGTCCCTTTGACCAACCTTTCCCCGTGTTCTCCTGCCGCTATTGCGAGCCTTCAAGGGAGGTGGAGACGCATGTCACCGGCAAGGCTCCACATGAGTCATGCCGCCTGCGGATTGTATCGCTTGCAGTGGCCGTCAGCTTCTTCCGCAATAACGGTGGGCGTGGCTCGCATGCATACCAGCGTCTGATCGAGGAACGAGATCGTCGGCACGATCCCTGGCGAGCCCTGGATCCGCAGGTCCGGCATGGCATTTCACAGTGGTTCGAGCCCCAGCCGGGAGAGAGCTTTGTCCGCTTCATCCACGACAGGGATTTCTCTCCCGCCCAGGCCGCGGTCGCCGGCTCGGTGCTCACCGATCGCCGGCTGGTGTTCAAGCTGCAATCCGAATGCGAAGGCTATCCACTCAACGGCGAGGGCCGAATTGAGATCATGCGTAAAGGTGACCTGGCCATCGCCCACATCTACCTGCACGGGCAGCGCCCGGCCGTACTCAAGCTCGGGCTGGTTCAAGTGGATGAAATGCTCGAAAGCCTCCGACAACTGCATTGCCGCTGGACGGTTGTGACCTAGGCCCCGAGGCGACAGGGATCGCAGCCATACGAGAACACACACAAGGGCGCTTCCACAGCAACATGGCGTGCCGGCTTTTCAGGTGGTACCATGCTCGGCAACGGACTAGGCGTTTATCACGGACACCAATCACCGAACATGGGGACAAGAACATGAAGACAGTCATCATCGTCGCAGGCATGCTCGCACTCGCCGGTTCGATCCACGCCGCGGAGTTCCACGTCGCCGTCAACGGCAAGGACTCCAACACCGGCGCGCAGGCTGAACCGCTCCGCACGATTCAAAGGGCCGCCGACTTGGCCCAACCGGGCGATGTGATCACCGTCCACGAAGGCGTCTACCGCGAACGCATCAATCCGCCGCGCGGAGGCCGGTCCGATGCCAAACGGATCGTCTACCAGGCGTCGCCGGGCGAAAAGGTCGAGATCAAAGGCTCGGAAGTCGTCAAGGACTGGACGAAGGTCCAGGACGACACCTGGAAAGTGACACTGCCGAACTCGTTCTTCGGCAGTTTCAACCCCTACCGCGACCTGATTCGTGGCGACTGGTTCAATCCCAAGGGCCGCGAACACCACACTGGGGCGGTCTATCTCAACGGCGAGTGGCTGGCCGAGGCGGCGAAATTCGACGAGGTTCTGAAACCCGTGGGTACCACCCCGCTCTGGTTCGGCCGCGTGGACGACCAGAACACCACGATCTGGGCCCAGTTCAAGGGCGTCAATCCCAACGAGCAACTGGTGGAGGTCAACGTTCGTCGGACGGTCTTCTATCCCGACAAGCCGGGAAGGGACTACATCACCGTACGCGGTTTCACCATGCGCCATGCCGCCACCCCGTGGGCTCCGCCGACGGCCGAACAGATCGGTCTGATCGGTACCCACTGGAGCAAGGGCTGGATCATCGAGAACAACGTGGTCAGCCACTCGGTGTGTTCGGGCATCGCCCTTGGAAAACACGGCGACCAGTATGACAACACCTCGGCCAATACAGCCGAGGGGTACGTCAAGACCATCGAACGCGGCCTGGCGAACGGCTGGAACAAGGAGACCATCGGCCACCACATCGTCCGCAACAACACCGTTTCCCATTGCGAACAAGCGGGCATTGTCGGCAGCCTGGGACCTGTCTTCTGCGTGGTCACCGGCAACGTTATCCATGACATCCACGTGCGGGCGCTGTTCTCGGGCGCCGAGATGGCGGGCATCAAGTTCCACGCCGCGATCGACACCGCGATCACCCGAAATCACATCTATCGCACCTGCCGGGGGCTCTGGCTGGATTGGATGGCCCAGGGAACCCGCGTGTCGGGCAACCTCTTCCATGAGAACAGGAGCGAGGACCTGTTCGTCGAAGTTGACCACGGACCGTTCCTGGTGGACAACAACATCTTTCTTTCCCCGACGACGCTGCTCGATATGTCCGAGGGCGGCGCTTACGCGCACAACCTGATCACCGGGCGCATCGTGCCCCGACCCGAGTTGAGGCGGGAGACTCCGTTCCACAAGCCGCACTCCACGGAGGTGGCGGGGCTTCGCAACATCGTGGGCGGCGACAACCGCTTCTACAACAACGTCTTTGCAGGCGGCAACGGGCTGGCCGACTATGATGCCGCGAAGCTGCCTTCGTGGATGGACGGCAACGTGTTTCTCAAAGGCGCCAAGCCCTCCAAGTACGAGGCCGATCCGCTGGTCAAACCGGAATTTGATCCGGCCGTCAAACTGGTCGAGGCCGCCGACGGCTTCCACCTTGGATTCTCGCTCGGCGAGGTCTTGATCGCCGGCCGGCCGCGAAAACTGGTGACCACCGAGCTGCTCGGCAAGGCGGCCATTCCCGATCTGCCCTACAAGCTGCCGAATGGCGCGCCGATTCGCGTGGATACCGACTACTTCGGCAAGCCGCGGACCGAATCGGCCCTGATGCCCGGACCGTTTGAGAAGACGGGTGAGGGAACCCAGAGGCTCAAAGTCTGGTGACGGGCAACACGCTCGCGAGTATCCGGGATTCCTCCACCCGGTAGCCGAAGCCCGTCCGGCCCCAGGTGTGTGTACCAGTCACCAAGCCCGCTGGGCACGGCCGCATTTCGGCATGCAGGCAGGCGCGCGCGTTCCCCCGGGGCTCACTTCCAGGTGATTCCGGGGGAACGGGAGAGATCCGGCCTGTGACAGAGGCTGTTACGAAAACGATCGTCGCCTGATCATCGCCAGGCCACCCAGAGCCAGCAGGACCAGCGAAGTCGGTTCGGGCGTCGGGAATTGGGCGATTTCGATCTTTCCCGTGAAAACCGTGCCCGACTGGCCGACATACTGCAGAGTCTTGCGAATATCGATGAGCGTGCCGGGCACCAGAGGGTTGAAGGTGAAATCAATCGTCCCGCCGGTCGTGAGACTGCCCGGCGTGACAACCGTGGTCAGGCCCGGTGGGGGAGCGAAATTCGCGAACAAGACGGTGGGCTGCACCCATTCCCATTCCGGCGTCAGAATGTGCTCGTGCCAGTCTTCCCAGCTTTGCGTGGGGGCGACGACGAGCAGTTCCTGCAGTGTAAACGTCTGGCCGGGCACCGCAACGATGGGCAGGCCATTGGCGCCGGTGAACGTTTTGACCCACTGCGGGCCGTTCGGATCGATTTGAACCGGCAGCCAGGGATTGGCCGCGTTGCCGCTGTCCACGCTCCAGCCGGTGATAGGCACCGGTGATGTGAACAGCGTCGGCAGCGATCCCAGGTTGCCCACGCCCTGGGCGAACGACATTGGCGCGGCGACCAGCAAAACAGCCGCTGACATTGTGAGGGTCTTTCGGGTTTTCATTCTTCTGCTCCTTGAGAGCGCTTCTGCTCTCGCTTCTTCAAGTCTCTGCAATCCTGTCATCACGCAACAGAGCGTCTACGAATAAGCAGCAGCCCGCCCAGGCACAGTAGCCCGAGGCTGGCCGGTTCGGGTGTCACAGTGAGGTCTGCGGCATCCACGTAGCCAGGGTTCCCCAGCATTGTGGAGTTGGTGAACGCCACCTCCGTGATCAGCCATCGTGTGCTGACCGGAATGGCGGTGCTGACCGATGCCGTCTGCCACGTTCCGGAGAGGTTGTCGAGAGCGAGGCTGCCGCTGACGGGAGCGCCAATGGCCGAGCCCCAGTTGGCGGCAGTGAAGAACCTGACAGTGACGCCGCCGACGCCTGCGGGCACATTCGGACCCGCGTTGAGCAGGGCGCTCAGGTTGACGGTCGCACCCCCGCTGTCGATAAGGGCGGCGTAGGACGTCACGTCGGTGGCCTGGAAGGCCTGGGTGGCAACGAGGCCATCGTCGGTCATGCGAAGCATCCTGGCCCCCTGGGCCGGTGTGACACCCCCGTCAACGCCTGAGATCGTCGCCGATTCGACGCCCCAGATACCCTGGTATCCGACGAAGTTGTTGAGCACGTTCGTATAGGTGGTCAGCGCGTTGACCTCGAAGCCGGGATCGACCAGGAGGTTGGCACGTGCCCCCGGCGAGAAGGCTGCAAATGTCAGGCCAATCGCGGTACCCGTGAGAATGATAGTCCTGCTTGTTCTCATCTCAATGCTCCTTCAGCATCAATAAGACAATTCATAAGCTTTGCCCCGACTGGACACAGCCGGGCCTGTTTTCGAGTACCAGAGCTCACGAGGCGATACGCCTGCGGCGGCGCAGGGCAACCAAACCTCCCAGCGCCAGCAGGCCCAGGCTGGTCGGCTCCGGTGTCGGATACTCGATGATCGGCAGTGTGCCGATGAAGGCCGTTCCCGGCACGCCGTTGTAGACAAGCTCCTTGCGGATATCGATGATCGAACCCGGCGCGACGGGATTGAAGAAGAACGAGAGACTGCTGGTGCCGACCCCGGCGACGGTGAGACCCGGTGCGGGCAGGCCGTTCACGAGCAGTAGGGGATTCGCCCAGGTCCAGTTGGGGTCCAGAACGTCCTCGTGCCAGTCGGTCCAGGGGATGTTGCCCGCGACAATGAGATGTTCGGATACGTGTAGCGGCGGCGACATCGCGGGATAACTGAACGGGCCGCCGTTGGGGCCGGTGAAGTCTTTCTTCCAGACCGGCCCTGTCGGATCGAGGGAGACGGGGATGGGCAGACCGTTCGGATCCACCACCACCCACCCAGTGGGCGGATCGGACGTCTCGAACTGTGTGGGTAGTGACGCGAGGTTCCCCACGCCCTGGGCCAGGACCGCCTGCGAGGCGACCGAACCGATCAGAGCGACAACGGCCAACTTGATCATGTTCTGCGTTTTCATCGTCTTGCTCCTGAAAAGTGGTTTCTATCTGGTTACTGTTAACGATTCCTGAAAACCTGCCATCACACGATGGCTTGGCGTTTGCGAACAAGTGCCAGGCCGCCCAGGCACGACAGCCCAAGGCTTCCCGCCTGGATCAGCCTCCGGTCGCGTGTCTCCGACGCCGCCAGAGAGCAAGGCTGCCGAGGAGCATCAGGCCCAGAGCAGCCGGCTCGGGTGTGGGGTACTCCGCTATCCGCACGATCCCGTCGAACGGCGCGCCGGTGGCGCCGCCGAGATACTGCAGTTGCTTGCGGATATCGACCTTGGTTCCGACGGGCAGCGAGTTGAAATAGAAATCGATTGCCCCGCCGCTTGTCGGGCTACCCGGTGTGTGCGAGATAGTCAGGCCGGGAGCAACAGCTCCGTTTGCCAGAAGAACGGCAGGCGGTGCCCAGTCCCAGCCCGGAGTCAGGATCTGCTCGTGCCAGTCGCTCCACGGCAGACTGCCCGAGATGATGAGCGACTCCTGAACCGTGAACATCTGGCCGGGCTGAGCAATGATGTTGCCGCCGTTGGGGTTGGTCAGGTTCTTGATCCAGGCCGGGCCGTTCGGATCGCGCTCCACTGGGTACTGGCCGATGAACCAGCCGCCGACCGCCGGGTCGCCGGGGAATACGCTAGGCAGGGCTCCGAGATTGCCGACGCCCTGTCCGTAACTGTATCCGGAGGTCAGCATGACCCCCGCGATGACCAGAACTGCGATTCCAGTTTTCCTTAGTGCTTTCATGTCGTTTCTCCTTGGGAAGTGAATTCGACTCTTGCTGTTTCAGACTCTCTCTGATCCGCAGTCCGACTGCGGTGGATGACGATTCCTGTTCGAGGGCATCCGCCGTGTCCGCACGGCGGGATCGCGAAGATCCTCATCTCATCAGCGATGGCCGGGCCGTGAACAACGCCCTTGGACGGCTAAGCCTCCGTTGGCATGCTTAAGATCACTCCCGTCTGAAGACGCGTTGGTCTTCCTGGGACGCACCTTCTCGGATTTGCCTGTTCGAACAAGCTCTCCGCAACCTAAGAGATGGGCGGCGGGCTGGTAGTACCCGCCGCCCATGTCTGTTGGGAGGAGGAGAGAGTGAGAGAGAGATCTTTGGTGTTTCGGTCTCGAAGCCGGCCGTCTCGAACGAGCTCGGGCATCGGTTCGGCTTCGTCGTTCCAGGAGTTCGGCGACCGCTTGCTCGATCAGAACCGTGTTCTCGGGACCGGGGATGTAAAAATCGATGCCGGCCGCGCGAACCGCGAGCTCGATGTCCTCACTGTGTTGGACTGCAACAGCCAGCAGCAGAACGGTTGCCGAACTCGCACGCACGAACCGGATCAACTCAACGGCGTCATCCGGCTTGGCCAGTACCTCAAGGAGCGTCACAATCGGGCGACGCCGCAGGATTTCCTCAAACGCGGCTGTTGCGGAAACCGTTTCTCGGATTGACCAGGCGTGCCGGAGGGCGAGTTTCAGCAACTCCGATGCCGGGCGGGCACCCATGGCCAGTAACAAAACAGATGTATCCGAGGACGACTTCACGTTTTTCGCTCCTTTCAAAAGGCCGTTCAAGACACCTCTCGGTAAAGCACTCGGCGTGCCAGAGTTGAGTGCCAGAGCAGGATTCGTCGCAAGTCATTGTGCTCGCGGTGGTTGAATGACAACGATTTTTCAAGGTGGCAAGTCGATGCGAGAAGCGATCACTGTACCGTTCTGGTGCCGGCAGCCACAATGCCGGTGACAACTCACGGCGGCTCATTCGGTTATGAAGCACGGTACCATTTTGGATTGATGTGCCATTCCGTCACAGGATTGCCGAGGGTGTTCGGCGATGCCGGGGGCGCATAGACCGGGCCGGCACGGATGTGACGCGTGTATTGCGGCGACGAAGAGGCTTATGTTGTCGTGATGCGGTGCAGATTATGCAAGGCTGCGGAAGACTCTGAAAGCGTCAGGAAAAGGTCTGTGCCCGAACTGCCGGTGCGGGAGACCTTGCGTCCTGTCTCTCATCTTGGCAATTCCGTTCAGCGAACCATTGACGCAAGACCGTAGTGCCGGACCTTGCGATAGAGGCGGCGCCGGTCGATTTGAAGCATCTCGGCAGCCCGACTCTGATTACCGGCTGAGGCGCGAAGGGCGCGGGTGATCAGCGCAAGTTCCGCGGTTGCCAGCGGCACAATGGCCGATTCGGCCTCCAGGACCGCACCGGCGGCGCCGAGGGTAATCTCCTCCGGCAGGTCGGAAGCGGTGACGAAACCGCCCTTGGCCAGGATATGAGCCTGCTCCATCGCGTTAGCCAGTTCGCGCACGTTGCCCGGCCAAGCGTAGGTCTGGATCACCCGAATGGCATCGGGTGCCAGGAACTTGACCGGCTCGCAGTTCATTCGGGCGAACTGGTGGAGAAAATGCTCTGCCAGCATTCGGATGTCGGGGCCCCGCTCCCGCAGGGGAGGCAGCGTGATGCGGACGACATTGAGGCGGAAATACAGGTCCTGGCGAAACTCGCCGCGCGCGACCATGGCCTTGAGATCGCGGTGTGTCGCCCCGATGATGCGGACGTCAACGGCGACCGGCTCAACGCTTCCCAGGGGAACGACAGCGCGATCCTGGATGCAGCGCAGCAGCTTGGCTTGAACGTGCAGGCTCAACTCGCCGATCTCATCGAGAAACAGCGTCCCGCCGTCGGCGGCGCGAAAGAAACCGATGATGGACTGGCCGGCGCCGGTGAACGCGCCTTTGGTGTGGCCGAAAAGCTGTGACTCGAAGAGGGTGTCTCGCAGCGACGTGCAATCCACCGCAATGAACGGGCACAGCCGGCGAGGGCCCGCGGCGTGCATATGGCGGGCGATGACTTCCTTGCCGGTGCCTGATTCGCCATGAATCAGAACGGTGCAGTTTCGATTGCTCAATGCCTCGATGAGCGGTCGCAAGCGACTCATGCACGGGCTGCTGCCGATGGGAAAAGAAGACTTTTTTTCCGGGCAAAGCCTGCTAACCCGGTTCAATCCTGCCGCTGACATGACGCATTCCTCGCCATGGTCCATCACCACCAGGGACAGGATGCCGCGACTTACGACCAACAGGTGTAGGCGATTAC